>CANPZE010000003.1 GCA_947589315.1 uncultured Lachnospiraceae bacterium | reverse complement strand
AGAAGAACAGTTTGGCCTGCATTTTTACCGGGAGAAGGATCAGCCCCTGCAGAATGCGGAGAAGACCACCGCCAAAAGCCAGAGGGGCAAAAAGGAAATGGCGGCGGGAGAGGACGGGCAGTTCCATGAAATTTCAGACGGGATAACAGATGCGTTTCCGTTATGCAGTACGATCCTTGGGCAAGAGGATCAAAGACAATGGAAATTTACATTGACACCGGGCGTTGCCGGACAGAAAACGCTTTATTGGTTTGCGGCGTCAGAAGGGATCATGTCCGACAGCGACCTATGCTCCTGCCAGCCGGGGGCGCCTGTCAGCTTTACCATACGGGAAAAGCAGAAGCTTCCAGCCCGGGAAGAGGCAATGCTGCCGGCTCCGTGGTCAGAATGGAAGATTCAATGGATGGGGAAAGTGGAGCTTTACCGCGGAAAGAAAAAGCTTCCGGAAGCAACGGCTTATCTGGGCAGGCAGGGGGAACAACTCTATATTGCATTGATCAAAGGATAGATGAGGCAGGTGAGGGCAGGTGAGGGAGAACGCAAAAAGGTGTTGACAAAACAAGAAAATTCATATAGAATACTACTTGTGTCTGTGAGGAAGAGGGATTCTGCGAGAGAAATATATCCTACGGCACGGGAAGTATCTGCACGAGTGGCTCAGTGGTGGAGTATCGCCTTGCCAAGGCGAGGGTCGCGGGTTCGAATCCCGTCTCGTGCTTTTCTGCTGTAAAGCAGAGGGACAATTATATAATCTACGTTCAGTAGTATGCACGAGTGGCTCAGTGGTGGAGTATCGCCTTGCCAAGGCGAGGGTCGCGGGTTCGAATCCCGTCTCGTGCTTTTTTGTGTTTTAACGGGGAACGCCCTGTTATTCCGGAGGAATTCAAGATGGCGCACATACGAAGAAACAAAGAATCTTTTAACCGGTTTATGAATCGGATCATTTTTCTGTTGGTCCTGGTGATCCTTGCCTGCCTGGCTGTGATCGGCCGGGGCCTGTTCCAGTATTATAAGGGCGGCGCTGTGTACCAGGAGTTGTCCCATAATGCGGTAACTCTTCAAGAGGAGGAAGCAGAGGCGTTTCGTATTGACCAGAAAGAAGCGGGCTGGGAGGGGAAGAGAAGCGTGAAAGAGCTTCCCATCCAGGTGGATTTTTCCGCATTAGGCTCCCTGAGTGAACAGATCCAGGGATGGCTGTATAGCTCCCATACCCCTGTGAATTATCCTGTAATGCAGGGAGAGGATAACAGCTATTATCTGGACCATCTTCCAGATGGGACCAGAAATGCGGCAGGTTCCCTGTTTATAGACTGTAATAACCGTCCCCCTTTTCAGGATGACAATACGATCATCTATGGACATCATATGAGGAATAACAGTATGTTTGGCTCTCTGGAACGCTACCGGGATCCGGCGTATTACCAGGAGCATCCAGTGATATACTATATCCAGAAGGATTCTGCCTACCGGATCGATCTGACCAGCTGCGTATCTACGTCAAACGGTTCTTCGGTATATACTTTGAATTTCGCTTCCCGGAAGGAGAAGAAGGCTTATTTAGAAGATATGCAGTCCCGGTCTTATTTTCAGTCCCAGGCGGCAGCGGCTGCCCTGGACCGTCCGCTGGTCACGCTGTCCACCTGCGCTTATGATACGGAGGACGCCAGGCTTGTACTGCAGGGGATTGTGACGCTGTTAGAATAAGGTTTTATTATCAGAGCCGCCACATGCGGCATGGAGGAGAATGATGAAGAAGAGAAGTATCGTAATATGGTTGGCGCTGCTTTTGGTTTTGTTGCTGGGAGGCTATTACTATCTGGTGTTTCCTTCCATTAATATCCATGAGACAATCTTCTGGATGACCCTGGGAGTTGTTTTTGTATTCAGCGCAGTTGTGTCTGTATTGATATCTTCCCGTGGAAAGCGGGAACTGCGCTCTCTGTCGGCTGTTCCTCTTGTGTCCAAGCTCCTGCTGGGTGTGGGGCTGCTTTTCTTTGCAGTCCTCTTGGTAGGAGGACTGGCAGGCAGCCCTGTCTTCCGGGCGAGGAGCTATGCTTCCCTGCTGCAGGTTGAGAACCGGGACTTTGCCAAAGATATGGAGGAATCGGAACGGGTAACAGACATTGCCCTCATGGATACAGAGAGCGCCCGGATATTTGGCAACCGTAAGATCGGTTCCCTGGCAGATGTAGTCAGCCAGTTTGAGGTAGAGACGGACTATAACCAGATCAATATCTCCGGCAAACCGGTCAAAGTGGCAAGCTTACGATACGCCAGCTTCTTTAAATGGTGGAATAACCGGAAAAATGGGATTCCCGGGTATGTGCAGGTCGATCCGGTGAATTCCGAGGCAAAATATATTTCCCTGGCCCAGGGGATGAAGTATACCCCCTCCGGCTATTTTAATGAGAATCTGCTGCGCCATGTTCAGCTGCACTATCCCACCAAGATCATCCGGGGATATTATTTTGAGATCGATGATGCAGGGAACCCCTGCTATATCTGTCCTACTATGACAGCGAGGATAGGGCTGTTCGGCGGTATGGATGTAAACGGCGCTATTCTTTGCGATCCTGTGGACGGCTCCTGCCAATATTATCCGGTAAAGGATATCCCTGCCTGGGTAGACCGGGTCTATGACGGGGAACTTTTGACGCAGAAATACAACTGGATGGGAACACTGTCAGATGGTTTCTGGAATAGCATTATCGGCCAGAGCGGATGCCGGGAGACGACCGATGATTATGGCTATAAGACGATCGGCGATGATGTATGGATTTATACCGGCGTCACCTCAGTAACAGGGGATCAGTCTAATATTGGCTTTGTTTTGATGAATCAGAGGACTTCAGAGGCTGTGTATTACAGTGTTTCCGGCGCAGAGGAGCATTCGGCTATGGCGGCCGCCCAGGGAGAGGTGCAGGAGAAGGGATACCGCGCTTCCTTTCCCTCTTTGATTAATGTAGCCGGCGTGCCTACGTATATCATGGTACTGAAGGATAACGGAGGTCTGGTGAAAATGTACGCCATGGTCAATGTGGAGCAATATAATCTGGTAGCCACGGCGACCAGCCAGTCCCAGGTCTTTTCAGACTACAAGAAGCTGCTGGCGGCCAATCCGGGAGATACGCCGGCGGAGCTGGAGGAGAAGACAGCGGATATTGTTGTGGAAGAGATCCGCTTCATTCCCGGTGAGGACGGCACGGTAGTCTATATCATGGACCAGGAGCATAACGTATACAAGCAGCCTTTTGTGGATAATGAATCACTGGTACGCATCGCCACCGGGGATGCGATCCGGGTGACTTATGAGGAAATGGAAGATGGGATCCATTATCTCATCGGATATACCTTCCGGTGAGAAAGGAATCCTATCTGTGAAGTGAGAGGGAGAGGCCTATGAGAGAGAAGCTGGATAAGTTTATGAAGGGAAGATACGGAGTAGACCATTTTTCCCAGTTTATGGTATTTGCCGCCATGGTTTTGATGCTGCTCCAGTTGTTCATTCCTTCCCTAATCGCCGATCTGGTATTGAATGTGGCGGCGGTAGGGCTATTGTTTTATACGTATTTCCGCATCTTTTCCCGCAATCATTATCAGAGATACGAGGAGAACAAACGGTATCTCAGGATAAGGGATGAAGTGAAGAATTTTATCCGGTTGAAAAAGGGCGGCAGGAGGCGGGACGCTAATTATCGGATTTTTAAATGTCCTAATTGTAAACAGAGCATCCGCGTCCCAAAAGGAAAGGGTAAGATCGCGATCACCTGTCCGAAATGCAAGACAGAGTTTATTAAGCGGAGTTAGACACATCGGGAGGGCCTTATGCGAGAAATGAAGTTTAAAATGGAGCGCCCCAATCTGGTTAAGGCAGGGGATACCGTAAATATCACAGAAAGAAAAACAGCTCTCAATTACAGCTATATCATTGATCCTGCAGTAGCCATGTCCGGCTGCTATAAGCTGCCGCAGCGCCTGCAGTCTACGCAGGGGGTTGTAAAGGAGGTGACCAGGACGGAGAGAGGCTACTATGTCACTGTGGAGTTTGATGAGGAACCGATACAAATGGAAGAATAGAATGGGGGATCCGCTTTTCTGCAGATGCGTCCATTTGGAATGGAGAGAAAATGATTATATTGGAACGTACACAGGTTATGAATCTGGAAAATGCCATGCGGGGAGCCAGGAATCCTTTGAATAGCTGGGACAGGAGCGACAGCTTCCGGGATGCCCAGGGGCAGTTTGTCCTGGGGCCCAGGGATCTGGATCTGGCAAAGCGTCTTTGCCAGGCCGGCAGCGATCACCGCAAATTTATCCGCCAGATCATTATTTCTGTGGATATTACAGCTCCCATATACTGGTGGAAGGAATACGATACCTATAAGGTAGGGACGGTAGCCAATTCCACCAGTACCATGCACCGTATCCACAGCAAACCCTTTGAGATCTCAGATTTCAGTACGGATCATATGACGCCGGCGTCCAGGGTGTTAATGGAAAGTATGGTGTCCGGCCTGGAAAAGCTGCGCCAGGAATATATGGAGACGAAGGATAAGAAGCTCTGGTACAGCATGATCCAGCTGCTGCCCGAGAGCTATCATCAGATGCGCACCTGCACTATGTCTTATGAAAACGGGATTGCGATATACCGGGCCAGGAAGGATCATAAACTTGAGGAGTGGCACAGTTTTTGTGACTGGGTCAGTGGGCTTCCCTATTTTCAGGATTTTTTCCCGGAGACGGGGAAACTATGATTATAGATACCAGGGACGAAGGAAGAGGGGGACGGTATTTGATGGATTACTCCCCTCAGTATGTCCCGCCGTATCAGGTGGAACAGAAAGCCAGACGCCATATCCAGCAGCTGAGGGCAAAGGAAAGACAGCAGACAGAAAGAGAGAGGATTATGTTAAAAGCAGGGATAAAAGGCCATCAGGAACTGACTGTGACACAAGAGCTTACAGCCGGAAGGATGGGAAGCGGCCGCCTGGCGGTATTTGCCACACCGGCCATGCTGGCGCTGATGGAAAAGACGGCATATACCAGTGTGGAGGAGTATCTGGAGCCGGGCTGGGGCAGTGTGGGAACCAGCGTGGAGCTTCAACATGTGGCAGCTTCTCCGGTGGGAATGAAGATTGTCTGTGACAGTGAATTGGTGAGAGTAGAAGGCAGAAAACTGGTCTTTTCGGTGGAAGCCTATGATCAGCAGGGACTGATTGGCAAAGCGGTCCACGAGCGGTTTCTGGTGGAAAACGAAACCTTCCAGGAGAAGGCGGATCGTAAACTGTCTTGTGAATAATAAAAATCCCCTGTGGGAAACCGATGTATAGTCTTCCCTGCAGGGGATTTTTTCATGTAAGTTCTGCCTGATCTGCCTTCTTACCGTTTATTGCTTTTTCTCCAGATTTTCAGCTTCTCGGCTTCGGCGATCAATTCATCCCGGAAATCAGGATGGGCGACAGAGATAATTGCCTCTGCTCTCTGCCAGGTGGACAGGCCCTTGAGGTTGATGATGCCATATTCTGTTACAAAATAATGGGTATTTGCCCTGGTGTCTGTCACGATAGAGCCGGGACTCAGGGTAGGCGTGATACGGGATTTGACCGTACCGTCCTTCGTAGTAAAGGTGGAGGACATGCAGATGAAGCTTTTACCGCCTTTGGACAGATAAGCGCCTAATACAAAGTCCAGCTGCCCGCCGGCGCCGCTAATGTGCTTTGTTCCTGCGGATTCCGCATTGACCTGTCCAAACAGATCGATATCTACTGCATTATTGATGGACATAAAATTATCCAGGGCAGAGATCTGGCGGATATCATTCGTGTATTCTACCGGCGCTGCCATGCATTCCGGATTGTTGTCCAGATAGTCATACAGTTTCTGGGTCCCTGCTGCAAAACCAAAGACCTGGCGGCCCTTGTCGATATTTTTCTTCTGTCCGGTGATCTTACCGGCATTGGCAATGTCTACAAAGGCATCCACATACATTTCTGTGTGCACGCCCAGATCCTTCAGGTCAGACTGGGCGATCAGGGATCCCACAGCGTTTGGCATTCCGCCAATACCCAGCTGGAGACATGCGCCGTCTGGGATTTCATTCACAATGTATTTTGCCACAGCTACGTCAATATCTGTAGCAGGGGCTCCCCCTCCCAGTTCCCTCAGAGGGGCGTTCTGGCCTTCTACGATCATATCAACCTGGCTGATATGGATGGCGTTATCATAGCCGCCCAGGCATACCGGCATATTTTCGTTAATCTCCACAATAACTTTGCCCGCCACATCGCAACATGCTTTCGTATGGGAGGGATTGGGGCCGAAGTTGAAATAACCGTGTTTGTCCATGGGGGCAACCTGCATTAAGACCACATCTGGCGGAGTAGTGGAATCCCGGTAATATCTGGGAAGCTCGGAGTAGCGGATCGGTGCATAGTAAGAGAAGCCCTGGGCGATGGCTTTCCGTTCGATACCGCCCATATGCCAGGAATTCCAGGTGAAATGTCTGGCAGGTTCTTCGATGCTAAAGATGGCTGGGGCTTCCAGCACGATCCCTCCTCGTACATTTACATCTGTCAGCTCCGGCAGTCTTTTGGCAAGAGCCTTATCCAGAAGATCCGGGGCGCCGGTAGCCCAGCTGTAATCTACCCAGCAGCCGGACTGTATGACCTTTACGGCCTCTTCCGCAGTAGTCAGTTTTTGTTCGTATTGTGTCTTGATATCCATAATTTAGCCTCCGCGCTGCGACTGTTTTAGTGGAGAAGCGAACGCTACGGATTCTGGCGCAGCACAAAATCCGGGGCCAGAGGGCGATTTCTCTGGCCCAACTCCTTGATATAGTATAGAATACCACGTTTGGTAGTATATAGTCAATTCTCTGGGGAGATTCAGGGGGAGAAAATACTTGATAAATTTGTGGCTTTGATATATCATGGTGATTAGAAATGCCAATGCTGTGTGCAATTTTAATATTAAACAAGGAGGGTTTTAAATTATGGCAAAAAAAGTAGTGTTAGCAGGCGCATGCCGTACAGCAATCGGTAAGATGGGAGGGGCTTTGAGTACAACTCCCGCACCTGTTCTGGGTTCTATCGTGATCAAAGAAGCTCTTGCAAGGGCCGGCGTAAAAGCGGAACAGGTAGATCATGTATATATGGGATGTGTTATTCAGGCAGGCCTGGGCCAGAATGTGGCCCGTCAGGCATCCATCAAAGCAGGTCTTCCTGTTGAGACGCCTGCTGTTACTGTGAATGTTGTTTGTGGTTCTGGCCTGAACTGTGTGAATATGGCGGCTCAGATGATCCAGGCCGGAGATGCTGATATCGTAGTAGCAGGCGGTATGGAGAACATGTCTATGGCGCCTTACGCTATGATGCAGGGACGTTACGGATATCGTATGAATAATGGCAAGCTGGTGGATACCATGGTAAACGATGCCCTCTGGGATGCATTCAATCAGTATCATATGATGATCACAGCAGAGAATGTGGCAGAACAGTGGGGACTGACCAGAGAAGAGTTGGACGAGTTTGCTGCCAACAGCCAGCAGAAATGCGAAGCTGCCATTGTAGCAGGTAAATTTAAAGATGAGATTGTTCCTGTTGAGATCAAGAAGAAAAAGGAAACCATCGTATTCGATACAGATGAGGGTCCCCGTCCCGGAACAACTGCAGAGGGACTGGCAAAACTGAAATGCTGCTCCGGCAAAGAGGGCGGTGTGGTTACTGCAGGCAATGCTTCCGGTATCAATGATGGCGCTGCGGCTATCGTTGTTATGAGCGAGGAGAAGGCGAAGGAACTGGGCGTAACTCCTATGGCAACTTTCGTAGGCGGCGCACTTGCCGGTGTAGAGCCTTCTATCATGGGCGTTGGTCCTGTGGCAGCTACCAAAAAGGTTATGGCAAAGACAGGCCTGTCAGTGAATGATATGGACCTGATCGAGGCAAATGAAGCATTTGCTGCACAGTCTGTTGCTGTAGGCAAGGATCTTGGCTTTGACCTGAGCAAGCTGAATGTAAATGGCGGTGCCATCGCTTTAGGCCATCCGGTAGGCGCTTCCGGCTGCCGTATCCTGGTTACCCTGCTTCATGAAATGGCCAAGAGAGATGCTAAGAAGGGTCTTGCAACACTGTGTATCGGCGGCGGCATGGGCTGCGCTACAATTGTAGAAAGAAATTAATCCCTAAAGGAGTCTGGTCTGTACCTTATGGCAAATAGGGTACAGGCTTTGTTATGGAAGAAAAGATTGTAGCAAATGGCGGATACTTTGAAAAGAGTGGAGGTTTATTAACATTATGGAGTTCGTTTTATATGAAGTAAAGGATTATGTAGGCATTATTACGATCAACAGGCCCAAGGCATTGAATGCCTTGAACAGCCAGGTGTTGGAGGAACTCGATCAGGTGCTGGATTCCGTAGACAGCAGTACAGTAAGATGCCTGATCCTGACGGGCGCGGGAGAAAAGTCTTTTGTGGCTGGAGCAGACATTGGAGAGATGAGCAATCTGACCAAAGCAGAGGGAGAGGCTTTTGGCAAAAAGGGAAATGATGTGTTCCGCAAGCTGGAGACGTTATCTGTACCGGTGATTGCCGCTATCAATGGATTTGCTTTAGGCGGCGGCTGCGAGATCTCAATGAGCTGCGATATCCGCATCTGTTCTGACAATGCAGTATTTGGGCAGCCTGAGGTTGGGCTGGGGATCACCCCGGGCTTTGGAGGCACACAGAGATTGGCAAGGACCGTAGGCGTAGGCATGGCAAAGCAGATGATCTACACGGGAAGAAATATTAAGGCAGAGGAAGCTCTGCGCATTGGTCTGGTAAACGCAGTATATCCTCAGGAAGAGCTGATGGCAGCGGCGCAGAAGCTGGCAGCGGTCATTGCGCAGAATGCGCCGATTGCGGTACGCAACTGTAAGAAGGCGATCAATGAAGGGCTGCAGGTAGATATGGATCAGGCTGTAGTGATCGAAGAGAAGCTTTTTGGAGATTGCTTTGAGACGGAAGATCAGAAGGCTGGCATGGGCAATTTCCTGGAGAAGGATAAGGAAAAGAAGCTGAAGGTTGTTCCTTTCAAAAACTGCTAATCTGTTTCTGATCCTGCGGTTTGCCGGCGAGGGGGAACAGACCGGGCAGAGGGCAGGATAACTATAAAAATTATGGAGGTAATATCATGAAAGTTGGAGTTATTGGTGCAGGTACAATGGGATCCGGTATTGCGCAGGCATTTGCCCAGACAGAAGGGTATGAGGTATGTTTATGCGATATCAATGATGAATTTGCTGCAAACGGCAAGAATAAGATCGCAAAGGGCTTCGAGAAAAGAATTGCCAAGGGCAAGATGGACCAGGCAGCTGCAGATGCGATTCTTGCCAAGATCACCACAGGTACCAAAGAAATCTGTAAAGACTGTGATCTGGTCGTAGAGGCAGCTCTTGAGGATATGGATGTGAAGAAGCAGACCTTCAAGGAGCTTCAGGATATCTGCAAGAAGGATTGTCTCTTTGCTACAAATACCTCTTCTCTGTCTGTTACAGAGATTGGTTCAGGCCTGGACAGACCGGTCATTGGAATGCATTTCTTCAATCCGGCGCCGGTCATGAAGCTGATCGAGGTTATTCGTGGTGAGAATACAACGGACGAGATTAATGATAAGATTGTTGCTATCTCTAAAGAGATTGGCAAGGAGCCGGTAGAGGTAAAAGAGGCTCCTGGTTTTGTAGTAAACAGGATCCTGATCCCGATGATCAATGAGGCAGTAGGGATCTATGCAGACGGTGTGGCGTCTGTAGAGGGTATCGACACTGCCATGAAGCTGGGCGCCAATCATCCCATGGGACCTTTGGCTCTGGGCGATCTGGTTGGCCTGGACATCTGCCTTGCGATCATGGATGTACTGTATAAGGAGACAGGAGATTCCAAATACCGCGCCCATGTACTGCTGAGAAAGATGGTGCGTGCAGGTAAGCTGGGCATCAAGACAGGCAAGGGCTTCTATGATTATAGTAAATAGAAATCATCACTGTGCATAATACATATTCGGTTTTCCCGGCCTCCCTGGAAGGAGGGGCCGGAGGAAATACGGGAGCGTCTGGCTGCGGCAGATGCGTAAATATATTGAAAGGTGGTAAAACAAGGCATGGATTTTACATTGTGTAAACAGCATGAAATGGCGAGACAGCTTTTTAAGGATTTCGCTGAAAACGAAGTTAAACCTATGGCTCAAGAGGTTGACGAGACAGAGAAGTTTCCGATGGCAAATGTAGAAAAGATGGAGAAACTGGGATTTATGGGGATCCCTATTCCCAAGGAATATGGCGGACAGGGCTGCGATATCCTTACATATATTATGTGTGTTGAGGAGCTTTCTAAGGTTTGCGGCACGACAGGCGTTATCGTATCCGCACATACTTCTCTGTGCGCAGATCCGATCCTGACCTATGGTACGGAGGAACAGAAGCAGAAATATCTGGTTCCTCTCGCAAAAGGAGAAAAGCTGGGAGCCTTTGGACTGACAGAGCCGGGCGCCGGTACCGATGCCCAGGGTGTTCAGACCAAGGCTGTACAGGACGAGGCAACGGGCGAATGGATCCTGAATGGTTCCAAGTGCTTTATCACGAATGGTGAGGTGGCTGATATTTATATTGTGATCGCTTACACCGATGTGGTAGAGGATAAGAGAGGAAGAAAGGTAAAGAAATTCTCTGCATTTATTGTAGAGAAGGGAACCCCTGGCTTCTCCTTCGGCACGAAGGAAAAGAAGATGGGTATCCGTGGATCTTCCACATATGAGCTGATCTTCCAGGATTGCAGAATACCCAAGGAGAACCTGTTAGGACCGAGAGGAAAAGGTTTCCCTATCGCAATGCATACCCTGGATGGAGGACGTATCGGTATTGCTGCCCAGGCATTAGGTATTGCAGAGGGCGCGCTGGAGAGAACGGTTGAATATACCAAAGAGAGAAAGCAGTTTGGGCGTTCCATTTCCGCACAGCAGAATACACAGTTCCAGCTGGCTGACATGGCAACCAAGGTAGAAGCTGCCAAGAACCTGGTATATAAGGCGGCCCTGAAGAAACAGGAGTTTGCAGACGGACAGAAGGTATCCTATTCTGTAGAGGCTGCTATGGCAAAGCTTTATGCAGCAGAGGTTGCTATGGAAGTGACTACAAAGGCAGTACAGCTGCATGGCGGTTATGGATATATCAGAGAATACGATATAGAGCGTATGATGCGCGATGCCAAGATCACAGAGATTTACGAGGGAACCTCTGAGGTTCAGCGTATGGTTATCTCAGGAGCCTTATTAAAATAGGACCGGTAGATCAGAAAAGGCGCAATATGCGGACAAAAAATATAGACAAGGAGTGACAATGCCGTGAAAATAGTAGTATGTGTAAAGCAGGTTCCAGATACCAAGGGCGGAGTAAAATTTAATCCGGATGGTACCCTGGACAGAGGCGCAATGCTTGCCATTATGAACCCTGATGATAAGGCAGGCCTGGAGGCAGCGCTGAGAATAAAGGACGAATACGGTGCAGAGGTTACTGTACTGACAATGGGTCTTCCCAAGGCAGAGGAAGTGCTTCGGGAGGCTATGGCTATGGGAGCAGACAAGGGGATCCTTGTAACAGACAGGGTGCTGGGCGGAGCCGACACCTGGGCAACATCCACTACACTTGCCGGCGCTCTTAGAAATATTGATTATGATTTGATCATCACAGGCCGTCAGGCAATTGATGGCGATACTGCGCAGGTGGGCCCGCAGATCTCCGAGCATTTGGATATCCCGGTGATCTCTTATGCGAAGGATATCAAGATCGAGGGGGACAGCGTAGTAGTACAGCGTCAGTATGATGATAGATATCATATCGTAAAGGCAAAGATGCCTTGCCTGATCACAGCTCTTTCTGAGCTGAACGATCCACGTTACATGACTCCGGGTGGCATTTTTGATGCCTACGACAAGGAGATTACGGTATGGGGAAGAAAGGATCTCAAGGATGTAGATGATTCTAACCTTGGTCTGGCAGGTTCTCCTACCAAGATTGCAAAGGCTTCTGACAAAGTGAGAAAGGGAGCCGGAGAAAAGGTTACACTGGAGGCCGATGAGGCAGTAACCTATATTATGGACAAATTAAAAGAGAAGCATGTAATCTAATAATATGAAAGAAAAGTGGTGACTAAAATGGGTTTAGAAGAATATAAGGGTGTCTATGTCTTTGCGCAGCAGGTAGACAATGAATTAAGCAGTATCGCTTTTGAATTGCTGGGAAAAGCAAAGGAGCTTGCCGCAGATTTGAATACAGAAGTGACGGCAGTGCTTGTTGGTTCCGGAATAAAAGGGCTTACTGATCAGTTGGCAGAATACGGTGCAGATAAGGTGATCGTTGTAGATGATCCCCAGCTGAAGGATTACAGAACAGAGCCGTATGCCCATGCCCTTGCATCTGTGATCAATGAATATAAGCCAGAGATCGTTCTGGTAGGTGCAACAGCTATTGGAAGGGATCTGGGGCCTCGCGTGTCTGCAAGAGTAGCTACCGGCCTGACGGCAGACTGTACAGTACTGGAGATCGGTGATTTCCCGATCAATGCCATTCCCGGACAGGAGCAGAAGCACAACCAGTTGCTGATGACACGTCCTGCATTCGGCGGCAATACGATCGCTACAATTGCCTGCCCGGATAACCGTCCACAGATGGCTACGGTACGTCCCGGTGTTATGCAGAAGATTGAACCGATTGCCGGTGCAAAGGCTGAAGTGATCGAATATAATCCGGGATTTACGCCCAACAATAAATATGTGGAGATCGTAGATATCGTGAAAGAGATTTCCGATACAGTAGATATTATGGACGCTAAAATCCTGGTATCCGGCGGACGTGGTGTAGGCAGCGCCGAGAACTTTAAAATACTCCAGGAACTGGCAGATGCAATCGGAGGGACTGTAAGCTGTTCCCGCGCTGTTGTGGATAACGGCTGGATGCCTAAGGAACTGCAGGTAGGCCAGACCGGTAAGACGGTTCGCCCTAACGTATACTTTGCTATCGGTATTTCCGGTGCGATCCAGCATACCGCTGGTATGGAGGAGTCAGATATCATCGTTGCCATCAATAAGGATGATACGGCGCCGATCTTTGATGTGGCAGACTACGGGATCGTAGGCGACCTGAATAAGATCGTTCCTAAGCTGACAGAGGAGCTGAAAAAGGTAGTAAGATAAGAGCGATCATAGCTTATATCAACATAAGAAAAGGCAGGACGCAGGTTCTGCCTTTTTTGCCGTAAGGGAAATTCCCCCATTTTTATACAGAAAAGGCTATAATAAGAAAAGGCGCCAGATTTAAAAATTTGGAAATTCCAAAAAAAGAGTTGTGGATTCTTGTATCTTCTTATATACTATAACGTAGAATTTTATAATTATTAGCGAGGTTATTCTGCAATGTTTGAGATCGTCAAATCTATTCTTTTTGGCATTTTAGAGGGGATCACCGAATGGCTCCCCGTCAGCAGCACAGGGCATATGATCCTGCTGGATGAATTTATGAAGCTGAATATGGGCGAAGATTTCATGGAAATGTATCTGGTGGTGATTCAGCTGGGAGCGATCCTGGCGGTGGTGCTTTTGTTCTGGAATCAGCTGTGGCCCTTTACCACAGCAGAAAAGGGATACATAAAGAAGGATATCTTTTCTATGTGGTTTAAGATTGTTGTGGCCTGCATTCCGGCGGTCATTATAGAATTTGCCTTCGGGGATCAACTGGAGGCCTGGTTCTATAATTATCAGACGGTGGCAGTAATGCTGATACTGTTCGGCCTTCTCTTTATTTGGGTGGAGAATTGGAATAAGGCCAGAGAAGCCAGGATCACATCCATAGCAGAGATTTCTTATCAGACGGCTTTTCTGATCGGTGTATTCCAGCTGATCGCCGCTGTTTTTCCCGGAACCTCCCGTTCTGGCGCTACGATTGTGGGGGGATTGATCCTTGGGCTGTCCCGTACGGTTGCTGCAGAATTTACTTTTTATCTGGCAGTACCGGTAATGTTTGGCGCAAGCCTTGTCAAACTTCTCCAGTTTGGGGTTTCTTTTACGGGATTGGAGATCGCGGTGCTGTTGGCCGGGATGGTGACCGCCTTTCTGGTATCGGTGCTGGTAATCCGGTTCCTGATGGGATATATCAAGAAGCACGACTTTAAAGTATTTGGCTGGTACAGGATTTTTCTTGGCATTGTTGTGTTAGGCAGCTTTGCCCTGTTTCTGAAATAATAAGAGATTTGTCCAGAACTGCCGCAGATTTGACAGATAAGGCTGGTGGGACTAAGATAAGAAGAGAAAAGGGGAGGATGTTTATGGATTTTCGCAGGATTGACAGAAACACAGTGCAATGTATCCTGTCTGAGGAAGAAATGAACGCATATGGTTTCAAGATAGAAGACTTTTTCTCGGACCAGGAGAAATCCAGAAATTTTCTGGAGCATATTGTAGAGCGGGCAGGAGAAGAAGTTGGCTATGAGGCAAAAAGCGGCATGGTGTCCATGCAGATTATGAAGATGCCCAATAATGATTTGGCGATCACCTTTTCTGACCGGGAACGGGAGGATGGGATGCAGAGCATGCTCCAGCATATTCAGCAGCTGGCCAATCTCATATCCGATGGTGTGCCGGAGGAATTGATCCATCACCGTCACGGGGATACTGACAGCCCTGCCGGCGGGGATAAGGCGCCGGGCTTGTCTGAGGCAGATCAGCAGCTGGCAGATGAATACCGCAAACATATGGAAGAGGTTGAGAAAAAGCGGCGGGAAAAGCAGCGGAAGCTTCTGTGCGCGCCCCGGGCTTACCGCCTGGAATCCTTCGCAGATTTGGAGCGCTTTGCCGCTATGGTGAACATAGACAAGCCTGTAAACAGCAGTGTATATAAGGATACAGATACCAGAGAATATTATCTTTTGATAAAAAAAGGCAAATTAAAGCTTCAGGAATATCAGCAGCTTTGCGAGTCTATTTCTGAGTTTTCCGTATGGTGTTCCCAGCAGCCTTATATTGAGCAATATTGCCGGGAACATTTTGAGACAATCATTGCGAGACAGGGGATTGGGGTACTTCGGAGACTCCAGTCGGAAAACCAGGAAGGATGATCCATGAAATATGATTTTGATCTGGAGGAACATCGTATCTCGAAGCAGACAGTATTAAAGATCTTGATCACGCTGGTGGAGATTGTACTGGTGGTTGTGGCTGCTTATGGGATTACCCAATATGGTTTGGAGACAATGACGGTCTCTGGGGAATATATGAGTCCAACTCTGAAGGATGGGGACAACATTCTCATTAATAAAATGTCTTATCAAATGCATAAAGTCCATCGGAATGATGTGGTGGCAGTACAGGAAAATGGCTCTGAACACAGCTACGTTACTTTAGAGAGAGTGATCGGCCTTCCGGGAGAGACGGTGAAGATCCAGGAAGGGAAGGTCTATATTAATGGGAAAGAACTGAAGGAGAAACTGGATTTTCCAACGATGGAGAATGGAGGGCTGGCCCTGCAGGAGATTACCCTGGAGAAGGGAGAATACTTTATGCTGGGTGACAACCGAAATGAATGTGAGGACAGCCGGAATGCCAATATTGGAAATATACTTCGGGGAGATATCATAGGCAAAGCATGGGTTCGCTTGAATTCCTTTGCCTTTATCGGTCAGATCGATCCCTTCCGAAAAGGACTGGGTGAAGAGCCGGCTTCAGAGAGTGAATAAGTATACATGGGAAATGAGGAAAAGTATGGAATTTCAATGGTATCCCGGCCATATGACAAAGGCCAGGAGAGCAATGCAGGAGGATCTGAAGCTGATCGATGTGATCATTGAGCTGGTGGATGCAAGGATACCCTATAGCAGCAAGAATCCAGACATTGATGCTTTGGCAAACGGAAAATCCCGTATCCTGCTACTGAATAAATCAGATCTGGCAGATGATGCAGTGACCCAGGAATGGGTCAGGGAATATGAAGAAAAAGGCTATTTTACCGCATTGGTGAATTCTAAGTCCGGGAAAGGGGTCAGGGAGGTTCATCAGGTGATCCAAAAGGCCTGTAAGGAAAAAATAGAGCGTGACCGCAAAAGAGGGATTTTGAACCGGCCAATCCGGGCAATGATCGTAGGGATCCCCAATGTTGGCAAATCTACATTTATTAACAGTTTTGCCGGGAAAGCCTGCGCCAGGACAGGGAACAAGCCAGGTGTAACCAAGGGAAAGCAGTGGATCCGTTTAAATAAGAACGTGGAATTGTTGGATACTCCCGGCATCCTCTGGCCTAAATTCGATGACCAGGCAGTAGGGCTGCGCCTGGCTTACATAGGTTCTATTAAGGATGAGCTATATAATATCTATGAGTTAAGCATATTATTACTGAAATTTTTACAGGAAAGCTATCCGGATAAGGTGGCGGCCTTTTATCAGACAGAACAGGCAAAAGATGAGATCAGGCAGCTGGAACAGATCGCAGGAAGGCGGGGATGCTTAAAGGCTGGTGGAGAGCTGGATCTGGACAAAGCTGCAAGATACCTGATAGATGATTTTAGAAATGGGAAGATAGGAAAGATAAGCCTGGAACGCCCGGAATAATGGGATAATGCCAGACTTTCGTTTAGGGGGAACGGTTTATGTATGATGAGGATTTGATTGAGGATAGCCTGGCCTTTTGCAGGGAATTAAAATCCTTTTTGGATAATGATGGACAAAAGGCGCCACAGCCGGCGCCAACAGGCCAGCCAGGAAACCGGACGCAGGGACAGGCGAATCCAGCAGCCTCCAAGCCGTCTGTGCCAGTGTCACCGAAGCCTGAACCCTCTTCTCAGTCACAGGGAGCAGTACATAGATCCCTGGCATCGCCTCAGCCGCAAGGCTCTGGGCAGACGCCGCCAGCGAAGGGGGCGGTACCCAGCCAGCCCCAGAGAGGGAGTCAGGGGCAGCCGGTTCGGCGGCAGGCCCAGTCCCAGGGAGATTCCCAGAGGCAGACAGTACAGCAGACCGTATCCCGCCAGCCTCAGAAAATGACGCAGGGACCAACGGCCTCAAGGCAGGCACAGCCGGGACAGAGAACCGTGCAGGCACAGCCCACGCAAAGACAGGTCCAGCCGGGACAAAAGGCCGTGCAGGCCCAGCCCACGCAAAGACAGGTACAGCCGGGACAAAAGGCCGTGCAGGCCCAGCCCACGCAAAGACAGGTACAGCCGGGACAGAGGGCCGCACAGGCCCAGCCCACGCAAAGACAGGTACAGCCGGGACAGAGGGTCGCACAGGCACAGCCCACGCAAAGACAGGCCCAGCCGGGACAGAGGGCCGCACAGGCCCAGCCCACGCAAAGACAGGTACAGCCGGGACAGAGGGCCGCACAGGCACAGCCAACACAAAGACAGGCCCAGCCGGGACAGAGGGCTGCACAGGCACAGCCCACACCAAGACAGGTCCAGCCGGGACAGAGGGCCGCACAGGCACAGCCGGCACCAAGACAGGCCCAGCCGGGACAGAGGGCTGTTCAAGCACAGCCCGCTCAAAGACAGGCCCAGCCGGGACAGAGGGCCGCACAGGCCCAGCCCGCTCAAAGACAGGCCCAGCCGGGACAGAGGACCGCACAGGCACAGCCCGCTCAAAGACAGGCCCAGCCGGGACAGAGAGCTGTCCAGGCACAAAAGGCATCGCAGCTTGAGCCGCCTCAGGGCGTTCAGGAAAAGCCGATGCAGCCAACACCTCAGGCCGTACAACAGCCGGCGCAGCGCCATATAGAACCTTTCCGCAAGAGTTCATTGCCGGATACTGGCATGACAGAGAAGGAAAAGGCAGCCAATGCGATAGCCCAGGAGGCGATCACAAAGCTACATGAGGCAAAGGAAAGCGCCCAGACGGTGGAAGAGGCAGATGCGATCAAGCAACTGCCGGAGGATGGCAAGCATACTTATGAGATAACAATTAAGTTTGACTTTGCCAGTGTGAAAAGATTGTTTCACAGCTTAAAGGAAAAATTGACTCCGGAGGAGCGGACTCTGGAGGATATCAATGCCGCCATGGAGGAGAATCGTCAGCGTAAGGGAGAGGAAGCCCAGGAGATCCAGGATTGGGAGGAGATTCCGGAGGACAGGAGATCTACGCTGCGCCAGATGGCTAAGGGGCTGATCCAAAAGCTTCCCGGGAGAGCATCCACAGAAGACTGGGAAAATGAGGCATTGCCAGAGGAAAGTGTTGCGGGAGAATATTCCCGGGAGGAGACCAGAAAGGCTGGCAGAAAACAGAAAAGAAAGCATATGTCTGCGGCCGCTCGTTTAGTAAACAATATCGTGATTCTGGTATTTTGTGTGGGGATTGCCTACTTTTTCGCCGCCTTCGTGACAAATTTTGTAGCCCATCAGACTACAGTGGAAGGCGAATCTATGGAACCTACGCTTTCCAATGGTGATTCTGTGATCATCCAGAAGCTCAGTTATTACTTCAGGGATCCTCAGCGGTATGATGTAGTGGTCTTTCCTGTATCCTACGGAAAGATGGAGGAAGAGGAGGATACTTATTATATTAAGAGAGTGATCGGTCTTCCGGGAGAGACTGTACAGATTATTGATGGAAGGGTTTATATCAACCAGGAGCCATTGGAGGATGATAAATATGCCTTGTCTGATATCCTGGATCCGGGAGAGGCATCCCAGCCATTGGTTCTGGCGGATGATGAATATTTTGTAATGGGGGATAACCGGAATATGAGTACCGACAGCAGAAGCGCCTATGTAGGGCTGGTCAACCGGTCGGATATCCTGGGAGAGGCATGGCTCTGTACCTGGCCTTTAAATCACTTTGGGACATTGACCAGATAGATAGGGCATCTGGTGATGCGGGATGGGAGTATTATGGAAAAAAACAAAAAGTCAATTACACAGATCAAGCAACAATTGGCACGGACTCAGGGAAACGCCAGGGAAGAACTTCTGCAGTTGTATCAGGCCGATGAACGGGCCGGGGTGCAGAGCTTGATTGCCCAATACAGACGGATGGAGGAAAAGGAACGCAAGGAGCTGCTCCGCCTGGAGAAAATGAAAGAATTTGAGAAGAAATATCAGGCCATGAATTATAGCTGCATCTGTGGCATTGATGAAGCAGGAAGAGGCCCTTTGGCGGGACCGGTAGCGGCGGGAGCTGTCATTCTTCCTCCAGACTGCCAGATCCTGCATCTGAATGATTCCAAAAAGCTGTCCCCGGGACGCCGTCAGATGCTGTATGAGGAAATTATAGAAAAAGCAGTGGCATACGGAGTGGGAATGGTGCCGCCGGAGCGGATCGATGAGATCAATATCCTTCAGGCTACCTATGAAGCCATGAGGCTGGCTGTAGAAAAACTGGATGTTGCTCCTGATATGCTCCTGGTGGATGCGATCACGGTTCCCAGTTTGAATATCAAACAGGTGGGAATCGTCAAAGGAGATGCGAAAAGTGTATCTATTGCCGCTGCCAGCATCCTGGCAAAGGTGACCAGAGACCAGATTATGCTGGAATATGATATGGAATATCCGGAATATGGTTTTGCAAATCATAGCGGATACGGCACAGCGGCTCATATTGCAGCATTAAAAAAATATGGTCCCTGTCCGATCCATCGCAAAACTTTTATTACACACTTTGTAAAGGAGTGATATAGCTATGGCTGATGATAAAGATTTTAAATATTTTCATTCTCCCAATGGGAAGAGGTCTCTTGACCGGCGGGAGAAAACGGCGGTGGCGTTAGAATATGAACCGGAGGATGTGGCGCCTAAGGTGATCGCTTCCGGGAAAGGCTATCTGGCGGAGAAAATCCTGGATGTGGCGCAGCAAGAGGAAATACCGGTACATCAGGATGCCCGTCTGGCCCGCAGCCTGGAAGATGTGGAGATTGGAGCCTACATTCCGCCAGAGTTATATCAGGTAGTGGCTGAGGTCCTGGTCTTTGTGGATTCCATGGACCATATCAAGGGCAAGGTAATGGATAAGAGGAGGAACTCCTGAATCGATGAAACAGGAAAAGAACAGCAGGGCAGTCGGGATGGCTTTTGAGGAAAAGGCCATCCTTTATTTGAAGGAGAAAGGATATGAGATCCTGGACCGGAATTTTACCTGCCGTCAGGGAGAATTGGATATTGTGGCAAGAGATCAGGATATCCTTGCGTTTGTTGAGGTAAAATACCGGAAGAATGCCAGGGCAGGGGAACCGGAAGAGGGAGTGACGGGGAGAAAGCGGGCAAGGCTTCTGAAAGCAGCCAGATATTATCTGTATTGTAAGGAATATCCCGTGGAGACGCCTTGCCGCTTCGATGTGGTGGCAATCTGTGGGGAAGAATTAAGACATTATAGGGATGCCTTTGATGCAGAGGGGCGTCTTTGGTAGGAAGGAGCGCAGGATGGAAAAAATGCTGGTTAAGTCCGGGAAAGAGCTGAAGGAAAAGGGAAAAGCCTACGCCCGATGGTATCAGGAGGAGGAGACATATCTGGAAGAACATCCCGGTCAGGCGCCTCTTTTGCGGTTCCATTCGATGGAGGAGCTGGACTGGCTCAGCCTGGCTTTTTCTACCCGGCTGGGCGGCGTGAGCACAGGGTATCTTTCCAGCATGAACCTGGGCTGGGACCGTGGGGAAGCCAGAGAGAACGTCTGTGAGAATTATAAACGGATCTGTAATACCCTGGGAGTGGATTACCGGAAATTGGTTCTGTCTGATCAGGTGCATGGCGTTCAGGTAGTCTATGCGAATGAGGGAATGTGCGCCGGGGAGGACATAGAAAAGAAGCTGAAGGGGGTAGATGGCCTGGTGACAGACCGGCCGGGCTTGGTACTGGCTACCTCCTATGCCGATTGTGTTCCCCTTTTTCTGGCAGACCCACAGAAACATATTGTCGCCTCTTCTCATTCCGGCTGGAAGGGGACTGTGAGGAAGATCGGACAGGTTACCGTGGAAAAAATGGAAGAAATGGGAAGCAAGGCCAGGGATATCATAGCAGTCATCGGCCCTTCGATCTGCCAGGACTGTTACGAGGTGAGTGAAGATGTGGCAGAGGAATTCCGGAAGAATTTTCCCAGGGAGGCCTGGAAAGATATTATAGAGAAGGGAAGGGCCGGCCGGGAGGGAGAGCAAAAATACCAGCTGGACCTGTGGGCGGCCAACTGGTATCTGTTGAGAGAAGCCGGGCTCCTGCCGGAAAATATTCATCTGTCAGGCGTCTGTACCTGTTGTAATCAACATCTGCTATATTCCCATCGGGCAACGGATGGGAAACGGGGAAATCTAAATGGTTTTCTTTCGATCCGATAGCCTTAGCGTAATTCCTGGCGCTGTTTCAGCAGTTCCTGGATCCGTTCCGTAGCATCCAGGATATCATTGACGGAGGTATCGTGGTTCAGGGTGTCAATGATCAGGGCGATATAGCGGCTCAGATCTACATTACGGTAATAGGGCTTGTCTGTCAGTTCTTCGGGACAATAGGATAAATTAGTAGTATAGATATAATCAAAAAGTCCCTGGTGATATGCTTTGTCAAATCCCTCCAGTCCATTGGAGAATAGGCCAAAGGTAGCGCAGATGATGATGCGCCCCGCCCCTCGTTTCCGAAGCTCGGCGCAGACCTCGAGGACGGTATTTCCCGAAGCGATCATATCATCCAGCAGAATCACATCCCGCCCTGCGATCTGGTTGCCCAGAAACTCAATAGATACGATAGGATTCTCTTCCTGTACCTTTCGGGTATAATCCCTTCTCCGGTAGAACATGCCCATATCCACCCCAAGTTGTGTGGCGTAGAATACAGCGCGCGCCATTCCGCCTTCATCCGGGCTGATGATCATCAGATGGCCGTTGTCCAGATGGATGTCCGGGATAGTCTCCGTGATCTCCCGGATAAACTGATAGGAGGTATAAAAGTTATCAAAACCGCTGATAGGAATGGCATTCTGCACACGGCTGTCGTGGGCATCAAAGGTAATGATCGTCTCCACCCCCATTTGCACTAATTCCTGCAGGGCCTGGGCACAGTCCAGGGATTCATTGGTCAGGCGGATATTCTGGCGGCCTTCATACAAATAGGGCATGATCACTGTAATACGGTGGGGCTGTCCGCTGCATGCCATGATAATACGTTTCAGATCCATAAAATGGTCATCGGGGGACATAAGCGTATTCTGTCCCTGGATGGAATAGGCCTGCTGGTAATTGACCGTGTCTGCGATGATAAACAGATCGCTTCCCCGGATTGATTCGTGGATCAGAGCCTTGCCCTCTCCGGTACCAAATCTGGGACAGTCAAAAGAAACCAGATAATTTTCATTTTCATAGCCATGGGTCTTCCATGTAGGGTGGTTCTCTTCGGATAAGGCCCTGGTCCTGCGTTCTACGATCAATTGATTGATCTGGCGGCCGATCTGGCTGCAATTCTCCATAGCGATAATCTTCAGGGGAGCTACAGGCATGGAATCCTGAAATGGGTTACTGGACATAGGTATTTCCCTCCCAATGCGTTAGTCATGTGCGTTACACAGCATATTATACGATAGCACGGTTTTGGGAGCGTGTCAATTCTGTGGAAGCTTCTGGCTCTTGGTTGTATTTTTGCCAGGTTTGTGTTATAAATAAACAGTATACATTTTATAGAAAGAGAGAGGATTATTATTTTGGATCTATGTATTAGTATTTATAAAATGAGAAAGACCGTTTTGACGGTGATGGTCTGCATGGCCATGGCGGCTGTTCTGGGCGGTTGCGGCAGGGAGCAGTCAGACACTTCTTCTGCAAGTGGGGACAGTGAGCTGCAGCGCAATGGAGATTATGTGACATTAGGAGACTATACCAGTATTTCCCTTTCTAAAAAGGAGATTGAGGAAAAGACGGAAGAGAATATTAATACTGTACTGGAGAATTATGGGAAACCACAGCAGAAGAAGACTGGAAAAGTGAAAAAGGGAGATACGGTCAATATCTATTATGTGGGCCGGGTAGGCGGCAAGGAGTTTGAAGGCGGTTCCTGTACCAAAAAGGACTATCCGGACGGATATGATTTGGAGATTGGTTCCGGTACCTTTATTGACGGATTTGAGGACGGCCTGATCGGCGCCACGCCAGGACAGACCTTGGATGTAAAGGTGACCTTCCCGGATCCTTACACGAACAATGCGGATCTGGCAGGGAAAAAGGCTGTCTTTACGGTGACCGTAAATTATATTCACGGGGAGACGGTCCTTCCCAAGCTGACAGACCAATTTGTAAAAAAGAATCTGACAGATTATAAGACGGCAAAAGAGTACCGTCAGTATATACGGGATACTGCCGTAGAGGATATGGCCTGGGAATTAGTTTACAATGCTTCTAAGGTAAATGAATATCCCCAGGACAGGGTAGACGATATGTACGACCAGCTGAATCAGTCGATCACGTATTATCTTCAGCAGAATAATTATACCCTGTCGGACTATCTGGCGTCACAGAATACTACTTCAGAGGATTTCCGCTCGAATTTGGTCAGCACGGCGCAGACTGATGTAGGAAAGCAGCTGGTGTATGGGGCGATAGCGGAGAAGGAAAAGCTGGGCGTCAGCCAGGAAGAGTATGAGGAAGAGCTGAAAAGCTATCTGGACATGTATCAGTGCAAGGATGAAGAAGAATTGAATGAACATTTCCAGGATTATTTCGGTACAAAGGCAAGAAACATTATTGAAGATGATCTTTTGTTCCGCAAAGTCAAGAAATATCTGGCAGGAAATGTAAAGGAGTCCTAAATCAGGAAAGGGTCAGGAAGATGAAAGGTCACAGAATAGCAGAAATCCTTCCTGGAAGCATTGCAGAAGAAATGGAGATTGCCCCAGGCGATCTCCTTTTATCTGTCAATGGGCAGGAGCTTTTGGATGTCTTTGATTACCATTATCTCGTTAATGAAGAGTATGTCACCGTATTGATTCAGAAACCGGATGGGGAGCAATGGGAGCTGGAGATTGAAAAGGACTTTACAGAGGATCTGGGGATTGTTTTTGAACAGGCTCTGTTGGATGAATACCGCTCCTGCCGGAATAAATGCATTTTCTGCTTTATTGACCAGATGCCGCCGGGAATGCGCGAGACCTTGTATTTTAAAGACGATGACGCCAGGCTCTCGTTTCTGCAGGGAAATTATGTAACCCTGACCAATATGGATCAGGCGGATATTGAACGGATTAAGAAATTTCATCTGGCCCCTATCAATGTCTCTGTACATACGACCAATCCGGAGCTGCGCTGCAAAATGCTCCACAACCGGTTTGCCGGGCAGGCGCTGGACAAGATGTATGAGCTGGCAAGGGCCGGGATTGAAATGAATAGCCAGATCGTGCTGTGCAAGGACTGGAATGATAAGGAAGAGTTGGACCGGAGTATCCGGGATCTGTCTGAATTATATCCCAGTATGCAGAGCCTGTCTGTAGTCCCCATAGGGATGACCCGTTACAGACAGGGCCTGGTACAGGTGGAGAAATTTGATTCCCAGGATGTGAGGGACGTGCTTGGGCAGATCACCCGTTGGCAGGAACGGTTGCTTGAGAAGTTAGGCTCCCGGTTTGTCCATGCCAGTGACGAATGGTATCTGATGGCGGGGCAGGAGCTGCCGCCTGCAGAATCCTATGAGGGCTACGGACAGATCGAGAACGGGGTGGGAATGGTACGCTCTTTCCTGGATGAGTGGCAGGAGGCATTGGAAGGGTATGAGAAGAGGCAAGGGGAAGGGCATAAGCCAGTCCGGCTCTCCCTTGTGACTGGGAAACTTTTTGGACCGATCTTGAAGCAATGCAGCCAACAGCTGGGGGAATGGTTTCCCCAGATCACTTTGCAGGTCTTTTCCATCCGCAATGATTTCTTTGGGGAAGATATTACTGTAGCCGGTCTGGTGACGGGACAGGATATTATTGCCCAGCTGAAGGGGCGGGATTTGGGGAAATGCCTGTTGCTGCCCTCTAACATGCTGCGGAGCGGCGAGGAAGTGTTGCTGGATGATATCACAGTATCCCAGATAGGGGAAGCTTTACAAATACCGGTGTGTATTGTAAAATCAGATGGGAAGTCCCTGCTGGAGGGGATTCTGAAGGGAGGTACTTATGAGCAGACCGATAGTAGCCATTGTGGGAAGGCCTAACGTGGGTAAGTCTACTCTTTTTAATATGATGGTGGGGGAGAGGATCTCCATTGTAAAGGATACGCCGGGAGTGACCAGAGACCGGATCTATGCCGATGTAACCTGGCTCAATTACACCTTTACATTGATGGATACCGGCGGGATCGAGCCCGAGACGGATGACCTGATGCTGCGCCATATACGGGAACAGGCAGAAATGGCCATTGAAATGGCAGATGTAGTGCTTTTCCTGGTAGACGGCAGGACCGGCCTGGTAGATGCTGACTACCAAGTGGCGGATATGCTGCGCCGTTCCCAGAAAAAGGTGGTTTTGGTAGTCAATAAGATTGACAACTTTGAGAAACAGCTGCCGGATACGTATGAATTTTATAATCTTGGGATCGGGGATCCCCACCCGGTCTCTTCACTGAGTAAGCTGGGACTGGGAGATATGCTGGACGAGGTGGTTGCCCTGTTCTCTGAAGGCCTGGAGGAGGAAGAGGATGAACGTCCCCGGGTGGCTATCGTAGGAAAACCGAACGTGGGGAAATCCTCCATTATCAATAAGATTCTGGGAGAAAACCGGGTCATTGTATCTGACATTGCCGGTACTACCCGGGATGCAGTGGATACAGAGATCGTCTGGGAAGGAAAGAAGTATGTGTTCATTGATACCGCAGGGCTGCGCCGGAAAAATAAGATTAAAGAAGAGATTGAGCGGTACAGCATCCTGCGCACCGTATCTGCCGTGGAACGGGCAGATGTGGCAGTACTGGTGATCGATGCTACCGAAGGCGTGACCGAACAGGATGCTAAGATTGCCGGCATTGCCCACGACCGGGGGCGGGGCATGATCATCGCCGTGAATAAATGGGATGCCATAGAGAAGGACAATAACACCGTTAAGGAATATACCAACAAGATCCGAAATATCCTTTCTTTTCTGCCCTACGCCCAGATCCTGTTTATATCGGCGCAGACGGGACAGCGCATAACCAGGCTTTTTGAGACGCTGGAGGTGGTGATCCAGAATCATTCTCTGCGCATCGCCACGGGCGTGCTGAATGATATCCTGACGGAGGCGGTAGCCCTGCAGCAGCCGCCTTCAGATAAGGGAAGGAGGCTGAAGATTTATTATATGACCCAGGTAAGCGTTAAGCCGCCTACTTTTGTCATTTTTGTCAATGATAAGCAGCTGATGCATTTTTCCTATACCCGGTATCTGGAAAATAAAATACGGGAGGCTTTTGGCTTTGCCGGAACGCCTCTGCGCTTTATCGTAAGGGAAAGGAGTGAAAAAAAATGATACAGAATCTGCTCTGCCTGCTGGTGGGATACTTCTTTGGATGTATCTCCTGCGGTTATTTTGTGGGAAAGTTTTATCATATGGACATCCGCACCAAGGGCAGCGGGAATGCAGGCACTACCAATGTTCTCCGGAATTTGGGAAAGCTCCCGGCTCTGATCACCTTTGTCGGAGATCTGCTGAAAGCGATTTTGCCAATTCTGGTCATCCGCCTGTTTATCGGCACTGCGGACAACTGGTATCTCCTATCTCTCTATTTCGGGCTGGGAGTTGTATTGGGACACAATTACCCCTTTTATCTGGGCTTTAAAGGGGGCAAGGGGATTGCTGTAACCTCCGCTGTGGTTATGTCAGCAGCCCATCCCATCATGATCCCTATCGGGCTCGCCATCTTTATCCTGGCAGTAGTACTGACCCGATATGTGTCGGTCGGTTCTCTGCTGGTGGCATGGTATATCCCGGTAAATACCGTCTGGTTCTATCGGGAGGACCCTCTTTTCATCCATATGCTGGTGGTCAGTCTTCTCTTTACCGCCTTTGCCTATTTCCAACATCGGCAGAATATTGTGCGGCTGATCCATGGCAATGAGAATAAGCTTTGGGGAGATAAAAAGGAGGAGAAGAATGAGCAGGATTAGCTTTTTAGGAGCGGGAAGCTGGGGTACCGCCCTGGCGATTATGCTGGCAAAAAATGGACATCAGGTAGTCCTGTGGTCCAAGGTCCAATCGGAGATTGCGATGCTTCAGGAACACCGGGAACACATCCATCGCCTCCCAGGTGTAAAACTGCCGGATTCCATTATTATCACTTCAGATATAGCAGAGGCTTGTGATTCACCAGATCTGATCGTATTCTCTGTAGCCTCTCCCTATGTGAGAAGCACGGCGGCCAGCGTTAAAGGAATGATCCAGCCGGGCCAGAAGATCGTCAATGTAGCCAAGGGGATTGAGGACAATACGTTGAAGACACTGCGGGAAATTATCTGCGAGGAGCTTCCCCAGGCAGATGTAGCCGTATTGTCCGGGCCCAGTCATGCAGAAGAGGTTTCTGTGGGAGTACCTACGACAGTAGTAGTAGGCGCAGACAGCCGGGAGACGGCGGAACAGATCCAGGAAATCTTTATGAATGAGCGTTTCCGTGTCTATATCAGCCCCGATATTATCGGGATTGAGCTGGGGGGCTCTATTAAAAATGTGATCGCCCTGGCAGCGGGTGTGATTGACGGCATGGGCTTTGGAGACAATACGAAGGCGGCGCTGATCACCCGTGGGATCACGGAGATTACCCGGCTGGGAATAGCGATGGGAGGCAAGGCGGAGACCTTCTGCGGCCTTTCTGGCATTGGGGATTTGATCGTTACCTGTACCAGTAAGCACAGCCGTAATCATAATGCCGGTTATCTCATTGGGAAGGGATATACCGCCCAGGCCGCCTTAAAGGAGATCGGCCAGGTAGTCGAGGGCGTGAACTCAGCCAAGGCGGCTATGGCCCTGGCCAGGAAGTACCAGGTGGATATGCCCATTGTAGAGCAGGTTAATAAGGTACTCTTTGAGAATGCGAATGTATTGGATGCGGTACAGGGTCTTTTGGCAAGGGAACGATGTATTGAATATCCGGATCTGATCTGGGAATAAGCATAATAGGCTCTCTTTTTCCATATAATACCAGTATCATATGGTGGAAGGAGAAGAGACAATATGGAATATCATCGGGAACCAGAACATTTCGGGGGCAGGCAGCAAAGGGTTCTGGAGGCAAAGGCCGCTTTTGGAAAGACGCCCCAGCGGTCCGCATTGCCACAGGCTCCCACACCACAGCAGGAATTTACAGGGCATCCCTTTCGTCTTCTCCGGGTGATGACGGCTTGGGTGCTCCTTCTTGTCTTATTGGCTGCCTTTTATAATGATTTTTCTTATCGCGGCTTTGACCGGGAATATGTACAGGAACGACTGGAGGATGACTCAGTATGGCAGGCCCTCGAAGAACGGGTGCAAGGGGCCTGGCAGGCTGTCATGGTACATTTGGAACAATAGTATAAAGGAGGAGCATGAGGAAATTAGCATTACGGGATGAGATCCTGTTAAAGATAGAAAAGCCGGCCCGGTATATCGGGAACGAGATTAATATGGTGGTAAAGGATCCGGAGCAGGTGGACATCCGTTTTGCCATGTGCTTTCCGGATGTGTATGAGATAGGCATGTCCCATCTGGGGATCCAGATCTTGTATGACATGTTTAATCAGCGGGAGGATGTTTACTGCGAGCGGGTGTATTCTCCCTGGGTGGATCTGGATCAGATCATGCGCAAAGAGGGGATTCCCCTGTTCGCCCTGGAGAGCCAGGATCCTGTCCGGGATTTTGACTTTCTGGGCATCACACTTCAGTATGAAATGTGTTATACCAATATCCTTCAGATCCTGGATCTGTCCCAGATCCCTCTGAAGGCGGCAGACCGCACCAGGGAACATCCCTTTGTGATCGGCGGAGGCCCCTGCTCATACAATCCAGAGCCTATTGCTGATTTCTTTGATATGTTCTATATCGGAGAGGGAGAGACCGTATATGGACAGCTGCTGGACACTTACAAGGAGTGGAAGGCATCGGGAAGGGAACGGGTAGAATATCTAAAGCAGGCGGCGCAGATACCGGGGATCTATGTGCCTCAGTTTTACGATCCGGAGTACTATCCGGATGGCACTCTGAAAAGTTTTGCCCCTAATATTCCTGAGGCGCCGGAGCATGTGGTAAAGCAGGTAGAGTTGGATATGTCGGATACCTTTTATCCTGAAAAGCCGCTGGTGCCTTATATTAAGGTGACCCAGGACAGGGTAGTGCTGGAAATCCAGAGGGGCTGTATCCGCGGCTGCCGGTTCTGCCAGGCGGGAATGCTGTACCGTCCTATCCGTCCCCGGGGGCTGGAATTTTTGAAAAAGAGGGCCATACAGATGCTGGAATCTACCGGGCAGGACGAGATCTCGTTAAGCTCGTTAAGCTCCAGTGATTATAAAGAATTACAGGAACTTGTCTACTGGCTGATCAATGAATTTACCGATAAAGGGATTAATATTTCGCTGCCGTCCCTCCGCATTGATGCGTTTTCCCTGGATGTGATGTCTAAAATACAGGATGTGAGGAAGAGCAGCCTGACCTTTGCTCCGGAAGCCGGCTCACAGAGAATGCGGGATATGATCAACAAAGGTCTGACAGAGGAGGCGATCCTGGGAGGAGCAAAGGAGGCCTTCCGGGGAGGGTGGAATCGGGTGAAGCTGTATTTTATGCTGGGGCTTCCCGGAGAGACCTGGGAGGATATCGAAGGAATCGCTGTTCTGTCGGACAAGATCGCCCGGGAATATTACACCATCCCCAAGGAAGAACGCAATGGGAAGGTGCAGATCGTGACCAGCACCTCCATTTTTGTGCCAAAGCCCTTTACCCCCTTTCAGTGGTCCAGGATGAACAGCATGGAAGAGGCGGAGGAAAAGCGGAATTTTCTGTTGGACAAGGTACGCAGCCAGCGCCATGGCCGGAGTATTAAGTATAATTGCCATGATGCGGATGTATCCGTTCTGGAAGGAGTCTTTGCCCGGGGAGACCGCAGGCTTTGCGATGTGATCCTGCAGGCCTATCGCTCCGGCTGTTTTTACGATTCCTGGAACGAATTTTTTCACTATAGCCGTTGGCAGAAAGCCTTCGCAGACCACGGTCTGACAATGGAATTTTATATTGGCCGGGAACGGGGAGAGGACGAGCTCTTTCCCTGGGATTTTATTGATATCGGCGTAACTAAGGAATTTTTACTGCGAGAGTATCACAATGCGCAGGAAGAGAAGACCACTCCCAATTGCAGGGCACAATGCTCCGGCTGCGGCGCTGCCCGGTTTGGGGGCGGTGTCTGTATGGAGGTAAGGACGAATGAAAGCCAGGATTAAATTTTCCAAGACCGGTTCTATGCGCTTTATCGGCCATTTGGATGTAATGCGGTATTTTCAGAAAGCTTTCCGGCGGGGGCATATTCCGGTGAGTTACAGCCAGGGCTATTCTCCGCATCAGCTGATGTCCTTTACCTCTCCCCTGGGGATCGGGCTCAGCAGCGATGCAGAATATATGGATATCGAGCTGGATGAATGCCCGGAGCCGGAGAGTATGGTAGAACGTATGAACCAGACTATGAATGAAGAGATCCGGGTGAAGGATTTCCTCCTCCTTCCTGAGGATGCCAAACCCTCTATGGCTATGCTGGCCGCCTGTGATTATCTGATCGCAGGAAAACCTGATCATATGTCCCAGTTTCAGGACATAGGCAAGACCCAGAAATTATTAGAAGGACTTTTATCCCAGGAGGAAATCCTGATCAGGAAAAAGACAAAGCGGTCGGAGAAGGTAGTGAATATCCGTCTCAATATTTATTGCGCGTCTACCAGCAGGGAAGTATTCGAGAGGCATACAGGAGGCAGCTATGCATCCCTTTCCATCGACCAGAAGGAATATCCGCCTATCCTGTATTGCCAGCTGACGGCGGGGAGCGTGGTCAATATTAAGCCGGAGCTTTTGATGGAAGCTCTTTGCCGTGAGGCAGGGATAGAATATGACCCGCTGGCATATCAGATCCATCGTCTGGAAATGTATGGGGACCAGTATGGGAAAAAGGGGGAGGTACATCTTTTAAACGGAGAGGCCCCCTGCCTCCTGGTCCCTTTGTCAAAATACCGATAGAGGGAGGGCTGAGCGGCAATGGAAGAAGGGAAGAATACAGAGCTTTTGATCACCCGATGGGAGGATCAGATCCTGTCATTGCAGGTGAAGGATGGGAAGATCCTTCAGGTCCGCGGGGAGCTTGAAGGGGAAAGCCTTCTGGGAAATATCTATGTGGGAAAGGTGCGTAATATTGTAAAAAATATTCATGCCGCCTTTGTGGAATTTGCTTCCGGGCAGATGGGATATCTGTCTCTGGATGAGAAATATCCGCCGCTTCATACCAGCGGACCGGGACAGGCGGATCGGGTACTGATCGGGGATGAGATTCTGGTCCAGGTGGCAAAAGAAGCGATGAAGACCAAGCCGCCCACATTGACCGGGGCCTTGGAGCTGCCGGGAAGATATGTGGTGCTGACTGTGGGCCAGCAACAGGCCGGCGTATCCAAAAAGCTGGGGGATAAGGCCCTGCGCCAGAGGCTGGCAGGGGTGCTTGGGGAATACTCTTGCCCGGAATATGGCTTTATCGCCAGGACCAACAGTGCCCAGGCAGAAGAGGAGATGCTCCGATGGGAAATGGAGCAACTGATCCAGCAGTATCGGCTTTTAGTTACCCAGGGAATTCACCGCACCCCGTTTACCTGTCTGTACCAGGCGCCTGCCGGCTATCTCTGTGAGATCCGGGATGGCAATGGGGAGAAGATCCAGCAGATCCTTACCGATGATCCCCAGCTATATCAGTCTATCCGGGAATATCTGGAGGCTTCGGCCCCCGGGGAGCTGTCGCGGCTTGCGCTTTGGGATCCGGCTAGAGGCAAGCTGGATGCCGTATATAATATTACCTCCACCCTGGAGCATGCCCTGGCGCCTAAGGTCTGGCTGAAAAGCGGGGCTTATTTGGTCATCCAGCCTACGGAAGCCCTGATCTCGATTGATGTGAATACGGGAAAGGCAATCTCCAGGAAAAAGGATATCCAGCAGACATACCGGAGGGTAAACCGGGAAGCAGCCTGGGAGATCGGACGGCAGCTGCGCCTGCGGAATCTTTCCGGGATGATCTTGATCGATTTTATTGATATGGATTCGGAGGAGGACCGGCAGGAATTGCTGCAAACCTTGCGGGAGGCGGTAGCAGAAGATCCGGTACAGACTACGGTAGTAGATATGACAGCCTTGGGGCTGGTGGAAGTTACGCGGAAGAAGATGCGCAGACCGTTACAGGAACAGATCAGGAGGAGAAAATGACCCAGGATGGGATCATGCTCCGAAAAGAGATTTACAACAAGGCAGGAGGCGTACTCTATGTTTCGTATGTGGGCAAAGGAATTTAAGGATAACCGGATGATAAAGGATATTACTGTGGTTGACAGCGCATCAGAGAAAAACCGCACCAGGAAAGTGTTTGATGCAGTGGAGGAGATCTGCTATGCTTTTGATCTGAGTAAGCCAATCTGGCTGGATAAAAATATCCAGGAGTTCCAGCGCAATGATAAGACCCGGTTTTACCAGGATAATTTTATCGACCAGATTGAATTTGATTTTCTGGAGATCCATGTCATTGAAGAGGATGGGGAGTAACTCCAGGCATGCGGAAATTAATTTCCTTTAAATTTGGATTCACAGTAAATACAGCGGTAAATCCGGTTCTTTCGGTCGGTCAGCTTGAAGCTGTGAGGGAGCTCCTGCTCAATAGAGGTGATACAGCGGGGGTTCCTGCATTTAATGATATTAGTAACGGTGTCCGGAAGGGAAAGCTTGCGCTTTTCCACAATCTTGTCATCCTCGATGATGTTGATCGTAATATTGTGATCCAGGACTCCCAGTACATTGATGTCAATGGTAAGGGGGCCTTCAATCTTAATGATATCCTTTTTGCCCATTTTATTACTGCGGGCATTTTTGATAATGGCTACAGAGCAGTCTAATTTCTCCAGGTTCAGGTATTCATATATTTTCATGGCTCCCCCTGCCTGGATATGGTCGATCACAATGCCCTGCCTTAATCCGCCGATATTTAACATGGTATCTCCACCTCCAATAATTTTATGATCAAAGCCATCCGGATATAGACTCCAAACTGCGCCTGTTTAAAATAGACTGCCCGGGGATCGTTGTCTACCTCTGTAGAAATCTCGTTCACCCGGGGAAGCGGATGGAGTACATACATATCTTTTTTTGCGTATTGCAGCTTGGCTGCGTCCAGGATAAAGCTGTCCTTCAAGCGGATATAATCTTCTTCATTGAAGAAACGCTCTCTTTGTACCCGGGTCATATATAGAATATCGAGATCGGGAAGGTTTTCTTCCAGCCGGTCCGTTTCCAGATAAGAGATATTGCCGGCGTCCAGCACCTCCTTGCGCAGATAACTGGGAATCCTTAATTCCTCAGGAGAGATCAGGACAAATTTTACATCGGGGTAGCGGACCAGGGCATTGATCAGGGAGTGTACGGTCCTTCCAAATTTTAAATCGCCGCACATGCCTACTGTCATATGGTCCAGGCGGCCGGTCAGTGTCTTGATGGTCAGCAGGTCCGTCAATGTCTGGGTGGGATGGTTATGTCCGCCGTCACCGGCGTTGATCACCGGGATGGAGGCATGCATGGCGGCCACTGTTGGGGCGCCTTCCTTGGGATGGCGCATGGCACAGATATCCGCATAGCAGGAGATCACCCGGATCGTATCCGCTACGCTTTCCCCTTTGGCGGCAGAACTGGAATCGGCCGATGAAAAACCAAGTACCTGTCCCCCCAGGCTAAGCATAGCCGATTCAAAACTTAAACGGGTTCTTGTACTTGGTTCATAAAATAAGGTCGCTAATTTTTTCCCTTCGCATACATGGGCATATTTCTCAGGATGGTTCATAATATCCTGCCCCAGCGTCAGAAGCTCTTCCAGCTCTTCCAGGGACAGGTCTAGTGGACTGATCAGATGTCGCATAATAATCCTCCATTCTGAAGTTTTGGTGTCTTTTGCAAAAAAACGTATCCTTGCGTTTACCTATTACTATTACCAGAAAATTCATTGTTATTTATTGTACTACAACTGGAAATTGATAGCAAGTGTTACAATGAGTCCTTGACTTTTTACCGGCTTTCTACAATAATATAGTTTGAACTTTTATTGGATATCAGAATGGAGGATTCTATGGTTAAATTATATGATAATGGTGTCTATCTGGTAAATGGCACAGAGATGATCGAGGACAACGGCCAGGCGGCGGCTGCGCTTCAGGCAAAATGCGGACAGGCGCCCTCCCGGGAAGAAGCGGCAAAGGGAACCATGGCTTATGGGATCCTGGAAGCACATAATACTTCCGGGAATATGGAGCAGCTTCAGATTAAGTTCGACAAGCTGACCTCCCATGACATTACCTTTGTAGGGATCATTCAGACTGCCAGGGCATCAGGGCTGGAAAAATTTCCGGTGCCTTATGTATTAACCAACTGCCACAATAGCCTTTGCGCTGTCGGTGGTACGATCAATGAGGATGACCATATGTTTGGCCTTTCCTGCGCCAAGAAATACGGCGGGATGTATGTGCCTCCCCACCAGGCTGTAATTCACCAGTTTGCCAGAGAAATGCTGGCAGAGGGGGGAAAGATGATCCTGGGATCAGATTCCCATACACGATATGGCGCCCTGGGTACCATGGCAATGGGGGAGGGCGGCCCCGAACTGGTAAAGCAGCTGCTGAACCGTACTTATGATATCAATATGCCCGGTGTGATCGGTGTATATCTTACGGGAGAGCCCCAGAAGGGAGTGGGGCCTCAGGATATCGCCCTTGCCATTATCGGCGCTGTATTTGCCAACGGCTATGTGAACAATAAAGTAATGGAGTTTGTAGGCGATGGGGTAGAGAAACTTTCCGTAGATTTCCGGATCGGCGTAGATGTTATGACTACGGAGACTACATGTCTGTCCTCTATTTGGGCCACCGATGATAAAGTAAAGGAATTCTATGAGATACATAAGCGTCCGGACGCTTATAAAGAACTGAAGCCCGCAAACGTAGCCTACTATGATGGCATGGTTTATGTAGATCTGTCCCAGATCCAGCCCATGATCGCCATGCCCTTCCATCCCAGTAACGTATATACGATCCAGGAACTGAACGATAATCTGATGGACATTCTGGATGATGTGGAGAAGAAAGCGCTGGTCAGCCTGGACAACAATAAAGTCCAGTATACATTAAAGGACAAGGTGCGCAACGGAAAGCTCTATGTGGAACAGGGTGTGATTGCCGGATGCGCAGGCGGCGGCTTCGAGAATATCTGTGATGCAGCAGATATCCTTCATGGGAAATACATTGGGGCAGATGAATTCTCCCTCAGTGTCTACCCTTCCAGCCAGCCTGTATTTATGGAGCTGGTGAAGAACGGCTGCATTGCTGATCTGATGCAGTCCGGGGCCACTGTACGCTCTGCATTCTGCGGCCCCTGCTTCGGCGCCGGAGACGTGCCGCCGAATAACGGCCTGTCGATCCGTCATTCTACCAGGAACTTCCCGAACCGGGAGGGTTCCAAGATTACCAGTGGGCAGATTGCTTCCGTGGCCCTGATGGATGCCCGTTCCATTGCAGCAACTGCGGCTAATCAGGGATATCTTACTGCCGCCACAGATATAGATGTAGATTTTAAAAAGCCAAAATATTTCTTTGACAGTACGATCTATGAAAACCGTGTTTACAATGGTATCGGCAAGGCAGATCCTTCTGTTCCGGTTAAATTTGGCCCTAATATCAAAGATTGGCCGGAAATGTCAGCATTGACCAATGACATGGTGCTGAAGGTGGTTTCGGAGATTCATGATCCGGTCACCACCACGGACGAGCTGATCCCCTCAGGAGAGACTTCTTCCTATCGCTCGAATCCTTTGGGGCTGGCTGAATTTACCTTATCCCGGAAGGATCCGGGCTATGTGGGAAGGGCAAAGGCCGTACAGGCGGCGGAGAAGGCAAGGATCGCCGGAGAAGATATGTTTGCTGCCGTTCCGGAATTGAAAGAAGTCTTTGACACGATCCATGGCAAATACCCGGCAGAGCCCACCCAGACCCAGGTTGGCTCTCTGATCTATGCTGTGAAGCCGGGAGACGGATCTGCCAGGGAACAGGCGGCTTCCTGCCAGAAAGTGCTGGGAGGCATGGCTAATATTGCCAAAGAATACGCAACAAAGCGTTACCGTTCCAATCTGATCAACTGGGGCATGCTTCCGTTCCTCCTGGAAGGAGAGCTTCCCTTTGCCAATGGCGATTATCTGTTCATCAAGGATATCAAGGCGGCGATCCAGGAAAAGAGGGATACGGTAAAGGCCTATGTAGTCGGCAGGGGAATGCAGGAATTTGACCTGAAGCTGGGCAATCTGACAGATGTGGAGCGAGAGATTATTGTTCAGGGCTGTCTGATCAATTATTACCGTTCCCAGATGTAATTTTACTACTTTCCGATCATATCTAAGCAAAGAATCCTCTTTGGCATTTTTTCACAGCGCCAGGGAGGATTTTTTTGATGGTTTTATCCGAGATTCCCTTTCCAACAGCATCGGCAGCAGGTTTCACAAAAAAGGTCGTTTCAATTCCATGTTTGGGCAGGCAAAATCCGGCAATGTGCTGAAAGAGGGCAGGAAAGACTGTTCACTCTGCCAGTTGCCACAGAAAGCCTCTTCTGATAGGATAACAGTTGTAAGGGATCTAAGATTATCTGCTATTTTCTATGGTCTATCAGATTGATACAGAGTTTTCCCATAATAAAAAAAGAATTACCACAAACAAATCTAGCCGTTTGCTTTTCTTCACTTCTGTATCTTTGGCAGATTCCCTCTGCCATTTTCACATCAGGGCGCAACAATTGGAAAAAAGCTGTATGGGAATGGCTGACAGGATAGAAACCTTATTCCATCCCTGTGCCAGGCTGCCTGTCAGCCAGGGCATAGGATGGGAGATAATGCAACGTATGATAGGAGGTAAGAAGCAATTTATGAACAAAGAAAAGATTCCAGGCAGCAGATTGCCCTATGAGGAATTCAGCCAAAAGCTCCAGGCTGTATTGAGCCGGAAGCTGGCGGCGGGGATTTCTGTCCAGGTATATTCTATGCTGAAGAATAATTCTCTCTATATGGATGGGCTGGTTTTCCGGCAGGAGGGAGCCTGCATTTCCCCTATATATTATCTGCAGGGCTATTATGACAGATATTGTCAGGGAGAGGAGGTTACAGACCTGGCCTGGGAAATGATAGAAAGCTGGCAGCAGAACAATTATATTCCAGAGCTTTCCGGGATGGAGAACTTTCTGAATGATTTTGAGAAGTGGAAGAATACCATTGTCTTCCGCCTGGTATCACGGGATAGGAATCAGGAGTTGCTAAAGGAGATTCCATATATTCCTTTTCTGGACCTGGCGATCACCTTTCACTGTCTGGTATATAAAGATGGGGAGGGGATCGGAAGCCTGCGGGTCACAACCCCGCTGGTGGAGCAGTGGGGTATGGATAACTGCAGGCTGATGAAGCTGGCTCTGACCAATACTCCGCATTTTTTCCCAGAGAAGCTGCTGCCCATCACTGATCTGCTCCGGGAACTTCTTTTCGTCCCGGACAGCCATATAGTTTCCCTTCCGCTGGAGGAACCTTTTCCAGAGGATTGGAATGAGCCGCTGGCAGTGACTAATGACAGCGGGATCAATGGGGCTGCGGTGATCCTGTATCCAGGCTTTCTGGCGAAAATGGCCGAACAGCTCCAGGATGATCTCTATCTTCTTCCCAGCAGCATTCACGAGATGCTTGTGGTCAAAAAAGAAGGAGAGTATGATCTGCAGGGACTGAGCAGCATGGTAAGGGAGGTCAACGGCAGCTGTGTCAGCCCGGATGAAATACTATCGGATCAGGTCTATCTCTATGAAAGGAAGGGGGCGAGGGTGACCCTGGCGTCCCAGGAAAGCTTTCGGGAGGAGGACTTTTTACAGGAGCTGGAAGAAAAACAGGCTGGATACAAGGGAATGTAAGGAAATTTCCCGGAACGCTTTACAAAATTTATAAAATGTGCTAAGATGATTAACGCTTTGTAAATATTCTATATTTTACAAAAGGGATAAGCATCTATAGCTCAGTGGATAGAGCAATGGTTTCCGGAACCATGTTAGCGGGGGTTCGAGTCCCTCTAGATGCGTTATGCTTTACACGGGAGAAGGAAGCTCCTGTGCTTTGAAAGGATGGGCGCCTTCTATGCGATTAAAATATAAGAAATTAGTGGTTCTCTTTTCTTTGGGAATCATGCTAATTGGTCTTGGTACATTTTCCATGCTGGCACCAAATTTTTCTACAGGAAGGCTTCGGACAGAGACTGCGGATTCCGATACGGCTACTTTCGGCGCGATCAAGGCCGTGTCCGGCAAGACCACAAAAGATATCCAGGAAGAGATAGAAGCCTTAGTGGCGGGATATATGGATGGCAAGCAGCGGGTGGACATGGAAACGCTGAAAAGCTATGTCAGTGATGTCTCTAATATAGAGGAGACCAAGCTGATGGCCGATGCAGAGTATATTGAAAAATATGAAAATATACAGTGTAAGATCCTGGACGGCGCGACCAAAGGAGCCTATCGGGTATACGCTTACTGTGATGTAAAGCTTTATGACATTGACACCCGGGTGCCGTCTCTGACTGCATTGTATGTAAAGCTGGATGAAAACGACCGCTTCCAGATCTATCTTGGAACCTTGGATTCTAAGGAGCAGAGGTTCATTGAGGAGCTGGATGCTTCTCCGGAGGTTAAGGAGCTGATCGATACGGTACAGAGAAAGCTGGAGACGGTGAAAAGTTCGGATAGTAAGGTACGGGAGTTTTACGATATGCTGGAGAGTGTCGATGAGCCGTCACAGGACAGTAAGACGGAATGATTCCGTATTCATATAGAACAGATAAAGAGGGGGCGCTGCATGCAAAAGGCTGATGCGGCAGCCCCTTTTTCTGAAAAGAGAATACCCAGAACATGGCAGGGAGGACCGGAACATGGAAAGCAGCAGAACAGATAGGGAAGGCACAGGGCAGGCAGCCGGAGTGCGGATCAATAAGTTCCTCAGCGAGGCCGGAGTGTGTTCCCGCAGAGAGGGAGACCGCCTGCTGGACCAGGGAAGGGTCTGCATTGACGGAAGCCCTGCCCAACCGGGAAGCCGGGTTTTGCCGGGACAGAGAGTGACTGTGGATGGACAGGAAGTGGAAAAGGAACAGGAGGAGATCTATCTGGCATTCTATAAGCCTAAGGGTGTTATCTGCACCACGGCCCGGGAAGAAAATGGGGAAAAGGTGATGAATGTGATTGACTATATCCAATATCCTAAACGGGTGTACCCAGTGGGAAGGCTGGACCAGGGTTCCGAAGGACTGCTGCTCCTGACGAACCAGGGAGGGGTGGCCCAGCGGATCCAGCGGGGGCGTTATGGTCATGAGAAGGAGTACTTTGTCCAGGTAAACCGGAAGCTGACAGAGGATTTCCTGCGGGAAATGGCGCAGGGGGTTCCCATACTGGACACGGTGACAAAGCCCTGCAAGGTATGGAAGGTCGGCGATGACAGCTTCCGCATCATCCTTACTCAGGGCTTGAACCGGCAGATCCGGCGTATGTGTGAATATTTTGGGTACCGTGTGGTTATGCTCCGTAGGGACAGGGTTATGAATATCACCCTGGAGGGGTTAAGAAAAGGAAGATATCGGGAATTGACCCGGGAAGAGATTAGAGAATTGAAGGGGCAGTTATATGACTGAAAAGATCAAACGGATGAAAGAGCTGGTAAAACAGCTGGATCGGGCGGCCAGAGTGTACTATCAGGGGCAGGATGAGATTATGACGAATCTGGAATACGATACCCTCTATGATGAACTGGCAGCTTTAGAGAAGGAGACAGGCACGGTTTTGGCTGGCAGCCCTACCCAGCGGGTGGGCTACCAGGTGGTGAGCGAACTGCCTAAAGAGGCCCATCTTGCGCCGATGCTTTCGCTGGACAAGACTAAGGAGCCAGAGCAGCTGGCCCAGTGGCTGGGGGACCAGGAGGGGCTTCTGTCCTGGAAAATGGATGGGTTGACGATTGTGCTTACCTATGAGAACGGACAGCTGGCCAAGGCCGTCACCCGGGGCAACGGCCAGGTGGGAGAGGTGATCACCAATAATGCCAGAACCTTCCAGAACCTTCCCCTGTCTATTCCCTTTTTGGGGAGACTGGTGCTGCGCGGAGAGGCTGTGATCTCCTACAGTGAATTTGAACGGATCAACCAGAGCCTGTCACAGGAAGAGCAGTACAAGAATCCGAGAAATTTGTGCAGCGGAACGGTGCGCCAGCTGAATAGCCAGATCACAGCCCAGCGGAAGGTCTCTTTTTTTGCCTTTGCCTTAGTTCAGGCCCAGGGACAGGATTTTGCAAATTCCCAGGAAAATAAAATGACATTCCTGCAGAAGCTGGGCTTTGAGGTGGTGGAATATCAGAGGGTAAATGCCGGAAATGTGGAAGAGGCTGTGGAGGGGTTTTCGGAACGGATCCGCAGCAATGATTTTCCCTCCGATGGATTGGTGCTCCTGATGGATGATATTGCCTATGGAGAAAGCCTGGGGACGACCTCCAAATTTCCCCGCAATGCCATTGCCTTTAAATGGGCGGACGAGATAGCCGAGACGCATCTTCTGGAAATGGAGTGGAGCGCTTCCCGCACCGGGCTGATCAATCCCGTGGCGATCTTTGAACCGGTGGAACTGGAGGGGACTACAGTCAGCCGGGCCAGTGTCCATAATATCAGTATTGTACGGGAGCTGGAGCTGGGGATCGGGGATGAGATTCAGGTGTACAAGGCTAATATGATCATCCCTCAGATTGCGGAGAACCTTACCAGGAGCGGGACGCTGCCGATTCCCTGCCATTGCCCGGTATGCGGCGGAGCTACCCGGATCCAGAAAGAAAATGAGGTGGAAGTCCTGCTTTGTCCGAATCCCGAATGTCTGGCCAAGAAAATTAAGTCACTGACATTATTTGTCAGCCGGGACGCCATGAATATCGATGGCTTGTCGGAGGCAACCATTGAAAAATTTTTGTCCAAAGGAATGATCCACAGGCTGGGGGATCTGTTCCGCCTGGGAAAATATCGGGAGGAGATTATTGCAATGGAAGGCTTTGGGGAGAAATCCTTCCAAAAGCTGATGGCCGCTATTGAAAATGCGAGGACAGTTACAACGGCTAAGTTTCTATATAGCCTGGGGATCGCAAATATCGGTCTGTCCAATGCCAAAATGATCAGCCGCGCCTTTCATAATGACCTGGAGCGGCTCCGCCATGCCTCTGTCACAGAATTAACAGAGATTGACGGGGTTGGTGAAGTGATCGCCCAGTCCTTTGTCCGCTTTTTTCAGTCTCAGGAGAATAACCGGACGGTGGATGACTTGCTCTCTCTGATCACATTACAGGAGGAGAAGGAAGAGGAAACGGACGCTAACCTTGAGGGACAGGTATTTGTTATTACCGGTTCTCTGGAGCATTTCCCCAACCGGGGGGCGTTGAAGGAGGCTATTGAGGCAAGAGGAGGCAAGGTGACAGGAAGCGTCACTTCCAAGACAGATTATCTTATCAACAATGACCCCGGCAGCAATTCCTCGAAGAATAAAAAGGCAAAGGAACTGGAGATTGCGATCATAACAGAAGAAGAGATCATGGAACGGATGGGAATGGAAGTGTGATACAGCGTACGCTGTTTTACGGCAGACAGGAGAAAGGAGTTTGATTATGCCGATTAAGGTCAGAAACGATCTTCCTGCTAAGAAGATCATGGAAAATGAAAATATTTTTATCATGGACGAGACCCGCGCTATTACTCAGAACATCCGTCCATTACATATTGCGATTTTAAACCTGATGCCCCTGAAAGAGGACACTGAGATCCAGATGATGCGAAGCTTGTCTAACACACCCCTGCAGATGGAGGTAACCTTTCTGACAACGGCCAGTTACATCGGGAAGAATACGCCGGTCAGCCATCTTAATGACTTCTATAAAACTTTTCAGCAGGTAAAATATAAAAACTTTGACGGCCTGATCATCACCGGGGCGCCGGTAGAACATCTGGAATATGAGGAAGTACAGTATTGGGACGAACTGACCCAGATCATGGAGTGGTCTAAGACGAATGTCACCTCTACCCTGCATATCTGCTGGGGCGCCCAGGCGGGATTGTATTATCATTATGGGATCCACAAATATCTGTTGGATAAGAAGATCTTTGGGATCTATGAGCATCAGGTCCATCACCGGAAGATTCCGTTGGTACGGGGATTTGATGATGTGTTTTATGCGCCTCATTCCCGCTATACCGGTGTCTGCCATGAGGAGATCCAGGCCTGCGACAGCCTGACTGTCCTGGCAGATTCCCAGGAGGCGGGAGAACTGCTTTTGATCGCCCAGGACGGCAAACAGATTTTTATCCTGGGGCATCTGGAATATGACCGGCTGACGCTGGATATAGAGTACAAGCGGGACAAAGCCAAGAACCTTCCGATAGAACTTCCGGTTAATTATTATCCCGGAGACGATGAGACAAAGCGGCCGCTCCTGCGTTGGAGGGCTGCTTCCAACGCCCTGTATTCCAATTGGATCAATTATTACGTATACCAGAGTACTCCCTTTGAGTTTATTAGTACGCAGGAAATTTTAAAGAAATGATAAATATCATAGGATTATCTTATATTGTTTTGCATTTCCCCTCTTAGTATGATAGAATCGTGACACTATCAGTAAGAGGGGTGTGTTGTCTTATGCTAAAAATAGGCTGCCATTTGTCTTCTTCCCAGGGATTTTTACATATGGGACAGGAGGCGAAAAGGATCGGAGCCAATTGTTTTCAGTTTTTTACCAGAAATCCCAGAGGAGGAAAAGCCAGGGAATGGGATCTGCAAGATATCGGACGGTATCTTGCCTTTGCCAGAGAGAATGGGATCGCAGACCCGCTGGCCCACGCGCCGTATACGCTGAATCCCTGTTCTAAAGAGGAAGACATCCGGAACTTTGCCTACGATATTATGTTGGATGATTTAAGGCGTTTGGAGCATATTCCGGGAAGCCGCTATAACTTCCATCCGGGAAGCCATGTCCAACAGGGAGTGGATGCAGGGATCGCTATGATCGCTGATCTGCTGGACCGCATTTTCCAGCATCCATTTTCTACACCGGTGTTGTTGGAGACTATGGCGGGGAAGGGCAGCGAGGTTGGCAGGAACTTTGAGGAACTGCAGCGCATTATAGAAGCTGTGGAGGATCCTGACAGGTTAGGAGTGTGCCTTGATACCTGCCATGTGTTTGACGGCGGCTATGACATTGCAGGACAGCTGGATCAGGTATTGCAGGAATTTGACCGTATCATTGGCCTGGAGCGGCTGCAGGCGATCCATCTCAACGATAGCAAGAATCCGATAGGAAGCCATAAGGACCGGCATGAGAAGCTGGGAGAGGGATATTTGGGCATGGAAGCCTTTGAAGCCATAATTAATCATGAGAAGCTGCGGGAACTGCCGTTTTACCTGGAGACGCCCAATGACCTGGCCGGCTATGAGGCGGAGATCGCCCGGCTGAAAAGCGTTTATTGCTAAAGGAGGAAAAGAGTTAATGGAATCTGCAGAAACAAAAGAAAAGAAAGCATATGGCGACCGCCATATCTTTAACAGTATCCAATTTGCCATCGCAGAAATCTTCCGGGCAGACAAAGGAACTGTCATCTACAGCTTTTATAAAGAAATCACCGAGGGGATCTTTAATGCCTGCTTTGCCATTTATCTGATCAAATATATCTATGAATGTATTGAAAAGGGGATTGATTACCGGAAGCTGGCATGGATGGTGACGGCATTCTGCCTGATCCATATTGTAATCCATCTGACTTCTGCGGGACATGCATATTACGTCCGGATCTCCGAGATGAAGATATACCGGTATATTTTTGGTAAAGTGATCTGTAAGGCTAAGACCTTGGGAATCCGCCAGTATGAGACACCGGAGTTTTATGATAGATTTTCCCGGGCGTTGGATGAATGCCTGGAGTATGGCTGGTGGGGGATGCGTTTCTTTACCTGGGGAATAGGAAGGCTGGCAGGCGCCATGACCGCTATGGGGATCGTGGTATCCGTAGACCCTCTGCTTCTGCTCTTTGCTATACCGCCAGTCTGTGGAAGCCTGTATTTTGGCGTGCTTCAAAGCAGGGAGGAGTTTATGCTGCGCCGGGAAGCGACCCCGGGAAAACGGCAGATGGAATATGCCAAGAGGGTGTTCTATGAGAAAAAATATGCCGGAGAGCTTCGCCTGTATCCCATGGCTCCGGTATTGTTCCGACAGCACCAGGAGGGATATGAACAGAGATATGAGGTGAACCGCCTCCACCGCAGCCGGATCGTGCGCTATCGGGCCTTGGAAACATTGGTATTTGTGGGCCTGGTTACCCTGGGTTCCTATCTGTATATTACCTATTGCCTTAAAATTTCCGGAGTCCCGGCGGCGGCTCCCTATGTGGCAATGATTTCAGCCATTGGGTATGTCTCTGGGGCTGTGGGAGATGGGATCACCTTTTTTAGCGAGGCGGGGAAACGCTGTCTGTACATGGATAATCTCCGGGATTTTCTGGAATATGAACCAGAGGAGCTGCGTGAGGGCAGGGCGGCATTGGGAGATGCCGGCGAAGAGCGGAAGGAAGGCAGGGAAGGATGGCGGCAGCCCGGAAAGGATATGGGAGAGTTGTCTCTGGAGAGAGTGACGTATACCTATCCTGGGAGCGACAGGCCGGTGCTGGAAAATCTATCCGTTCAGATCCATTCCGGAGAGCATGTGGCTCTGGTAGGGGAGAACGGAGCCGGCAAGACCACCCTGATGAAGCTTTTAATGGGTCTTTATCCTTTGACGCAGGGACAGATCCTGGCAGGAGGCCATCCCATTACAGAATATCGGCAGCAGGAGTACCGGGACTGCTTTGGGACGGTGTTCCAGGATTTTCAGATATTTGCCTTGTCCCTGGCAGAGAATGTATTGATGCGGTCTCCGGAAGGAGAGCAGGAGGAACGGCTGGTGGAAGAGGCTTTGGGCAGGGCGGGATTCGGTGATGTGCTGGAACGTCTTCCCAAGGGGATCTACACCATGTTGACAAAGGAATTTGATGAGGAAGGGTTTGTCTGTTCCGGCGGGCAGGCCCAGAAGATCGCTATCGCCCGTGTCTTTGCCAAAAATCCGGCTATTGTGATCCTGGATGAGCCCTCCAGCGCTCTGGATCCGATTGCCGAGTATAATATGTACCGGAATATGATGGAGGCCTCCCAGGGAAAGACTGTATTTTTCATTTCCCACAGGATGTCTTCTGCCAGGATGGCGGACCGGATCCTGTTCCTGGAACAGGGGAGGATCGTTGAGGAGGGGAGCCATCAGGAATTGATGGCAAAAAATGGACGTTATGCCGCTATGTTCCGGTTACAGGCTCAGAATTATCAGGATACGATGGGAGGTGTATTGTATGAAACTGAATGAGAAGGAGAAGGTACCTGTCCGGCGTCTGCTTTCCAATGTATCCTATGTGCTGCGCTATGCCCTGGAAAAGGACAGGGGGATTGTGATCATGGTGATCTCCCTTTTTGCCGTCAGCGGTATAGGCTATGCCTGCATGGATACCGTTTTTCTCAGGGCTTTTATTACGTTTCTCACGGATCCCAGGATTTCCTTTGGACAAACAGCGATACTGGTTACCGGGGCAACACTGGGAATGGCTGTGTTAATGGCCTTTGATGGGTGTACGGAAAGCTTTGCCCAGGCCCGGCTGGTACGGATGACAGGACAGATCCAGGAGGAGATGATCCGCCGGGCGTCCGGCATCGATATGATGTGCTATGACTGTGATACTTATTTTGAAGATTTTGTTCTGGCAGCCTCCCAGTCGGAGGAAATGGTGAATACCTGCATTTTTGATTTTGCCAGGATGATCCGGAATGTATTGACCGTGTTAGTCCTGTCGGGACTGATCACTTCCATTGATCCTGTGGTGGCCATATTTCCCATTGTAGGATTTCTGGTAAATATAGTGACCCGTTTTCGGATTATGGCCCTGGAGTATGAATATAGTGTGGAAAAGACTAAGATTATGCGCCGCGCCCAATATTCTAAGCGGGTGTTTTATCAGCCGGAGTATGCCAAGGAATTAAAGCTGTCCCATATTGAAACAGCTTTGGAGAAGCAGTTCCACGAGGCAATTGATGATAATATCCAAAATGCAAAGCGGGTAGGAAAAGGGATCGCTTTTTGGTCTCTGGCTAACTGGATCACCGTATTTACTTTCCTGTCCTTTTTCTGCGTACCGCTGTACCTGGGGTATCTGGCGCTGATCAAGGGGAGCATCCTCCTGGGGGATGTGGCGGCATTGAACAATGCCCAGGCTAATTTAAGAGGAAAGTTTGACAGTGTGAATTACTGCCTGGAGCGTCTGCAGACGGTAGGACAGTATACAGAACGCTTCCGCAGATTTATGGAATATGAGAGTAAGATTGAGGGAAGCCGGGGAAGTGTGAAAATTCCCTCGGAGCCAGAAAAACTGGAGATCCGGGATATGTCTTTTCGTTATGACGGCGCCCGGGAGGATACGTTAAAGCATATTACAATGACCATCCGTCCGGGAGAGCGGATCGCCCTGGTAGGAGAAAATGGCGCAGGCAAATCCACATTTGTCAAGCTGCTGCTGCGCCTCTATGATGCCACCGGAGGGGGGATTTTCTATGGGGGAGAGGATATCCGTTCCTTTGCCACGGAGGAATACCGGGAACTGTTTGGTATGGTCTTTCAGGATTATCAGATCTATGCCGCTTCCCTGCTGGATAATGTGAGGATGCGCCTCAGTCAGGGCAATCCCCATGAGGCCGAGGAAGAGGCGAGGCAGGCTTTGGAGAAGGCAGGTTTTGCCCAGCGCCTGGAAAGCCTTCCCCAGGGCCTTGCCACCCCTTTGACCAGGGAATTTGACGATAAAGGGATCCAGCTTTCCGGAGGGGAGGCGCAGAAAGTAGCGATCTCCCGTCTCTTTGCCAGGCGGAAGAAAATGGCGGTGGCGATTCTGGATGAGCCTTCCAGTGCCTTGGATCCCAAGGCAGAATATCTGTTGAATCAGAATATGCTCCACAAAGCAGGGGATGCGGCGGTTATATTTATCTCCCACCGTCTTTCTACCACCCGGGACGCCGACCGGATCTATATGTTTGAGCAGGGAGAGATTGTTGAGCAGGGCACCCATCAGGAGCTGATGGGATTAAATGGAAAATATGCCGAAATGTTCCGCTGCCAGGCAAAATATTACCAGGAGAATGCCCAGCTGCTATATTAACTAACGGGCAAGGTCTTGGCGGGAAAGAGTTCCCTTCAAATACAACAGGCTGCTGTAGCACAGGCAGAGAAGGCAGCAGCACAGGGCCAGCGCCAGCAGTCCGGCCAGCCGGGACTGGGATGGGAACAGGGGAAGAGATTGGAGCTGGGACTGGATCAAGGGAAAGAGGCGGTGGAACAGGCTGCCGGCCGCTAACAGGAACAGGCTGGGGAAGAGGATCCAATCTGTTGCGTCCAGACGGATGTATTGCCGGAGATAGCCGGCTTCCAGCAGGGTAAGAAGGAGCTGGCTCGCCAAAAGTCCGATCAGGTACCCGCGGATGCCAAAGCGGGGAACGGCCAGCAGCAGAAACAGGATTTTGATTCCGAGGCTGACCATGGTATAGCTGAAGGTGACAGAGGTCTTGCCCATGCCGTTAATGACGCTGGCCAGGGTCGTGCCGATATAGAGGAAGGGGCAGAGCCAGGACAGGACAGTTAAGTAGCTGCCCGCATCTTCATTGTGGAAGAAGAGAAGGCCAAAATCTCTGCCAAATACCAGGAAGATACAGGTACATAAAATACCGATCAACAGGCTGTACTTCACAGAAAGAGTGACAGCCTGTTTTATTTTCTCTTCGTTACGGCTCGCATAAGCGCCGGCAATATTGGGCAGGAGCAGAATGGCAAAGGAATTTGTGATGGCAGAGGGAAAGAGGATAAAGGCCATGCTCATGCCAGTAAGGATCCCGTAGATGCTCAGCGCCTCCTCACTGGTATGCCCAAACTGCTTCAGCGCCGCCGGGATCAGGACGGACTCTGTGCTGTGAAGGATGGATACGATCAGCTTTGTGGCAGTCAGAGTCAGGGTCAGCCACAGCAAAGAGCGCAGAAAAGGCTGGTTGGAAGAGGGTTTTGATTTCTTATTCTGGGCGAAGGTTTTGGTGATCTGGAAAATATTATAAAGGCAGGAAGTAATCTCACCAATGACAATCCCCCATACTGCAGCATAACAGCACCCGGCTGCATCCAGTGGGAGGACCGTGCAGACGAGAAAGACAGAGCCCACCCGGGCCAGCTGCTCCAGCACCTGGGTCATGGCAGGGACTTTGGTGCCGCTCATGCCATAGTAGTAGCCGTTGATACAGGAGGTGACGCTGCAGAAAGGGAATAGGATGCACAGGATCCGAAGATAGGGAGCCAGGGAAGGTTCCATCAGCAGATACCGGGCGATCCAGTCTGCCCTCAGATAGACAAGAAGGGTAAGAAGGCTTGCCAGCCCTACCCCCAGGAACATACCTGCCGCCATGATCCTGCCGGGAGAGCCGGTCCCTTCCCCTTTTTGCTTCCGGGCTGCCTGCGCTGCAATGACCTGGGAGATAGCCGTCTGGATGCCGGCGGCGTAGATGGTATAACAGATTCCATAGACAGGAAATACCAGTTGATAGATGCCAAGCATTCTGGCGCCCAGCAGATCCGCCAGGTAGATTTTATAAACGAATCCCAGGATCCTGGTGATAAATCCGGTGATTGTTAAAATGATCGTTCCCCTGATCAGGGCGTGATCCGAAAGATTCATAGAAAACCCCATCTTTCTTGATTATGATTACCTCATTTTATGAACCGCTTTAGGAAACTATTCCACTATGCTACATAGAATAAAAGGGTATTAGTGATAGAAAATGGAGGAATTATGATATATTTGGATCATGCAGCGACCACAGCCGTCCATCCTCAGGCGCTGAAAGAAATGCTTCCGTATTTTGCAGGGCAGTATTGGAATCCTTCCGGAAATTACCAGGGAGGGACAGAAAATAAAAAAAAGCTGGAGCAGGTGCGCAAAGATATTGCAGACAGCCTGAATGCCCATCCGGAAGAGATCTTTTTCACCAGTGGGGGAACGGAATCGGATAACTGGGCGCTGACGGGACTTGCAGAAAAGAGCGGCGGGAAGGGCGGGCACTTGATTACCACACAGATTGAACATCATGCCATCCTCCACACCTGCCAGTATCTTCAAGACAGGGGATTTGAGGTGACCTATTTACCCATAAATGAAATGGGGGTTGTGGAGCCAGAGGCAGTCCGGCGAGCAATCCGTCCGGATACGATTGGGATCTCTGTCATGTATGCTAATAATGAGATTGGGACTCTCCAGCCAGTCGCTGAGATCGGCAGGATCGCCTCCCGGCATCAGATCCCATTCCATACAGATGCTGTGCAGGGCTACGCCCATCTTCCCATTGATGTACAGAAAGAACATATTACCCTGTTGAGCGCCAGCGCACATAAGTTTGGCGGACCGAAAGGGACTGGCTTTCTCTATATCCGGCAGGGGCTGGAGCTTCCAAGCTTCCTGCACGGAGGAGGGCAGGAGAGGGGACGCCGGGCGGGAACGGAAAACGTGCCGGGGATTATCGGAATGGGGGCGGCAGCCAGAATCTGCACCGGCCGGCAGGAGGAGAACTGGCACAGGATCCGAAGGATGAGGGACTATCTTCTGGCCAGGATCCTGTCCGGCATTTCCGGGGTACGTCTCAACGGTTCTGTGGGAAGACGCCTTCCCGGCAACCTGAATCTTTGTTTTGAAGGGGTGGAAGCCCAGTCTCTGATCGTTATGATGGAAATGAAGGGGATCTATATTGCCGGCGGTTCAGCCTGTACCGCCTCGGAACATGGTCCCTCCCATGTACTGACGGCGCTGGGATTGTCTGAGACAGAGGCCAGAAGCTCTGTGCGCCTTACGCTGGGGGAGGAGAATACCATAGAAGAGATGGAGGAAGTGTACCAACAGCTGGCAGAGACGGTGGATGAATTGCGAGAGTTAAAGGAGGCAGGAGGAAACAGGGAGGAAATTACCCTGTGAGCCACCCTCCTGCGCACAGGGTAAGAGGAAAATGGCCCTGTCAAGACAGGGGCTGCTGAATCGGCTGTCTGTTCTGGAACAAGGTATAGCAGCGGAAGCCGCATTCCCGAAGAAGCTCGGGAACTCGGGCAAAATCATAGGCCAGGGCTTCCGGCTGGTGCCCGTCTGAGCCGATGGACAGCAGTTCCCCTCCCAGTTCCCGGTACCGTTTCAGGATGCGTTCATGGGGATGGGGATGTCCCATTCCATATTTAAAGCCGGCAGTGTTTAATTCGATTCCCCGTCCGGAACGGATCAGCTGCTTCAGGATTTCATCGATCACCGGAAAAGCCGCCTCAAGCTCCCGTTCCAGATAAGCCTCATTGGTGATTCCCTGTTCCCGGTATTGTTTCTGGGTAGGAGTATAACGGATAATATAATCAATGTGTCCATACACATCAAAATCAATGCCGCTTTGGATGTTTTCCAGAGTGGTCTCATAATAGCGCAGGATTCCCTGGCGTTCGGACTGTCCCTCCCAGTATGTGGAATAATAGGGATCCATGTCATCTACTAAATGGGTAGACCCAATAATAAAATCAAAGGGAAAAGAGGAGGACAATTGCCGGCATTCCTGGGCGATCCCCTTCTTAAGGCCCAGTTCCACGCCCCGGCGGATCTGGATCGAAGAGGCATACTTTGCCGCCAGACGGTCCAATTCTAAAAAGTATTCTTCCGGGGAAAAGACAAAGAAAGACGGGATATCGGATGGAAATTGGTAATCCATATGATCCGTAAAACAGATGGAGGACAGCCCCTTATGGATCCCGGCGAGGACCATTGTCTCCATCGGGGTCTCACTGTCTGTGGAGAAGCTGGTGTGTACATGGTTATCCGATGTGATCATTCTTCTACCTCCTGAATTCCTGTAATATCCGGCGCAATCGTCATGGAGTAATTGGTGTAATAAACCACGAAGCCAGGCTTGCTCCCATTTGGTTTTTTCACATGCTTTTGCTGGATATAATCCACCTCTACCTTAGTCTGTTCTTTAGCCTTGGAGTAATAAGCGGCCAGCCGGGCCGCTTCTTCAAAGGTGGAGTCCGGGAGCTCCTGTCCCTGGCTTTTTACGATAACATGGGAGCCGGCCGTTTTCTTGGCATGGAACCACCAGTCGCCGCCATTTGCCATTTTAAAAGTCAGCTCCTCATTCTGGTAATTATTCTTCCCTACATAGATATGGAAGCCATCGGAAGAGATATAGTGGAAGGGCCTGCTTTTAGCCATATTTTTGCCGCCGCTCTTTTGCCCTTTTCCCCGGCTCTTTAAATAGCCGTACTCTGCCAGCTCGGCTTTGACAGAGGCCAGGTCTGATTCCTGCCGGGCGATATCCAGGGCATTGCTGATGGATTCCAGATGTGCGATCTCTGCCAGAGTATCCTGCAATTGTTTTGTGGTAGCCTGGAACGTCCGTTTTTGTTTGGCATATTTATCAAAATAACGCTTGGCATTTTCCATGGCAGATTTCGTTTCATCCAGTGGGATCGTAATTTCTTCTCCGGTATAATAATTTTCACAGGTCAGGGAGCGTTCCCCGCCGGCGAGGCTATAGCCGTAGGTAGTCAATAATTCTCCGTATATCTTGTATTTATCCCGGTTCTGTGTATCCTGCAGCTGCCGTTCCTGCAGCTGACGTTTCTTATAATTGCGTTCCAGCGCTGTGGAAGTGACCCGGCGCAGATCCGCAGACTTCTGATGAATGCGGGAATAGATTTCCTTTGCCTCATAATAGTCTGAAAGCATCTGGCTGGCGCTGTCATAAAAGCGCAGCTCCATCTCCGGATCCTTTTGGTAGATGGTCAGCACAAGGCTGGCAAATTCTTTGGGTTCTCCCTGACATAAGACGATATGGGGATGAAATTGGCCAGTGGTAATCTCTTCGCAGAGATTGACAAAATTCCGATAAAGATGGAGCCGTTCCATTTCTGATAATTCCTGGGCCGTATTCCGGTCAGAGAGAGAAGCCCGGTACAGGAGCTCATTAGCCATCACGGGGCTGAAGCCGGTGAGCGAGGTATAGATCGCCTTGCAGGGGGTGAGTGGGCGGGAGAGGATTTCTTCGACAAATTCCTCCTGCGTCACCTGGAAGGGATCCTTTTTCTCCAGGGTATTGGGAATAAAATATTTCCTGCCGGGGAGAACCTCCCGAACGGAGCTTACTAATAGAGACACATGCTTAATGCTGTCAATGATCGTGTCTTCCTGGTCGCAGAAAATAATATTGCTGTGTTTGCCCATCAATTCGATGACCAGATATTTCCGGCAAAGGTCGCCCATTTCATTCAGATGCTCCAGCTCCAGACGAAGAACCCGCTCCAGGCCGACCTGGCGCACAGACACCAGTCTGCAGTTGTTCAAATGCTTGCGCAGGACCATACAGAAGGTGGGCGCCGTCATGGGGGAGGGTTTATTCTCCTGTGTCAGATAGATTAAAGGAAGGCTGGGGTTGACCGAGATCACCAGCCGATGCTGGGAACGGACCGTCTTTCCCTCCTCCTGGGAGGCCTTGCTCTGCTTAATGGTCAGGAGCAGCTCATCCTTTTCCGGCTGGGCAATTTTCGTGATCCTTCCCCCGGCCAGGGCCTGATCCAGCTCCTGGGCTATATTTGCGATTACAATACCGTCTAATGCCATGCTTATTTCCTCATTTCCTGGTTCTTTCTCTATCTGCTTATTTTATCGGTAAGAACAGTTTCTGTCAATGAAAGGGAATACATGGGCCATTGCCCATGGTATTGGCTGAAATTGCCTTTATTTGTCGTTTGACACGGTCTGATAAGTTAAGTATAATATGATATTATAATAAAGATCATGAATGAGGAGGAATCAGCATGGTAAAAGCATGGATACGCAAGGCTGGATCCGTTATTCTGACAGCTGCTCTTATCTTGACAGGAGTGGATACTACAGCATATGCGGAAGCAAAAGACACGTTGGCGATCCAGGAAGAGGGAAAGCTTGCCAGTGAGGAAGAAAGTGGGCAGAATGCGGAAGAGGAAGGGGATAATGAAGTACTTCCGGCCACTTTTAGCGCAATTGTCACACCGGTAGACGGACTTTGGAAATATTATGGGCAAAGCAGCCATTTTGTTAAAGATTCCGATTACTCTGTCTCTCCCGATGTGGAGATACCGGGAATGAAGCTTTCCATTGAAAATGAAGAGATCGGCATGCAGCGTTTTAAGCTGGAGCTGGAGAATAAAAAATATGAAGGCCATGTGAAGCTGGCAGACAATGGGCCGAGTTTTGAGGTACGCGCTTATACGACTGCGGCGGCGGTGCAAAATATTGATGTGATCCAGCAGACAAAGGATCCGGTGACGATTGCGGCGCCGGAGGGATACCTGATCCGGGGAGACCAGCCGAAAGGGATCTCCGATGAGGGATGGAGCGACACTCTGACAACGGGGCCGTTGCAGGAGGGAGCCAATGAGATCACTTATTATCTGCGTTACAATAAGATAGACAAGGAAAAGACATATAAAGCCATTGACCTGACCCCTAAGACAACTGTGATCCAGGTGGATTCCATTCCGCCGGTGATCACTGCTCTCTCCGGGGATAACAATGGGCTGACTGATATTACTTCGGATGGGTATATTGCCGGAAGCGAGCCGGCTATGTATTATTACATCGCCCTTTCCACTTCTGCGGTAGCGCAGGATTTTATGGATGAATCGGGACACATAGTGATGCCCACTCCAAGTTATATCCGTAAATGTGTGGAATCGAATTATGGGATCAACGGATATGGACGGGTAGACGGCGTGGCCGCTTCAGCGATCCACATCCAGTCTCTAAAGGCAGAGACGGAATATCAGATTTTTGCATTTCTTCTGGATAGCGCCGGAAATGAATCTGATGTGATGGCAAGCAATGTGTTTACTACCGATAAGACGCTCCTGTCCGGAAGTGTGTCCGTAGAGGGAATACCGGAGGTGGACAGCACGCTGACAGCCATACCCTCTATTACCTCTGTGTATCCGGGAACCCTTACATACCAATGGTACCGGATCAGGGTAGAAGAGGATCAGGAAGCCCTGAACTCTGTGTACGATGATACTGGCGGCGCTGCTGAGGATGATCTGGAGGCCCTGGATGACGAGGATGAGGAAGACTACGATGACGAGGAAGATGAGGAAGATTACGATGACGAGGAGTATGAGGTAGAAGAGGAGGAAGAGGTTTATGAAGCAGCCCTCCGGGAATTGAAAAAGGCCGGGGAAGACCGTCCGATCACATCCATCGATGGGGCAGACCTGATAGAAGGCGCTACTTCCACTACCTATAAAGTGACCCAGGCTGATATCGGATACCGTCTGATCTGCAGTATTACAGCGGAAAACTATTCCGAATATGTAGCGTCCTCTACTACGACCTTTGTGCCTAAGCTGATGCCGGCCTATATTATGCCACAGGTAGCTGTGACGACCTATTCGCCCAAACGTAAGCTGTCTGCGATTTCATTGTCGGATCAATGGTCGTGGGTGGATAGTTCGATTGTCCCCGTGCATGGCAATTCCGGTTACCGGGCAAAATTTGTGCCGGCAGATCCCCAATTATACCGGACGGTCATTGTCCGGATCAAGGTCCCTGTAAATAAGGTCTCCCTGAAACGGAGCATGGTCAGCATGTCCGGGACAAGAACTTATACAGGAAAGCAGATCCGGAACAATTTCACGGTCAGATACAAGAATAAGAAGCTTTCCATGAAAAAAGATTATAAGGTTACTTATAAGAATAATACAAGGCTGGGCAAAGCAACAGTCATATTGAGTGGAAAAGGGAATTATAAGGGGAAGCTTAAGATGAATTACAGGATCGTGGCAAAGTCCATCCAGAATGTTTCCCTCCAGCACGATAACAGCAGGGTATATAACAGAAAGCCTCAGACAATAAGCCTTGTGTTAAAAAATAACATGGTGCGCCTGAGAAGAAACCGTGATTTTACAGTGGAATACCAAAACAATGTGGAGATCGGCAGGGCTAAGGTGACGATCTGCGGAATCGGAAATTATAAGGGAAAGAGGACTTTCCGGTTCTCTATCCTGCCAAGGAAGCCAAAAATCCAGCAGGTTAAAAGAGGGGACCATTCCTTCCGCTTTAAGCTGGCTCCGGGCAATGTGGCAGACCGTTATTATGTTGAAGTATCTACCAAGGCTTCTTTCCCCAAGTCATCTGTCCAGAAATATGTAGTAGATGGGCAGCGTTTTGAGATGCGTTCGCTGAAGAAAGGGGTTTATTATGTGAGGGCCAGGGCCTTTGCTTTCACGAAGTCTGCTACGTACCAGAGCTATTACAGCAATGTGAAAAAGATCAGAGTCCGGTAAGAGGCCGCAATACAGGGCAGGCAAAATTTGATTTTGCCTGCCTTTTCTGCGTTTTAGGACAATTCCGGAACAGGGGCCGATAAATGATATTTGCAAAAAAATTATAAATGTGATATGTTATTTTCTGCTGTGATAAGAGGGATCAGAAGTCTTTGAATGGAGGGAACAAGGTGCTTCGTTTTATCTATGTGATTGTCGGTAATATACATCGTGCATGGATGATCCCCACAATGGGTTATTATGCAAAGCATGATGATAAATATTCTGAGGAATTTCGATATCAGTATACTTTGAAGGTGATCCGGCAAATGATGAAAACCGGAAGGATCACTACGTCTGCCTATGGTACGGAAAATCTTCCCAAAGAGGGAGGTTATGTTATGTTTGCAAACCATCAGGGAAAATATGATGCCCTGGGGATTATGCATACTCATGAGAAGCCTTGCTCTGTCGTGATGGATGATGCCCGTTCCCATGGCCCGCTTGTCCGGGAATTTATTGACCTGGTACAGGGAGAACGCATGAAATTACATGATCTGCGCCAGGCGGCGGCAGTGATCAAGAAGGTTGCCTGCGAGGTGGAAAAGGGACGGAAATTTATTATTTTTCCTTCCGGGGGTTATGAACACCGCAATGGCAATTTTGTCGATCCCTTTAAACCCGGCTGCTTTAAAAGTGCGATCCGGGCCAAAGCGCCTATCGTGCCGGTGGCTATTGTAGATTCCTGGAAGGTGTTTGACCTTTGGTCACTGCGCCGGATCCACACACAGGTATATTACCTGGAGCCTTTATATTATGAAGATTATAAATCCATGAAATCCGTGGAGATTGCAGAATTGGTCTACCAACGGATCTGCGCTGCTGTGGATGCGGCGTTAGACGGCGATCCTGAGCGGACTCTGGAATGTTAGCGGCATGCCGGCCCGGGAAAGGAAATAAAATCCTAGAAACACAGGAGGTGCAGCAGCCGCTTCCACCAGTAAGAATAATTGATAAGGACGATATCTTTCGATGCCGTAATGGGGATCTGGCGTACCATTTCTCCGTTTACGGCATATTTTTCATAACCGATAATATCCCCCCTGCGGACCGGGGCAGTAATCTGCCTGGGAACTTCCTGCCATATGGAGAGAGTATCTTTGGCACAGAGAAGCATGGACAAGGGAGCTGTCTCCGTGCGCTCTAACGGCAGAAACATTTCCTGCCCCTGCAGTACCTGGCAGGAGAGCTGCTGGTCCTGCACAGGGATCTCTACAGTCTCATAATTATCAAAGCCATAATCCATTAATTTGGCAGTATCCGCCCATTTATAAGAACGGTTCGGGGGCCATCCGCATGCCAGGACGCTGGAGACCAGAGTTCGCCCATTTCTCCTGGCAGCCCCCACAAAGCAATATCCCGCCTTGCCGGTAAATCCTGTTTTGATGCCAATGGCTCCCTTGTAACGGCTCAGAAAGGCATCATGGTTATATACGGTGAATTTGCGGTTCCCCTTTTTATCCTGGAAGGAATGGGAAGGGGTGGAGATCAGCTCCAGGAAATCTTTATTTTGGATGGCATAGCTGGCGATCAGGCACAGTTCCCTGGCCGTAGTGTAATGCCCATCCGCATCCAGGCCGTTGGGAGTGACAAAATGAGTATTTACACAGCCTAATTCCTGGGCTTTCTGGTTCATTAACTGGGCAAAGCCTTCCACAGAGCCGCCGATATGTTCTGCTATAGCTACTGCAGTGTCGTTATGGGATTCCAGCATCAGGGAATACAGAAGATCCTTAAGCTGATACCGTTCCCCTTCCCGGATATTCAGCTGGACATCCGGCATGGAAGCGGCATAAGCGGAGACTTCTACCCAATCTTTTGGATTCCCCAGTTCCAATGCCAGGGTACAGGTCATAATTTTGGTGGTACTGGCCATAGGCAGTTGCTGCTCTGCTTCCTTTGACATCAGGACCCGTCCAGTCCGGGCATCCATCAGGCAGCACGACCGGGCGTATAGAGAAGACGGGGTGGCCGCCGTTTCCTTCCCTGCCAGGCTCTGGGCCAGCTGTCCGCCGGTCTGTTCTATCGCTATGCCGGTATCTGCCTCCAGTTCGGAACCGGGTATGGCCAGTTTTCCCTGGATAGAAGACCGGACAGGGAGCGCCAGCAGATACACACATGCGATCAAAATTCCTGCTCCAATTAATTTCTGCATAAGGGACCTCATTCCTGTCTATTCATTGTTATATATATGGATGGGATAAGGGAAAAATGCTTTTCATTTACAGAAAATCGTTGTATAATCATAGACGGATTATCAATCAAATAAAATGAGGAGGGAAATTATGAAAGTACAAGAGGAGCGCAGTAATAAGACAGATGCGCAAATTGTAAACTTTGCAGTCGGATTATGCTATACGATAGAATGTAGTGTGATCGGTGTGGCATATCTGGCAGAATTTGCCAAAGGGTCCAGGACACTTCCCTATGTGTTGTTGATTTTCTTTTTGGCATTGCTCCCGGCTATCGCAGGGTGGTGTTTTTATCGGAAGGATCCGGAGACTCCTATGATCCGATGGACGGTAGGCGCAGGATTTGCCGTCTTATATACGGTGGTTCTCTTTACTACCAGCAATCCGCTGGTATTCATTTACATAGTCCCTATTCTGATCGCGATAGGATTATTTAAGGATCAAAAATATACCTTTGCTTTGGGCATTATCGTAATTTTGGAAAATATCATCCAGGTAGCATCGATCGCCATGCGGCAGGGAATCGCCAAGGAAGATACCGCCCTGTATGAAATCCAGATCCTGGTTATGATCATTATCGTTGCCTTTTCTATCTATACCTCCTGGATCTCCCAGAGCATCGACCAAAGACAGCTGGCCTCCATTGGTTCTCAGAAGGAAAGGTCCGATCAATTGCTGGAGAAGGTTTTGTCCACCTCTTCCCAGATGGTAGACAGAATCAATACGATCTCAGAATCTGTTAATCTTTTGGGAGGCTCCGTAGGAGGAACCCTGAATGCTATGGAAGAATTATCGGAGGGAACCAGGGATACGGCGGATGCCATTCAGAAGCAGATGGCACAGACAGAGGCGATCCAGTCGAAAGTAGAGCAGGTGCAGCAAGTTTCCGACAGGATAGCTGGTAATATGGGTGAGGCTAAGAAGGCTTTGAAAGAAGGGGACGGGCGGATGCGGAATCTGGTGTCCCAAATGGAGCAGGCTGAAAAGCGGAACAGCCAGATTGACCAGGAACTGTCCACATTGCAGAAAGAAATGGAGCAGATGGATTCCATTATTGAGATCATCAATAATATTACTTCCCAGACGAGCCTGCTCTCTCTGAATGCTTCTATCGAGGCCGCCAGGGCCGGGGAAGCAGGAAAAGGCTTTGCAGTGGTTGCTTCGGAAATCTCCCAGCTGGCTTCCCAGACGCAAAATGCAACAGTCAATATTGAACATTTAGTGGAGGAGGTATCTGGCGAGATCAAAAAGGTATCGGATATCCTTCATGAAATGGTCGTGCAGATCCAGGAACAGAGCAGGATCATCCAGGGAACGGCCGACAGCTTTATACGGGTTGAGGAAAATGCAGAGAATATTGACGCAGAGTCCAGCGTCCTGGTTGAAATTGTGGATGATCTGAAGAATTCCAATATGGTTATCACAGAAAGCATCCAGACGATCTCGGCAATATCTGAGGAGGTCGTAGCCCATACGAATAGCACCAGCGAAAACTGCAATGAGAATGAGCAGACGGTCCGGCAAGTGATGCTGCAGTCAGAAGAGCTGAGGGAACTGGCCCAAAAACTTCAGATTTAAAAAACTATTTTTGGCAATAATGTCAAAAAACGGTTGCTATTTTTCGGCAAAAGGGCTAAACTTACAATTGGTGTAAATTTGTTTATCTTCAGCAGATTCGGCAGTCAATGCAATGGCGGCCGATTTTGCTGATTGAATGTGGTATTTTCCACGCTAAACTACGATATTGGAGGGCTGAACATGAGTAACACAGATACTTTATCGGCGAGGGAACGTATTACGGTTCTGCTTGACGAGAACAGTTTTGTTGAAATCGGTGCAAATGTGACCAGAAGAAGTACGGATTTTAACATGCAGGAGAAATCAGTGCCGGCAGACGGCGTGATCACCGGTTACGGATTGATCCAGAACACCCCTGTCTATGTATATAGCCAGGATGTGGCAGCCATGAATGGAACTGTGGGTGAAATGCATGCGAAAAAGATCGCGCATGTCTATGAACTGGCAATGAAAACAGGGGTTCCTATCATTGGCCTGCTGGATTGCGCAGGAATGCGTTTGCAGGAGGGGACAGACGCTTTGGCTGGATTTGGAAAAATCTACAGCATAAAAGCAAAGGCGTCCGGCGTAGTCCCTCAGATCAGCGCTATCTTAGGCAATTGCGGCGGCGGTGTGGCTGTTATGGCTGCTATGAGCGACTTTACTTTTATGGAGAAGGATAACGGAAAGCTTTTTGTGAATTCTCCCAATACACTGGATGGAAATTATACAGAAAAATTAGATACCTCCAATGCAGATTTTCAGAAGACGGCCTCTCTGGTGGACTTTATCTGTCAGGGAGAGGAGGCATTGCTGAATGCGATCCGGGAACTGGTTTCCATTCTTCCGTCTAACAATAATGATGTGGCATGCAGCGAGGAATGTATGGACGACCTGAACCGCACCCTGGAGGGCTTTGAGGCGCAGACAGCAGATCCGGCAGCTGCATTGGCTGAAATTGGAGATAACAATTTCTTCCTGGAATGTAAGAAGGACTATGCGAAGGAAATGGTTACCGGATTCCTTTGCCTGGACGGCATTACCGTGGGGGCAGTTGCCAACCGTACGGCTGTATTTGGCCAGGATGGGAAAGAGGCTGAGACATTCCCTCCCCGTCTTACCAGCGCCGGCTGTGATAAGGCAGCGTCTTTTGTAAAGATATGTGATGCCTTTGGCATCCCAGTCCTGACCTTAACGAATACGGAAGGATTTGCTACAACTGTAGAAGAAGAGAAGACCATGGCAAGACAGGCCGCAGCCCTGACAGCTGCTTTTGCAGAGGCCGATGTGCCTAAGGTGAATCTGATCACGGGCAAGGCATTTGGCAGCGCTTATATCTGCATGAATTCTAAACATATCGGGGCGGATATGGTGTTTGCCCTTCCGGATGCCCAGATCGGCATGATGGACGCTCAGATTGCCGCCAAGATCATGTATGGCGGTGAGGCAGACCTGGAGGAACGGGCCGCTGAATTTGCCGCCCATTCCAGTACCCAGGCGGCCGCAGCCAGAGGCTATGTAGATTCTGTGATCACGCCGGAGAATGTCAGAAAACAACTGTTGTTTGCTTTTGAGATGCTGTATTCCAAGAGTGAATATCCCATTGGGAAAAAGCATGGCACCATCTAAAAAAGGAGAGACGTCATTATGAATATGAAAAAGAGAATGGCACTTCTGCTCTGCATGATATTCTGTGCGCTGATGGTGGCAGGATGTTCCCTGGTTCCGAAGAATGACAGCTTTGACAAGAAGGAACTGGAATCGCAGACGGATGCCATGGCGGAGAGCTGGTTCGCGGCGGATTTCCAGACTTCCCTGGATCAATACCGGGATCAGATGGATGAAGACACCATCCAGGAATATGAAGGGTATATTGAGAAACAGAAACGCTATCAGGGAATAAAGAAAAAGGTAAAGACTACCTTTACCATCAATTCTGACTCTGCTACGGTCAGTGAGGTCCTTCTGTGCGATAATGGGGAGAAGATGATCTTTTCCTTATCCTTTGCGGCAGACGGCAATATACAGACTACAGAGACTGGCGCTTATGTATTTAATGTAGATGAATATAAGAGTGTTGGCCAGACTATGGCCCGGGCCGGGTTAAATACGATCATGAGCATGGCTATCGTATTTTGCGTACTGATCTTTATCTCTCTGCTGATCAGTTGCTTTACCCTGATCAATAAGGTACAGGATAAGGCAGATACAACGACAGGGCCGGCCAGCGCAGCTCCGGCGCCTGCGCCATCTGCGCCGGCAGCGGGAGAGAATCTGACCGATGACCTGGAGCTTGTGGCTGTGATCACTGCTGCGATCGCAGCATCCAGCGGAGCGGAGAGCACAGATGGACTGGTAGTACGTTCTATTATCCGAAGAGGTTAGCATATAAGCAGAAAACAAGATTTCATGCGATGGTATTCGGATGATAGGACAACCAGCGCATGGCAGAATGGAGGATATCAATGAAAAACTATACAATTACAGTAAATGGAAATGTCTATGACGTAACCGTAGAGGAGAATGGCGGCGCCAGCGCTTCCGCAGCAGCGCCTAAGGCCGCTCCCAGGAAAGCAGCGCCCAAGGCTGCAGCAGCTGGTGGACAGGGGGCGATCAAGGTAAATGCCCCGATGCCGGGCAAGATTTTGTCTGTAAAAGCATCGAATGGGCAGGCAGTAAAGAAGGGCGATGTCCTTCTGATCCTGGAAGCGATGAAGATGGAAAATGAGGTGGTAGCGCCTCAGGATGGCACTGTGGCTAGCATTGACGTTGCAGCGGGAGATTCTGTAGAGGCAGGAGCCGTACTGGCAACATTGAACTAGGAGGGACCGATTTTGGATTACGTTACTACAACGTTAGAGAATCTGGCAGGCCAGACCGCATTTGCCAATCTTACAGTTGGCAATTACTTAATGATCCTGGTAGGCTGTGTGTTTCTCTATCTGGCAATTAAAAAAGAATACGAACCCCTGTTGTTGGTTCCCATTGCCTTCGGTATGATCCTGGTGAATATCTATCCGGATATCATGACCAGCCCGGAGGAGGCGTCCAACGGCGTAGGCGGATTATTACATTATTTTTATTTACTGGATGAATGGAGTATCCTTCCCTCTCTGATTTTCCTGGGGGTAGGCGCAATGACGGACTTTGGTCCATTGATTGCCAATCCTATGAGCTTTTTGCTGGGAGCGGCGGCGCAGTTCGGTATTTTTACTGCGTATCTGATCGCGATCTTATGGGGCTTTAATGATAAGGCGGCGGCTGCAATCTCTATTATCGGAGGAGCGGACGGCCCTACGTCTATCTTCCTATGCGGTAAGTTAAAGCAGACGGAATATATGGGCCCTATCGCAGTAGCGGCATATTCTTATATGTCTCTGGTACCGATCATCCAGCCTCCGATCATGAAGCTCCTGACTACAGAGAAAGAGCGGAAGATTAAAATGGAACAGCTTCGTCCCGTTTCCAAACTGGAGAAAATCCTGTTCCCTATCATTGTGACCATTGTGGTATGTCTGCTTCTCCCCTCAACGGCGCCTCTTGTAGGTATGCTGATGCTGGGAAATCTGTTCAAGGAATCCGGTGTGGTAAAGCAGCTGGCAGAGACAGCTTCCAATGCGCTGATGTACATTGTAGTTATTCTGCTGGGAACCTCTGTAGGCGCCACTACCAGCGCAGAAGCCTTCCTGAAGATCACGACTTTAAAGATCGTAGGCCTGGGGCTGGTAGCCTTTGCTGTGGGAACTGCTGCCGGCGTTCTCTTTGGCAAGCTGATGTGCAAGTGTACCCATGGAAAGGTAAACCCATTGATCGGTTCGGCAGGCGTATCTGCCGTGCCTATGGCGGCCAGGGTATCCCAGAAGGTGGGCTCCGAGGCAGATCCTACCAATTTCCTGCTTATGCATGCTATGGGGCCTAATGTGGCCGGTGTGATCGGTACGGCAGTGGCGGCCGGCGTATTCATGGCGATATTTGGCGTATAGCAGCCGGCGTGCCAGAGCGGATAGAGGCTATTCAGGAAGAACTTAAGAACGAACAGAGTATTGGCAGGACTGTTTTCCCGGGAAGACAGAGCTGCCTTCAGAATGGAGGTAAACATGGCTGAGATAGAGAAGAAACCGTTAAAGATCACGGAGACCATCCTCCGTGATGCACATCAGTCTCTGATTGCTACAAGAATGACAACAGAGCAGATGCTGCCGATCATTGATAAGATGGACCAGGTGGGCTACCATGCTGTAGAGTGCTGGGGTGGCGCAACCTTTGACGCATCTCTGCGTTTCCTGAAAGAGGATCCCTGGGAGAGGCTGCGCAAGCTTCGCGCCGGCTTTAAGAATACGAAGCTGCAGATGCTGTTCCGCGGCCAGAATATCCTGGGCTATAATCACTATGCTGATGATGTGGTGGAATATTTTGTACAGAAGTCCATTGCAAACGGAATTGATATTATCCGGATTTTCGACTGCCTGAACGATCTTCGGAACCTGGAGACCGCTGTGAAAGCAGCCAACAAGGAGAATGGCCATGCCCAGATCGCCCTTTCCTATACTTTAGGGGATGCCTATACCTTAGATTATTGGAAGGATATGGCAAAGAGGATCCAGGATATGGGGGCAAAGTCCTTGTGCATTAAGGATATGGCCGGCCTATTAGTTCCCAATAAGGCAACGGAGCTGGTATCTGTGCTGAAGGAAGCAGTAGATATCCCCATTGACCTGCATACGCATTATACCTCTGGCGTGGCTTCCATGACTTATATGAAAGCTGTAGAAGCAGGCTGTGATATTATTGATACTGCGATGTCTCCCTTCTCTATGGGGACCAGCCAGCCGGCAACAGAGGTTATGGTGGAAGCCTTTAAGGGGACGCCGTATGATACCGGACTGGATCAGAACAAGCTGGCAGAGATTGCCGAGTATTTCCGTCCGCTTCGGGAGGAAGCTCTGGAGAGCGGCTTGATGAATACTAAGGTTCTGGGGGTAAATATTAAGACCCTGATCTATCAGGTACCCGGCGGCATGCTCAGTAACCTGGTGTCCCAGTTGAAAGAAATGGGACAGGAGGATAAGTATGAGCAGGTGCTGGAGGAAGTGCCGAGAGTGCGTAAGGACTTTGGAGAGCCTCCGCTGGTCACCCCGTCCTCACAGATCGTGGGTACCCAGGCTGTCTTGAACGTAGTTGCAGGCGAGAGATATAAAATGGTGACAAAGGAGTCCAAGAAGCTTTTGTCCGGTGAATTTGGCCAGACGGTAAAGCCGTTTAACAAGGAAGTGCAGAAGAAATGTATCGGCGATACAGAGCCGATCACCTGCCGTCCTGCGGACCTGATCAAGCCTCAGCTGTCTGAACTGGAGAAGGAAATGGCACAATGGAAGCAGCAGGACGAGGATGTCTTGTCTTATGCCCTGTTCCCCCAGGTAGCAATAGAATTTTTTAAATACCGGGAGGCACAGAAGGATAAGATTGATTCCCAGGCTGCCGATAAGGAAAACCAGGCATATCCTGTATAATAGCAATATAAAGTATTTCTGCCAGTAGGTTCTGTCTACTGGCAGTTTTTATTTTTTATTATGGATTCCCATCGGAAGAGCGGCCGTGGCATCGATCAGATAAAATGATAGATAATGATGGCTATAATGATTCCTATAATACTTCCCAGTGTGATCTTGATCGACAGGGCGAAGGTCAGGACCAGGATTCCCAAATCCAGGGTAAAGGGTGAGGTGATTCCGAATTTCTTTCCGTAGTTAAGCCAGGAGAGGGCAGAGATCCCTGCCGTAGCCTGCGCGATAAAGCTGCCGATCACAATACCTGCCAGAAGTAATAAAAAGAGGGCCCAGTTGTTTTTTCCTGCACCTTTTGCCATAATAAATTCCTCCTTATGTAGCGTCATCTTTGTTTTTGCCTATTTAGTATACCCTATAAACAAATGTTCGTCAAATTGGGAAATCAGAAAAAGCGCCGTTGTCCCCGGGAAAATCCCGTCTGTAAAATTGCGCGGCGCAGTCTGCAAAAATAAAAACAGGGAAACGAAAGAAAATACTTGCTATTTTTTTTCAATGTGGTATACTATGAGTGTATTAATTTTAGTGCAGATGTAGTTCATCGGTAGAATTCCAGCTTCCCAAGCTGGCCAGGCGGGTTCGACTCCCGTCATCTGCTTATAAGTACCGGAAGACAGAGACTATGTTTTCCGGTTTTTTATGGAATAGGACATTGCTCGAAGATGGATAGTAAAGGGCAGGCTGCCAGGCTTGCCCTTTTTGCTATAAAAGATGTTTTATTGTAGGTTATGAGCTGGAAAAGATTCTGGTTATTCATGGAGGAGGCTTATATTATGGCAAAAAATAAAAAGAAGCAGAGGAAAAGGGGAAAGCTCTGGAAGAAGATTGTCCTTTCCCTGCTGTTATGTTTAAGCATATTAGGGGGATTTTTTGCCGCCCGGGCCCAGATTGCGATGACGGAAGTCCTGGATTCTGTGAACCGGGATGAGGAGAATGTCCTGGCCGATATGGATCTGGGGGACATTAAGGTTCATTCTGACAATAAGATCATAAATATCCTGCTGATCGGGAATGATTACCGGAAGGAAAAGCTGTATACTGCTTCAGGCATTCCCGATACGGTTATGATTGCTACTCTGGATTCCAAACATAAGACATTGAAGCTTACTTCTCTTATGCGGGATATGGTCTTGGAGATCCCCGGCCATGGGGAAAATCGTCTGAATTCTGTGTTTGGCTACAGTGACGGCGGCGTAGAACTGTTATACCGCACAATTGCCCAAAACTTTGGCATCCAGCTGGATGGCTATGTGGAGGTAGGCTTTAAAGCTGTCAAAAAGCTTGTAAATGAGGTGGGCGGCATAGAGGTGGAGCTGACGGAATCGGAGGCCAATTATTTGAATACCACCAATTATATTCGTACTAAAAAGTTCCGAAATGTAAAAGAGGGGAAAAATACCCTGAATGGAGCGCAGGCCCTGGGATATTGCCGGATTCGTAAAACGGTATACACGCCGGATGGATTGACGGATGATTACGGGCGTACCTGGAGGCAGCGGAATGCGATCAATGCTATTTTCGCTAAGGTAAAGAAAATGCCTCTTTCCAGGTGGCTGGAGATTGCTAAGGTGGTATTGAACGGTTATGTGCGGACTGACCTGACGAATGATGCGATCATCAGCTATGCCACAGATGTGATGGGACTGGGGACTACCAAGATCCATCAGCTTCAGATCCCTATGAATAATTATTACGAAAATGATCCAGACTATGGTAGTCTGGGCGATGTATTGATTCCGGATATTCCTAATAATTCAGCTGCATTGAACGCATTTGTCTTTGATTATGACGGTTCAGGGGAGGAGTTTGAATATCAGCCGGAACAGCCCGATGAAGAAACAACTGATCCACAATGATTCCGGATTGCATATTTCTGCTTTTTCATGTAAAATAAACTGGAATTTTATCACAATGGACAAAGAAATGAGGTAAAATACTATGTGGAAACGTATTTTATTATTTGCTGCCATGGCCGCAAGCGCCACCTTAGGTTTTTTTGCAGCAAAGGCGCAGGTTACGTTTGAGGGGTCTCTGAATCAGATAGAGAGGACGTATGAAACAGTATTATCAGACATGGATTTGAAGGGGATCAAGGTACGTTCCGATACCAATATCGTCAATATCTTACTGATCGGTAATGATTTCAGGGAAGAAAATGGATATTCTGCCGCAGGATTAACCGATACCATGATGATCGCTACGCTGGATAATAAGCATAAGGCATTAAAGCTTACATCCCTGATGCGGGATATTCTTGTGGAGATACCGGGATACGGCAGTAATAAATTAAATTCCGCATATTCCATTGGCGGCGTGGAATTATTATACCAAACGATCGCACAGAATTTTGGGATTCAGCTGGATGGTTATGTGGAGGTTAGTTTTGAGGCGTTTGAGAAGGTGGTAAATGATGTCGGCGGGGTAGAAGTAGAGTTGACCGAATCCGAAGCCAATTATCTGAATACTACCAATTATATTTCCAAGAAGAAGTATCGGAATGTAAAGGTTGGAAAGAATAAATTGAACGGCAACCAGGCCCTGGGATACTGCAGGATCCGCAAGACGGTATATACTCCGGACGGACTGACGGATGATTATGGACGTACCTGGAGGCAGCGTACTGTCATCAGCGGCATTTTTGACAGGGTCAAAAAGCTGCCAATGTCCTCCTGGGTGGATATTGCCAATAATGTCCTGGGAGGCTATGTGACTACGGACCTGACTAATAAATCCATCAAAAACTATATAAAAAGTGTTATGTTTATGGGAACTACCGAGATCCACCAGCTGCAGATCCCGGTAGACGGATATTACAGCGGAAGCCGGTTGGACGGCGTAGGGTCCTGCCTTACCATTGACAAGGAGGCGCAGTCCCAGGCATTGAACCAATTTATCTTTGACTATAATGGCAAAGAGGAATTCCAATACGTTCCAAACGGTTTGGCATCTACTGCTTCACAGACTCCGGCTGTGGCCTATTAGCGGCTGCATCGGATAGGAACCAAAAACAGGCTCCCTGGGGACAGGCAACAGAAAATGTTATGCCCCAGGGAGTTTTTAGGTGCGCCAGGTCAGGAATTCATAATCTGCCGCAGCAGTTTGTTCAGATAATCGATATATCCCGCCTGTTTTACATTTTCTGCGGCGAGGATGGGAATCTTGGTCAGGACTTCTCCATTTAGGGAATAGACTACCGCCCCTACGGGATCTCCTTTTTTGACGGGAGCCGTAAGCTGGGAGTCATATTGGACCTCCCGATGGATCTTTTCCTTAGATTCCCCATTACACAGGGTATATTCAAAATTTTCATGGATGCTGGGGCGCACGGTATCCTTTACGCCCTTTTTCACCGGAACCTCATCCAGGGCCAGCTTTTTTGTCTCATCAAGGTAGCCGGTACAATTGGCAAAGCCATAGTCCAGCAGGGCCGCTGCCTGGGAAAAACGCACTTTATAGTCGGGAGCCGCCATGACCACAGCGGTCAGGCTGACGCCGTTACGCTTTGCAGTGGCGGAGAGACAATATTTTGCCTTGGAGGTGGAGCCTGTTTTCAGGCCGGTAATACCGTCATAGGTGCGGACTAATTTATTAGTATTGGTAAGTCCAAACTGGCTGCTCCCCTTTTTCGTGGTATGGGTAATCTCATCCATCCAAACAGTAGAATATTCACTGATCTGAGGGTATTTATTGACGAGAGCCTGGGACATCAGGGCTACATCGTAAGCGCTGCTGTAATGGCCGCTTTGTATGCTGTCGTCCAGGCCATTGCAATTTTTAAACTGGGTGTGCTTCATTCCCAGCTCTTTTGCCTTGGCATTCATTTTATCTACAAAGGCGCTTTCCGATCCGGCAATATATTCTGCCATTGCCACTGCTGCATCGTTAGCGCTGGCGATACAGATACATTTGATCATGGTATCCACATTCTGGGTTTCGCCAGGTTCCAGATAGACTTGGGAGCCGCCCATGGAGGCGGCGTATTCACTGACGGACACAGGATCTGTCAGTGCGATTTTTCCTTCATCGATCGCTTCAAATATTAAAAGCAGCGTCATTATTTTGGTGATACTGGCGGGAACCAGTTCCTTATCTTTGTCCTTTTCATACAGGACTCTTCCGCTGCTGTTTTCAATTAACACAGCAGCCCTGGCGGTAATCCCCAGGTCGTTGGACGTCCCTGTATCCTCCTGTGCAGTGTCCTGTGTGGTTGTATCTGCTGCGGGTTCTGAGGAATCTGTCTCAGAAAGGCTCTCCGTATCAGTTTCCTCCTGAGAGGGGGCTGTTTCTCCGGGAGATACCGCCTCTGTAGCTGAAGCCAGTTGTCCGGCCAAAAGAGAGAGGGAGAGTACAAGACAGAGTATCCGTGATAGAAAATGTGGCCGCATGATGCTCCTCCGCCATGCAATATCTTGCTACTATTTATATTACAGATTTTTTTTAATATACCATTGAATAGACAGAAAGACAGTATTTGTGATATACTTATCCACAGTTGGCAAAAATGAAGATGAGAAAAGGAGTTAGCATGACAAGTAAGGAACGTGCAGAACTAAAAGCACAGGCAATGAAGCTGGACAGCATTTTCCAGATCGGCAAGTCCAATCTGACACCCCAGCTGACCCAGGCTATTAAAGATGCCCTGGAGGCGCGGGAGCTGGTTAAGATCTCGTTGCTGAAGAATAGCACCGAGGATCCCAGAGAGGTGTCGCAGATCATAGCGGAGCGCACGGGTTCCCAGGTAGTGCAGGTTATCGGGAAAAAGATTGTATTATATAAGAAGGACCCAAAGAAGGAACAGAAGCTGAGACAGGCACAGAAACAGGAAAGATCTTCCAAAAATAGAAAACAGGGTTCCGGGAAGGAGAAAAAGGCGGGGAGGCCGATTTCAAAATAAGGAGGATTCGATTGATACGGACAGGGATACTAGGCGGCACCTTTAATCCGATCCACAATGCCCATCTGGCCATGGGGCGGGCAGCGCTGGGGCAGGCAGCCCTGGAAGAAGTCTGGTTTATGCCTTCCGGAAGGCCGCCCCACAAAGAAGGGGACCGGATTGTGAGCCGGCAGGACCGGGAGAACATGATACGTTTAGGGATTGGGGAATATCCGCAATTTGTCTTTTCAGATTTTGAATTCTGCCGCCCCGGGATGACATATACTGCCCAGACTCTTTCGCTGCTGTGCAGGGAGTACACGGAACGAGAATTCTATTTTATCCTGGGAGGAGATTCCCTGATGCAGCTGGAGACCTGGTATCAGCCGGAAAGGATCATGGAACAGGTTAATCTGCTGGCTTTCCCCAGGGATGAGGCAGATTGCCGGGCGATGCAGGCAAAGAAAGCATACCTGGAGAGAACATACGGAGCCAGGATCCGGCTGCTGCAGATGGAACCCATGGCAGTCAGTTCCACCCAGATCCGCCAGCGCCTTGCCAGGCAGGAAAATGTCTGTCAATGGATTCCGCAAAAGGTATGGGAATATATCCAGGAACATCATTTATATTCATATGGGAAGGATTAATGGCAATATGGATAAGATAGATATTGAAGAATTGCAGAAAAAAATGAAAAAAAGGCTGCCGCGGAAAAGGTATCAGCATACCCAGGGCGTCCGTTATACTGCGGCGGCTTTGGCCATGCGCTATGGCGCAGACATTCAGGCGGCGTCCATTGCCGGACTGCTCCATGACTGCGCTAAGTATCTGTCAGAGGAGGAGATTCTGGAGGAGTGTAAGCGTTACCAGATTCCCTGCAGCGGCACGGAACGGGAAAAGCCGTATCTGCTCCATGCTAAGCTAGGGGCCTGCTACGCCCGGCAGAAATATAAAATAGATCGGGAGGATATCCTGCTGGCTATTCAATATCACACCACTGGCCGCCCTGGAATGTCCCTGCTGGAGAAAATTATTTTTACGGCAGATTATATCGAACCGGGAAGAAAGCCTCTTCCGGGCCTCCCGGCGATCCGGCAGATGGCCTTTTGCGATCTGGATGAGGCAGTCTATATGATACTGCGGGATACACTGGACTATCTGGAGCACAGCGACAGGGTGATTGATGATACCAGCAGACAAAGCTTTGATTATTATCAAAAGCTGCGTACGGCAGCTAATGGTCCGGAAGCTTGATAAGTTATGTACATAGTCCCGGCGCAGGGCCGGGCTATTATAAACAACGCAGAGATGAGGTGGATTATGAAAGAAGCAAAGAATATGGCATATATTGCCTATCAGGCGATGGAAGAGAAGAAGGGGGAGGATATCAAAATTTTAGATATCAGTGAAATATCTATCCTGGCAGATTATTTTCTGATTGCTACGGGCAATAGCAGCTCTCAGATCCAGGCGATCATTGATAACGTAGAAGAGAAACTGCATAAAGCAGGTTATTCCCTGAAACGCCTGGAGGGGAACCGGAGCAGCACATGGATCCTGATGGATTATGGCGATGTGGTGATCCACATTTTTAACCGGGAGGACCGGCTGTTCTATGATCTGGAACGGATCTGGTCTGACGGGCGGCAGATCGAGGCCGGTGAATTACAAAATTAGAGAAAGAACCGTCAGGCAGGGGCGTTTGCAGAACGAAAGCGAACATCTGTTTGACATTTTTTTTGAGATATGATATGTTAGTAATTAGATTAGGTTAGGAGGTATCATATGGCAAAAGGAAAAATTTCATTAAAGCAGCAGCAGATTCTGGAATATATCAAATCAGAGATTCTCAATAAGGGATATCCCCCGGCAGTCCGTGAGATCTGCGAGGCAGTCCATCTTAAATCTACCTCTTCGGTGCACTCCCATTTAGAGACGCTGGAGAAAAACGGATATATCCGCCGGGATCCTACAAAGCCCAGAGCCATTGAGATCATGGACGATGAATTTAATCTTGCCCGCCGTGAGATTGTCAATATTCCCCTGTTGGGGCAGGTGGCAGCGGGAGAGCCCATCTTTGCAGAACAGAATATCGTGGGATATTTCCCGGTCCTGGCTGAGGACATGCCTTCCGGAGAGGCGTTTATGTTGAAGGTACGCGGGGAGAGTATGATCAACGTGGGGATCTATGACGGAGACCAGATCATTGTCCGGAAGCAGCAGACTGCTAATAACGGAGATTTAGTAGTCGCCCTGGTGGAAGATTCCGCCACCGTTAAGACCTTTTATAAGGAGGATGGCCATTACCGGCTGCAGCCGGAAAATGACGCCATGGATCCGATCATTGTAGACCAGGTAGATATTTTAGGCAAGGTTGCCGGATTATATCGTCACTATCGTTAAGGAGAACATCCGCTATGAACCGTTTAGAGCAACAGATGGCATTTATCCGTGAACTGGATGGGCTGAAACAGATCGGCCGGCAGACTTATCTGAAGGACGGAAGCCGAAAGGAAAATGATGCCGAACATTCCTGGCATTTAGCCATTATGGCATTGCTTCTGGGAGAATATGCCAATGAAGAAATGGATCTCCTTAAAGTGATCTCTATGGTACTGATTCATGACGTGGTAGAATTGGATGCGGGAGATACGTACGCCTACGATACTGCGGGAAATGCCACGAAGAAGGAACGGGAGAGCAGAGCTGCCGACCGTATCTTCCATCTTCTTCCCACTGACCAGGCCTCTTATCTGAGGCAGATCTGGGATGAATTTGAAGAGCAGGTTACTATAGAAGCAAAATTTGCCCATACGTTAGATAACATACAGCCTATGATGCTAAATGCTGCTACCAATGGGAAAGCATGGAAGGAGCATCAGGTAAAGCTGTCCCAAATATTACAGCGGAACGCCAGGACGGGAGAGGGTTCCCAGGCACTTTGGGAGTATGGAAAGACTCAGTTGATCCAGCCCCATTTGGAGACAGGAGCAATCTTATCCGATACTGACATAAATTAATAGAACTTTTGTTCGGAAATATATTGACAAACATTCGTTCGTATGATATCTTATATACAGAACGAATGTTCTTGTCAATATTTTTTTTGATCGGAGGGCTATATTATGACTGCATTGGGAAGAGATATAAGAGTGTCTGGCGTTTTAGGAAAATATAAATATATATTTGTATTTCTTTTATCCTGTCTGTTGTTACTGGCTTTATCCTATGCCCATTCCCATCAGGGGGAAAGCTACAGCCATGCTGCAGGGATCCGGAGTAAGAGAGTATTGTCTGTCTCTGTCTCCAGAGAAGATTCCCTTTGGGGCATTGCGGAACGCTATTATACCCCGGAGTGTGGCGATATGAAGGAATATATCCAGGAGATTAAAAGATGTAATTCTCTGGAGAAGGATACCATCTATGCCGGAAGCCGCCTGCTGGTGCCTGTTTGGGCTACCGACCAGGAAGCCGTCACATTAGCCGGCCGGAAGAAAATGGAATTATAAAATTTAAGGATTGTCATATTTCTGTAACATTTATTCGATATTATCTATTCTGTAACAATTCTTCTGTGTGCTTCCATATACTTTTTGCAGATGCAAGAACCTATATTGTCACGCAGGACACAGATCGCTGCCAATAGAACAGGAAGGGCAGCCTGACCATACAGTTTTAAGGAGAGAATATACGGATGTGTTTCAGATACCAGAAATATTATAAGAAAAAGCAGTGGAAGAGGACAAGCGGATCATCATTATTCCGCTTATCACCCTGGATGATCGTTTTTATCCTTTTATCAGGGATATTATTTTCAATCCCCGGCAGGACTGCTGCTAAGACGACTACTGTTATGGTAGAGAATAATGGAAAGATTACGCCTTATACCTATAAAGGACAGAAGGTGGCAGTGGACGATTCTGTGATCCCTACTTCCCAGCTGCCATCCATTAAAGTTAATAAAGTCTGGATGGTCTCGGTTCAGGAAGTGTTCCAGAAGGGACTGGGCTGTGAGTACAGCTATGATGAGAATAGCGAAAAGCTGACGCTTACGAATAAGGAGACCGGCCTGTCGGCAGTGCTTACTGTCAACAGTAAGAAATTATCGGTCAATGAAAAGAGTTATACAATGAGTCAAAAGCTTCTCGCCGCCACCAATGGAAATTCCGGGGCGCAGGGCTTTTTAGCGCCGGCCGGCGATCTGGCAAAACGCCTGGGATACCGATTTTCTTATTCCGGGAAGAAATTGTCCTTTTATCGCTTGACGTTACTTTCTCTGGATACTGAAAATATCAATTATGATACAACGGTCTATCAGAATGCATTATATGGAATTTCCATGGAGCGGGATTCTTCTATGACCCGCCAAAGTGTTGTAATGGATACCCTGCAGGATACTACGGAGGAGACGGTGGCTGTATCAGAGGATACTTCCCATGGAAAGATTACATATACTTTTTTGAATACTTATAATCTTTTGGGTGATATCAGCCAGAACTATACTTCCTTTGTGAAAAGTATCTCTGTTGTCCAGGAGGGAGATAATACAGTAGTTACGATTTCTTATAAGAAGCAGTACAGCTATATGTCATCTGTCGGAAACTATGGCGCGCATTGCAATTTCTCCTCTGCCAGGTATTCTATGAAAATTTCCCTTCCAGAGGGGGTAGCGTTTTCTGCTGTCAAAACAGAAGACCGCTATGATAAGAATGAATTTATTTTTTCCATTCCGGGAAACCATAAAAGCTATTATGCAAAGAATGAAAATCTTTTATTGAATAATAATCAGATCCGGGATGTGGATGTGGCTTATTCCGGAGAGAAGACAAAGATCGTTGTGACAACAAAGAAGATCCAGGGCTTTGCGCTGACAGAAGGAAAGGGATTTATTACAGTAAAAATTGCCAATCCTGATAAAATTTATAAGAGTATTGTCGTTCTGGATGCAGGACATGGCGGGAAAGACGATGGCGCTGCGAACCGTGGAACAAAGGAGAAAGCTTTAAATTATAAGATCTTATATACTCTGGGGAAAAAATATTTTGACAGTAAAGATTCTGAGGTAAAAGTATATTATACAAGGACGGAGGATATTTTTATCCCTTTAATGGACAGAGCGAAATTTGCCTCTAAGGTGCATGCGGATCTGTTTGTCAGCCTGCATATGAATAGCTGCGGCCGATCCTCGGTAAACGGTATGGAGGTTTATTATTCCAAAGAGAATAATGCCACAGCGGCCACTGGGCTCAATAGCCGGACTCTGGCTAAGCGTATGCTGAAGAAGCTGAAAAATGATCTGAACGCATCCAGCCGCGGAGTAAAAAAGGCCGGTTTTGTGGTGACGAAATACAATACTGTGCCGGCTATATTAATCGAGCTGGGATTTTTGTCCGGAAACTCTGATTACAGTAAACTGACCTCCCATACGTATCAGGACCGTGCAGCAAGGTCTATTTATGAAGGAATCTCTGCAATTTTTGAAAGATATTCTACCGGACGGTAGAGGGAGCTGTCCTATCCCTTATTTCCTATGGAGTGTGACTGCATCCGCCGCACTCCTTTTTTTGTCGTCCCCCATGGCGGCATAATGCTTTCTGGTAGTGTTTACGTCATTGTGGCCCAGGACTTCCGCTACCAGATAGATATCCCCGGTTTCCCGGTATAGGGAAGTGCCATAGGTACTGCGGAGCTTGTGTGGGGTAATATGCTTAAAGCTGGTGACCTGGGAGGCGAAATCTGTCACCAGATTTTCTACTGCCTGGATACTGATCCGGCGTTTTTGTATGGAGTAGAAGAGGGCATGTTCGTGTCCCTCCTTGGGAACCACCTTTGCCCGCGCCCCCTGGATATAATTTTGTAATGCCTCTGTCACCTCATCTCCAAAATAAATATATTCCTCCTTGCCTCCTTTTCGGATGACGCGGATCCGCCGTTCCTTAAAATCCACATCCTCAATATCCAGTCCTACACATTCCGATACACGGATCCCTGTGCCGAGAAACAGAGTAAAAATTGCAATATTGCGGAGCTTGTTCTGTTCGTAATAGACTTTTTTCATGCCGGTCAGGGAATCGCCTCCGTGTTCTACCAGTTCCAGCAGCTCATTGACCTCGTCCCTGTCTAAGCGGATAATTTCTTTGCTGTGGATTTTCGGCATATCCACCACTACAGTAGGGTTATTCTGTAGCATTCCCCGTTTCTGGTAATATGCATAAAATCCCCGGAGGGAAGCAAATTTCCGATGGATTCCCCGCTCATCGTTGGTAAATTCCTGTCCCTCGTATACATAAAACTTCAAAAATTCCAGGTATTCCTCAATATCTACTGGTTTTAGGGCGTCTAAATCCTGTAACGTAATCTCGGTTATAGGCCTGTTGTGAAAGCAAGGATTCTGTGTCACTAAAAAGCGAAAAAAGGTGCGGATATCATATCCATAGCCGATTCGTGTCCGTGCAGAGGTAGACGGCTCGATTCCACGGAAATAATCCCTGCAGAAGCCCGGCATGGTTTTTAATAGCTCCCGGAGCTTTAATGTATTGTCATTAGATTTTTGCTGATGATAGGTTTGTATATTGGATGTTCCCATATTGATCTGCCTCTTTCTTGAAATAATAATGAATATGGTAGTTTGCTGATCTTAAAATGAGCAATTCTATTGATCCATTCTATTGTAACCGTTGTCAGGAAATAAGTCCAGTCTGAAGCTAAGATAAAAGCTATGGCAAAGGCGCCAGGGGGCTTAAAGGCTGATAAGGCTATCCGGAATATCAGCCGTACGCTCTCTCTTTGAAAAACTGGAGTTTATCCCAAAGAGTAACTGGAGAATAAAAAGACGCCTCTATATCATCTTCTTCCGTTTTTTTGAAGGATTTTCTCCAGCTCATACAATTCCGTACCAGATAATTTCTGTATTGCCAGATAGCTGGACAAAAAATTAGTCAGAGAACCATTGTACATTTGATCTAATAATGCCTGGGTTTCGATTTCCTGTACCTTTTTTTTAGAAATATTCGCACGACAAATAAAACCCGGATCTTCACGGGTAATGGCGCCTTTATCGATTAAACGCTTAATCACCGTATAGGTTGTATTTTTTTCCCAGCCGATATATTCTTTAATGATTTTGGAAATATCCCTGGCAGCCAGAGCTTTATTTGACCATAAAAGCTCCATAACATTTAATTCTCCCTCATGCAGACGAATTTCTTTCATAGGTACCTCCGATACTTCATTTTTCTACAATTAGAGACGTTAGATTCTACAATTGTATCCGTTTTTCTTTACCTTATTACAATTTCTTACTAATATATTCTACATCGGTTTAATCAACGAACAAAAAAGACTATATTTAGTCTACTAATTTAGAATAATTTAGTCAATAGAAATATTACAGAATTTTAAACATTTTTTTAAACACTTTGCACAAATTTTCCATATCAGCTAAGCTTTTTTAAGAGTTCCTGGAAATAAGGGGGTAAAGGCGCGTCAAATTCTACATAGTTTCCTGTGGAAGGATGGACAAACCCAAGGGTTTTGGCATGAAGGGTCTGTCCCTCCAGGGCAAAAGGACATTTTGCCGGTCCATATACAGTATCACCAAGGACTGGATGACCAATGCTGGCCATATGTACCCTGATCTGGTGGGTCCGGCCAGTCTCCAGCTCACAGGAAATATAAGTATATCTCCCGTTTAATTCATCTAACACCCGATAGTGGGTGACGGCATCTTTCCCGTTTTTTACATTTACTGCCATTTTCTTCCGGTCTGCCGGATGGCGCCCGATGCATCCTTCTACTGTCCCTTCTTTTTCTTTGATCCGGTGGAGGACAATGGCATGGTAGGTCCGGGTAATGGAATGTTTTTTTAACTGTTCCGCAATACAGCGATGTGCGTGGTCATTTTTGCAGGCGACAATTACTCCCGTGGTATCTTTATCAATCCGATGGACGATTCCGGGACGCAGCACGCCGTTAATCCCGGACAGAGAATCCTTGCAATGATACAAAAGGGCATTGACCACTGTGCCGGAATAATGCCCTGGAGCCGGATGTACTACCATTCCCTTAGGTTTGTTAATGATTATGATATCTTCATCCTCATAGAGGATATCCAGTGGAATATTTTCCGGTTGGATAGATAGTTCCTGGGGCTGGGGCAGATCCACAGAAAGGACATCGCCCATGGCCACTTTATAGCCGGATTTGCCAGCCTTTCCGTTTACCAGAATCCTTCCCTCCCGGATGATCTTTTGAAAATAGGAACGGGATTGCTCAGGAAACGCTTCTGCCATGAAAAGATCCAGACGCTTTCCGTCATCTATCTCCTGAATGGTTATTGTCACAGCGCTCATACCCTTCCCTCTCCTTTTTCCTTCCCCGTCCAAAAAGTAAAATCCTCTTCCTTATAATAAAAAAGGATAAGCAATGCCGTCAGGATTGCCGAGACAACCACGTAACAATCTGCCACATTAAAAATAGGAAAATCAATCCATTTAAAATACAGAAAATCAATGACATATCCATGCCATATCCTGTCGATCATATTGCCTACGGCACCGGCACATAAGATGACGCACATGATACGTAACGGACGGTAATAGGCATCGCCGGGGAGGCGGCTATAAACATAGACCAGGAAAGCCAAAACTAGACCGGTAAGAAGCAAAAGGGGAATCCTCTGCTGCTGTAATACTCCGAAGGCAGCGCCATAATTTTGCAGATATCGCAACTCAAATACTCCCGGAAGCAAAGGAAAGGTGGTTCCCTTTCCTAAATAGTTCCAGGCCAGCTGTTTGGTTACCTGGTCTCCTGCCACCAGGAGCAAAAAGCTGGCCATTGCCATTATATACCGCTTCAAACCAACACCTCCTGCAAAGCCTCTTCCATTTCCCTCTCAGAAACATCGGTTGTAATTACTGCTTCTCCCAGCTTCTTCAGTAAGACAAATCGGATCTGGCCTGCGTCCATTTTTTTATCACTCTTGGATACTTCTATGATCTGCCGGGCATCCAGTCCCTTAAGCTCCACCGGAAGCTGTAAGGCCTGTAAGATTTCCCGGATACCCTCATACTCTTTCTGTGTGATCCATCCACGGTTCTTTGATAAAGCGCAGGCAGCCACCATTCCCAGGGAGACACATTCCCCATGGAGCAGGGAGAAATCCATTAATTTTTCGATGGCGTGCCCAAGGGTATGGCCAAAATTTAACAGAGCCCTCTCTCCCTTTTCTTTCGGATCATTTTCTACAACCTCCCGTTTGATCTGGCAGCTTCCTGCTACGATCTCTTTCAGTAGCATCAGCTCTTCCCGGTCTTTGTTATGCCGGGCCGCCACATCCCTGTGTTTTTGCAGATAATCATAATAAGAAAGGTCACGGATCAAACCATGCTTTACAATTTCTCCAAAACCGGAATAATATTCCCGGTCTGTCAATGTAAAGAGAGCGGACAGATTCATATATACTGCTGACGGTTGGTGAAAGGCCCCGATCATATTTTTATAGCCTCGGAAATCCACGCCTGTCTTACCTCCGATGCTGCTGTCTACCATAGCAAGCAGGGAAGTGGGAAGCTGGATCACCCGGATCCCCCGCAGGTATGTGGAGGCTGCATAACCTGTCAGATCTCCGACTACACCTCCTCCCAGGGCCAGAAGAATGTCCTTCCGGTCAAAATGGGCCTGGATCAGTTTTTCATACAGATCCGCTACCGTATCCAGATTTTTTGACTGCTCTCCCGCCGGAAAGATAAAAGAAATCACTTCCGCAGCTACTTTTTGGGCGATCTCCTGGATTTCGGCAAGATAATGGGGAGCTACATGGGAGTCGGATACGATACCGATCCTGTGTCCTGAAATCCCTATCTCTTCCAGCATTTCTTCCAATGCATGGTAGTTATCCTCCAAACGGATATTATAAAGAGGATTTCCCTCATAATGGATAGTAATCTGCCTGCTCATAAAATTCTCCCTTCTGTCTGTGCTATATCGAATCATCCTGTAAAACGTATGAAAAAGGTTCGGATATCATCATCACACGACACCCGAACCCTGATAAGTCAAGCGATTTATCTCTTAATTTGCGTCAATAAAGGTAAATGGCGTGGAGTCCTGCTCTCCCTGCCCGCTGCCTTCTGATGACGCCTGACGTGGATGGTTCCCATAGGCTGCTGTTCCCGGGTAAGAAGATGAACTTCCGCCAAAAAGCAAGGACTCCTCTTCTGGCTCCGGCTGCGTTTTTGCAGAAGTAAAGGGTTGGTCTGCCGCTTCCATTGCCGCTAAAGCCTGGGCGGCAAGCTCCTGGGCATCCGGGCTGTATATCTGCTGCTCTTCCTCTGCAGAATAGTCATTGTCTTCCTGGGTACTGCCATATTCTTCCATACTTCTCATGGCAAAGTCATCTTCCTGAGGAGAGACGGTGTTAAATTCCTCCATACCGCCTATGCCAAAGCCATCATCCTCTGCTGCTGCGCTATATTCCTCTGTGCCGCCTACAGCAAAGCCATCGTCCTCTGCTGCTGCGCTATATTCCTCTGTGCCGCCTACAGCAAAGCCATCATCTTCTGCTGCTGCGCTATATTCCTCTGTGCCGCCTACAGCAAAACCATCATCCTCTGCTGTAGCGTTATATTCCTCTGTGCCGCCTACAGCAAAACCATCGTCTTCTGCTGCAGCGTTATATTCCTCTGTGCCGCCTACAGCAAAACCATCATCCTCTGCCGTAGCGATACTGTCTGTCCCAAAGCCATCGCTCTCTGGTACAGCGCCATATTCCTGATCCGTTACGTCAAAACCAGGATCTGCGCCAGGTCCGTTATATTCTTCTCCCATAGAATCGTCCATGAAAGCTTGCTCTTCCATCAATCCCATATTTTCTATAGAGATTCCCAGGGTATCTATAGTAGGAACCTCTGTCTGCGCCCGCAGGGCCGCCGCTTCTTCATTCTTACGAATTAACTCTTCCTGCCTCTGTAGCATGGCATCCATTCCACTGGTATCTAATTGCAATTGAGGATCCTCGAGCATTGCCAGCTGTGAGGAAACAAGCTTACGATACTGCGCCAGATAGGAATCATAATTCTCCCGTAAAGTACGGATACTGTCTGTAGCCGTCTGAAGCTCCTGATTTACATCCATCATCATCTGGTCTGTGCTTGCCTTGGTCTCTGCCAGCAAGGCATTTGCAGAAGCCTGGGCCTGGGCAATTGTGGTCTGATATTGCTCCTGGGCCTGGGCTAACATGGCCTCGGAACGCTCTTTTGCGTCATTCAGCATATTTTCTGATTTTTCCTGGGCCTCCGCCATCATAGAAGAAGATTGCTCCTGAGCCTCCGTCATCATTGTGGTAGACTGCTCCTGGGCATCAGCCAGCATAGCATCGGCCTGTTCCTGGGCCTCCTGCTGAACCTGGGCCGCCTCTGCCTGAGCCGCCTCTAATGTCTCTGTAGAAGTCTTCTCTGCCAGCACCAATGCCTTCTGTAGGGTGGATTCCATCTGTTTGTAATACTGCAGGCCTTCACTTAATGTAGAAATCTTCTCCTTCAGATCATGGTTTTCCTTATAGCATGCCTCGTAACTTTGCTGTACCGATTCAATAAAATCATCCGTTTCCTTTTTGTTGTAACCACCCATGGTGGTCTTGAGTACATGATTTTGAATGTCAATTGGTGTAAGCATAATTCTTATCCTCCCTATCGTAAGATTATATGTTTCCACAAGCTAAATATACTTCAGTAGAATAGAACATATCCATTCTAAATAAGACAGCACGATCAACAAAAAGTATGGGCTCAGGTCGATTTTCATCGTGTGCAGTATGGAATGACGGACCAGATACTGCATCGGCGCCAGAATAGGAAGCATGAGCGTCACCAACAGGCTGTTGATCCGTTTCCCATAGGGTATCACCGCCCTCAGCAGGAACAGCAGTATAATAACATCCAGCACCATAAAAAAAATCTGAAGGCTGTCTATCAATATATGCAGCATATCCTTTAGAACTCCTTATTCAGCGTAGGAACAAAATCGTCCTCCTGCAGTTCCAGATAATCCCCGGAAATGTCAATATTTTCTGGAGAAAAGATGAAAATATACCGGGAAATCGGATGCAGCTCACCGGATATTGCAAAGATACAGCCGGTGATGAAGTCCATAATACGCTGGGCTTCCATAATATCAATGCCTTCCAGGTTCAGGACAACAGCATGTCCCTCTAATAACATTTCACAGGCTTCCTGGGAATCTCCAAAATTCTTAGGTTTGCAGATACACACTTCCAGGCCCTTAGCAGTTCTCCCAATAGGAACTACTTTATTGGAAGAGGTTCGGAAAGAAGTTCTTTTGGGAGGTGTGACAGGTGTGGGGGGAATCTCCTCCTCATACGCCTCTTCTTCTATGACAGGATTTCTTCTGGCCGCCTTCTTCTCTTCCCGGGCCAGCCGTTTCTCCTCCTTGCGGAGCAGACGCTCTGCCTCTCGCTCGTCAATCTCTTCTTCTTCGTAGAAATCATCATCATAATCATCATCATCTGACAGCTTTAACAAATCCAATATGCCGCTAAGTCCTTTTGCCATAATAACCTCCTGTGTAACCTAAGTTACCTGTTTATTACCGTTTATAATTTCTCTCACCAAAGATGCCGGTCCCCACACGAACATGTGTCGCTCCTTCTTCAATCGCCACCTGGTAATCTCCTGTCATGCCCATGGACAAGACATTCATATTAACATTATCAATGTTTTTCCCCTTTATGTCAACTGACAATTGCTTTAATTGACGAAAAATAATACGATTTTCCTCCGGTTCTTCCACGAAAGGGGCCACCGTCATCAATCCCTGGATGTGCAGGTGGGAAAGTCTGGAAATATCACGGATCAATTGTTCCGCTCCCTCTATGCCTAATCCAAATTTGGAGGCTTCCCGGGCTACATTGATCTCCACCAGGATATCCGCCTCCAGCTCCCTTTTCTGGCATTCTGCCTCGATCGCCTGCGCCAGATGCAGACTATCCACCGAATGGATCAGGCAGGCTCTTCCCAGCACATACTTAATTTTGTTAGTCTGCAGATGGCCGATAAAATGCCAGTGGATATCCTTGGGAAGGATTTCCTCTTTTTCCTTCATTTCCTGCGCCTTATTTTCTCCAAATTCCCGTTTCCCCAGGTCATACGCCTCCTGGATCATTTCGGCCGGTTTGGTCTTACTGACGCAGACCAGAGTCACATCCTGTTCGCTCCGCCCTGCCCTCTCGCATGCCCGGCGGATCTCCTCCTCTACTTTTTTCAGATTCTCTTGGATCAATTATCTCAGCCTCCTATCTAAAGCACATTAATAAATAATCTCATCCTCTCCGATCATATCTGGATTCAGCACAATATGGTCGTATGCGGATAAGCCGTTTTTTGTATTTTTGGATACAATGCAATATTCTGAATTCTCATAGATTTTCTCGATCTGGCGGAATTCACAGTACCCTTTATTACAGTTATAGACCCCCTCTAATTCTGTGACCGCAGACAGGGTCAGTTCTTTCCCGCTGCCATTGCTCTCACTGATCACGGTTCCCGCCTCAAACTGCCCGGCATCAATGTAGCATTCCCCTGCCTTCTCCTCTTGGGAGGGGTAACAGATCCTGGTCTCCTCCAAATGATACTGAGGGGTCCCTGAAGCATCATAGCTGCATACGACAACACCTTCATTGCCTCTGGCATCTGTGGAAACATAGCTGTCGGGAATGACATAAAAGTTCTTTTTCAAAATAGAGGACACTGGAATCTTCAATCCATCTGCATCGTTTAGCTCAATCTCAATATCAATATATCGGTTGTTCAGATATTGGATCATATAGCGGTCCAGATCCATTTTAGCATAATATCCGTTGTCAATGGTAAAGGCGGTGACAGCCGCATTAAGCCTGGCATCAATCTTTTTCAAAGTGATGCAGACTGTATCCTGCTGCTGGATCTTACTAAACTGATTCTTAGAAAGAGGTACGATGATAGACCAATTCTCACTGGTGACCAGGCGATATACCGGATCCCCTTCTTTCATTTCCTCAGTCTGCCGCAGCTGTTCCAGCTTATCGTTGGTATTGGAAAAACTTTCTGCGGTGATATCATTGAGTGAAAGGGATTCCATTCCATCAGAGGTATAAGAAATAATACCGCTGGCCTTAGCCTTTACCAGCTTAAAAGAATCCTGGCTTTTGCTCTCATCCAAAATCTGGGTCAGATTTTCCATCATGGTAGCGTTTGTCAGTTCCAGCAGCGTATTGTCTATATTATATTTAAAGTTGTAAGCCTCATTGTAATGGGACAGGTCATAGGCGTCCCGATACGCAGCGATCACATTCCGGATATTGGCGGTATCCTCTTTGGAAAGCCTGATATCCTTCTGCCCGGCTGCCAGCAGCTGTCCTGCGATCTGTCCGCTCCCATCAATGGAATAGATGGTAGATTTTACTCCCACCTTGGAGCTTTCGCCCACATAATAATTCACATACCCGGATTGTTTGTTAGTGACCAGCTCCTCCTCCCGGAGAATGATTCCCCGTACAGTATTATCATCTGCAATCTGCTTTTCCGTCACTTCCGTGATCGAAAGATGTTCCCTGGTCAGAGACTGGAAAAAGAGAATGGCCACATAGGCAGAAAAAAGAAGGAGAAGGATGCCGGTAAGATAATGGTTCTTCCGCTTCATTTTAACTACCTTTTTCTGCTGCCGTACCGCCAATTTGAACTCCTCCTTTCTATCATGTATGCTATTGTTTTGCTGCCCATCGTATCTGTATACATATTTTATTATTTTATCATAACTTAATTTATAATTCTACTTTTCCATGCAATTTTATAAAAAAGATTCTGCATAGAACATGATATTTGGGGGATACTGAAAATACAAGTTTGTGCCCGCATGCCCAGACTTGTAACCGGCGCTGTCCCGATCGATCCGGGCCAGGCAGTCGGTTTTCTGTAATTCAGGTGCGGGAGAATGGAGATTAGTTTTATGAAGACATTCGATTATATCGTCTTGGTACTCGTTGTGATCGGTGCAGTCAACTGGGGGTTGATCGGATTTTTACGGTTTGACCTGATCCAGGTGCTGTTCGGGAATATGAGCATGCTCTCCCGGATCATCTACGCCATTGTAGGAATTTGTGGTCTCTATGCCATCAGTTATTTCGGAAGGATCCGTTCTGCAGCAGATTGATGCCGGGCAACAAGAGAGAGTACCACTGCGGGGACTGTCCCGCAGAATGCCTGTAACGGCGAAGAGAGCTGCCACATTAGAATGATTCTGATGTGGCAGCTCTTTTAAGTAGAGGCAGGCGTCTCTGTTGCCTGAGGCGTAGGAGAACTCTGAGGCGTAGGAGAGCCCTCCGGCGTAGGAGAACTCTCTGGTGCAGGAGAGCCCTCCGGCGTAGGAGAACTCTCTGGTGCAGGAGAGCCCTCCGGCGTGGAAGAACTCTCTGGTGCAGGAGAGCCCTCCGGCGCCTGGGATGCTACTGTCTTCTCCAGAAGATGGTTCATTTGCCGGTAAAGGCTGTAGGAGGAATCTGCCTTTAAGACTACGGAAATATAATCCTTTCCCTCACTGTCCTGGCTATACAGGATCAGGCAGCTTCCTGCTTCTGTGGTGGTCCCGGTCTTGCCTCCCATTACGGTAACACCTTCCGGAGCCTGGGAGTAACCAATGAGGTACTGGTTGGTGGCAGTGAAACGGCTGGATTGCTTCTCACCCTGCTGATTCTTATATTCCACTGTTATTTCCGGCTGTTGGAGGATTTCTACAAATTCCTCATACTTTAATAACTCATGGAATACCAGATACAGGTCATAGGCAGTAGTATAATGCTTTTTATCATGAAGGCCGTGAGGATTGACAAAATGAGAGCCGGACGCCCCCAAAAGATCCATTTCCCGGTTCATCATATCTGCAAAAGCATCCACACTGCCGGCAATATGCTCTGCAATGCCCACGCCTGCGTCATTACCGGAATAGATCAGCAAACAGGTCAAAAGATCCTTCAGATTGATCTGGTCTCCTTCCTGGAAGCCGCAAAGCTTAGCCCCATATTCCGTGATGTGGCTGGCATCATAGCTGATGGTCACCGTATCCTTCAGATTCCCATATTTCAGGGTTATCAGCGCCGTTACAATCTTGGTAATACTGGCCGGATACATTTTCTCATAGATATTCTGGGAATATAGCATCCGATTGTCCGTGTCGTCCACACACAGGGCAGCCCCTGCCGTCATTTCCTCTTCCGGCTCTGATTGCTCTTTTTGAGGGATGATACAGATATCCCCGGAGAGATAATCCTGGGAATATACCATGGAATCCTGCCTGGAATACACAGGAACTGATACGCCTGCCTCCTGTACCAAAGACGATACAGAACCGGCGCAGCCAGACAGCAGTCCGCAAAGGACAAGAACCGCCGCCAGGGCTCTCTTTCTTTTCCACTTGGCCATGGAGTCTAATCCTCCTCTTTTTTTAATATTTCCCGCCATTCCAGATCGCCCCTGTCTAATGCCTTGACCAGCAATTCCGCTGTAGCCAGATTAGTAGCAAAAGGAATGTTATAAGTATCGCACAGATGGATCACATTATAGACGTCCGGTTCATGGGACTTTGGTGACAGCGGATCTCTGAGAAAGATCACCATGTCTATCTGGTTATGCTCGATCTGGGATGCCAGCTGCTGCTCTCCTCCCAGATGGCCGGCCAGATATTTATGTATTGTCAGATTGGTCACCTCTTCGATCAGGCGTCCCGTGGTCCCTGTGGCATAGATATCATGCCTGCTCAGAATCCCCCGATATGCAATGGCAAAATTCTGCATCAGTATTTTCTTCGCATCATGTGCGATCAGTCCAATATTCATTTTGCTTCACCCCTCAATAATTTTTGCTGATTATATTATAATTCAAAATCAATATCAATGTCCCGGTTCGCCTCAGAATAAGCAGTACGCATTGTAAACCCGCCTTTTTTGGAACGGGCCGGCTGAATCCCGATATTGACGACTAAGCCAATCCCGATCATAGAGGCCGCCATGGAACTCAGTCCGTTGCTCAGAAAAGGCAAGGGAAGCCCTGTATTGGGCAGCAGCCGCGTAGTAACACAGATATTGCAGAAAATCTGGAACATATACATGGACGCCACCCCAACAGCGATCATCATGCCCAGAAAGTCCTGCGCCTTCTTTGCCGTCTGAAAGCACTTAAAAATTACGAGTCCCAGTAACAGCAAGACAAAGCAACAGCCCAGGAATCCAAACTCCTCTCCGATCACACACCATATAAAGTCACTCTCATTGACCGGCACTGAGTTATATGCCCGGGAAACTCCTTCTCCAGCCCCATCCTGAAGAAATTTGCCATAAAGCTTCCCCTCAGCAATGGCTGAAATAGAGAGATTTTGCTGCCAATTATACGTCTGTTTGATATCCGTCTCCGGATGCAGCCATGCCTGGATACGATTAAAATGATAGCCCCGCATTAAAAGGTTTCCCGGCTGCTGGATATACCAGAACAGGACCAGGGAAATGGGGATCCCCACGATGACAATGGGCGCCAGGATGCGGTAAGCAGTACCGGCCGCAAACATCATGACCACCATAATGAATAAGACTACCAGGCTGGAAGAAAGGTCCGGCTGGGTCATGATCAGCAGCGTTGGCAAAGCAGTTACCAGGGCGGCGATCACTACAGAGCTGAAACGGTCCAGCCTTCTCTGCAATTTTACGTAAAGGACAGCCATTGTCAGAATAAAAATGATTTTCATCAGCTCTGACGGCTGAAAAGTAATCCCTCCGATCTGGATCCAGCGGTACGCCCCCGTCTTCAGATTCGTTCCGATAGGGGATCGGGTGGCCGCAGTCAGGGCAAGGCCGAAAATATAGTATACTGCTACAAACCGGCAGATAAAATGATAGTCGATCAATGCAAGCACAGCAATAATAAACAGTCCCATCATCATGCCTGCCAGCTGCCCTTTCATGAAGCCCATGCCGTCTTCCGCCCCGCCGGCAAGCTTGACGGTAAAGGCGCTGATCAGGCAAAGAAGGATCACAACGATTATCAGAGAATAATTAAAATTTCTCCAGTCATATTGCTTGATTCGATTCAGCATTTTGATTACACTCCAGATTTTCTGAAATTCTTGGAGCCTTTAATGGGTATATTGGCATATACGGCATTTACCGGACCGGAATGGTCGTCCAGCTCCATCTGCTTTACCTTGATATCCAGTCCCTCCACATCAATATCCACGTATTTGGAAATAACCTGAATAATCTCATTCTTCATTTTTTCCATGATCTCCGGGGAGCATACTGCCCTGTCAGAGGTGATCGCCACCTTCAAACGGTTCTTGGCAATATCGCTGCTGCTTTCGCTGGATTTAAAAAAGTTTGAAAAAAAACTCATACCTGACCTCCGTTTTCTATATCCGCCACGATGGCAGACTCTAAATTTATCTTATTTCTTAAAAATAGAAGCTATTTTCTGAAAAAAGCCTTTGTTGGCATCTAATTCCAGAAAAGGAACCTCTTGTCCTAATAGACGGTTACAAATGTTCATATAAGCTTGTCCGGCAAGACATTCCGATCCAACCAAAGGTTCCCCATTATTCGTGGAGATTACGATATTCTCATCGTCAGGTACCACGCCGATCAGATCCACAGCCAGGATTTCTACTACATCGTCACTGGACATCATATTTTTGCTCTTTACCATATCAACTCGAAGACGATTGACGATCAGATGGGTATGATGGATCTCATTGGCCTCCAGCAGGCCGATGATGCGGTCCGCATCCCGGACGGCAGATACCTCCGGAGTGGTTACCACCAGCGCCCTGTCTGCTCCAGCGATAGCATTCTTAAATCCCTGCTCAATTCCGGCAGGGCAATCCATTAATATGTAATCAAATTCTTCCCGCAGCTCATCCGCCAGCTTTTTCATCTGCTCCGGAGACACTGCCGTCTTATCCTTGGTTTGGGCAGAGGGAAGCAGATATAAGTTGGGATATCGTTTATCCTTGATCAAAGCCTGTGTGATCCGGCAGTTATTTTCTACAACGTCTACCAGATTATATACGATTCTATTCTCCAGGCCCATTACTACATCCAGATTCCGGAGTCCTATATCTGTATCGATCAGTACGACCTTCTTTCCCAGCATTGCCAGCCCTGTTCCCACATTGGCCGTAGTCGTAGTCTTACCTACGCCACCCTTTCCCGATGTGATTACAATAACTTCTCCCATGGTTTCATTCCTCCTACATTTGATGTGATTTATATTCTATGCTGCCCCGCATCCTTATCAGATTATAGTATGGCAGCTTATCATTATTCACAGTGTCTTTTGTATGACTCTGTGATTAATATCAACCTTAAAGCCTTCTGCGTCAGCTCAGCCGGATATCTCCGATTACATCCTTATCCAGAGGCTCAATATAGATATTGCCGTCCTCCCAGAACGCAATCTTAGTCTCTCGTTCCTTTTTTTTCTTTGGAGCCTCGTCCGGTGAGCGGGCGATGGTATCGGCAATCCGGATCTGTACCGGATTCATGTCCAGGGCAACCACAAACGCATCTACATTTCCTGCAGACCCTGCAAATACATTTCCCTTCAGAGAGCCCAGGATGATCACATTCCCTTTGGAGACCACCTTGGCCCCGGCGTTTACATCCCCCAGGATGATTATACTTGTCTCCACATCTAATACCTGTCCGGAACGGAGATTCCCCTTAAAGAAGAAGCCGGTATTATTTTCCTTTTCCATCAGCTTTGCTTCCAGAGTTTTGGCAAATGCCTCCTCCTTCTTGGGATCCTCTTCCAGAACGCACAGGATCTCAAGCTTACAGTTCTCATGGATGATATCGATGACCTCCTGCTGCTGTTCATTGGTCAGATCTCTTCCCTGAAATGAGATAGCCTTTTCTGCGTCCCCCAAAAAATCAGAGGAAGTCCGGAATTTTTCTCCAATCTCCTGTTTCAGGGTATCCCAATCGGCTTCTTTATCCAACACCAGGATAATCCCTGATTTCGTTCCTTTTATCATCACATTGCTGCTCATATCCCGCCTCCATTCTTTGGTTGGAATCTTTTACAATAGTTGTTCTGCGCCGCTCCCCGTTAATCGGTCACCGCATAACCGGAAGCCGTTATGCCTTTGCCGGAAACCTTTTTCTTGCCGTTAAAATAGTATTTATAGATGTCGCTTGCCGTAGATGCCGCATTGGCGGAAGCATAGCCATTGGGGATCACGCAGGTTACAGAGATCTCCGGAGCCTTATAAGGGGCATAGGACACAAAGTAGGCATGGTTGGCATGAAGGGTAGTCTGCTGCGCGGTACCGGTCTTACCGGCCACCGTAGTTTTCACATCGGAAAACATAGCATTGACAGAACTGCCTCCGCCGTTTACCACTAAATATAACCCCTTGTGGATCGCATCCCAGGTAGACTGGGCAAGGCTGACCTTGTTCCTGACCTTGGCAGAATGATCCTCCACGGTCTTACCGTTCACATCTGTGACCTTGTCTACCAAAGTAAGATTATAGCAGGTGCCGTTGTTGGCCACCGTTGTCATATACCGGGCCAGCTGTACCGGAGCATAGGCATGGTTGGCCTGTCCGATCGCCGAACGGACCACATCCTCTGTAGAAAACCTGGGCTGGGATTCTACGATTTCTACGCCGGACTTATCGGTCAGCCCAAACATATCCGCATATTTTTTTAACCGGGAAAGCCCCCTGCTATTATTTAACAGCCCATTTGCCTGTTCTCCCAGCATATAACCTACATTATAGAAAAAATAGTTGCAGGAATGCTCGATCGCTGTACTTACGTTCACATTCCCATGGGAGACGTTGCTCCAGCATCTGGGAGAATGCGCTACTTTATCAAATACTACTTTATCATAAATGGTAGTGGACGGGGTGATCACTCCCTCTTCCAGGGCCGCCACGCTGGAGATCACCTTAAAGGTGGAGCCTGGCGCCAGTTCCTGCTGGGTAGGCCGGTTTAACAGCGGCGAGGAGGATGTCTGCGTCAGATAATTATAAAAATAGTCAGAATCCACCTGATTGGCCATCTTATTATTATCATAGCTGGGATAGGTGACCATTGCCTTTACCTCTCCTGTATTCACATCCGTTACCACTACGGAGCCGGAGCAGGGATCCAGCCCCAGCTGTCCCGGCGTGATCTCCAGCTTCCGGATCTTGCGGATCAGGAAAGCGTAAGGAGAGAGGGCGCCGCTGGCCAGCTGCCCATACTCCTCTTCGTTATACTTAATGTCCCCCTGGTCAAAAAGCAGCAGACAGCAGTCTGTGCCGGATAATTCATAATGGTATATCAGGTAACTGTATATCATTTTAGTAAAGACAGTATCATTTTCTAACAAATCCAGCCCATAGTCAACCAATTTCTGATAAATTTCTTCATTACTGTAATATGCCTCGCCAATATCCAGCACTCCCAGATTGATCCAATTTTCTGAGATCGCATATTGAAGATAACGGCTTAAGCTGGTATTGCCGTTGGCGTAGGATTTGTAGATGCTGTCCGAGGTATCTATCTCATCTGCCAATACGATCTGGTTATCCTTCAGCGCCGTATAGAAATAATCCAGGAAATCCTTCATGTCATCCGGAAGCTGGCTGTTCCTGATCCGGCTGTCGGCCGACAGATACCGGCGCATCCTGCGCAAAACAGCCTTTCTTCTGCGGAGATATTTCCTGTGGGTATTCCTTTCCCGCTGGGAGGCGTCCTTTTCAGTAAACCGTTTTACATTAATGATATTGTTTTCGATCAGGGCGTTATATACATCGTAAATAGGCACTTTGATATTTTTAGTAGAGGTTCCCCGGCTTCCCGCATCGGTACCATTATTGATATTGCCGATCAGGATACTGGCCAGATGTTCCTCCAGCAGATTATAGCACTCCTCCTGGAGCTGGGCATCAATGCTAAGGTGAAGATCTTTGCCAGTCTCCGGCTCTACCCTGTCAGACACAGATACGATCCGGCTGGTGGACTCATTAATCGTGAGAGTCTCGCTGCCCTTCTTTCCGCGCAGCTGTTTCTCATAGGTACTCTCCAGTCCGGAGATCCCAATCTGGTCATCGGCCGTATAATCCATATCCGGATCCTCCGCCTTAAGCTCTTCCAGCTTTTCACTGGAGACAGAACCAGTATACCCCAGGATATGGGCAAAATATTTACTCTTCTTATAGGCGCGGATCGTATCCTGCGCCACATCTACCCCCGGCATCTCCCCGCTGTTCTCCTTGATCGCAGCCACAGTGACATCATTTACATCTTTTGCGATGGTCAGAGCTTCGTACTTAGTATATCGGTTAATGAACATGGCATAGCGCACAGCCATGATCTTCAGGGCCATTTTGTCAGAATAATCCTTGGAGATCTCAAAATCCGGGATCTCGTTGGAGCCTCCCCAACGCAATTTATCATATAATTCCTGCGCCGGAGTCTCCCGCTGCTCTTCGGTCATGGATTCCAATGTAGTAGAGTATACTTCTGCGATAAAGCGCAGTAATGTATTGCCCTCGGCAGTATACTGCAACTGCCCGTTCTCATAGCCGATATAGAATTCTACAGCCAGTTTGCTTCCGTTTTTTTCGATCAGGCGGATCATCTTGTAGATCATGGCATTCTTTTGCTCATTGGTCATTTCTGAAAAGGCTGTGGTGTCGTCAAAGGTCACATTATAGGAAAGCTTATTGTAGGCCAGGAGCTTTCCCGTACAATCATAGATGTTTCCTCTCGTTGCCTTCAGCACTCTGGGCTTTGTAGTATTATCATTGCCGGTCTGAATGATCTCTTCACTGCTGACGATCTGCAGGTCAAACATCCGGTTGACCAGCACGCCAAACAGCAAAAGGAACAATATGGATATCGGCAGCAGCCGAGAGTTAAAAAAGTTCTTTAAATACTCTTTCAGGGTATCCCACATAATAAGCCTCCTTTCTGTTCATTTTCCCGATCGTTTTCTTTCTGCCAGCGGCAAGTCCTATATATCGTTCGGCCCTTTTTTCAGGATCAGCTCCTCACGGGGAGAGATCCTGTCGTCCAGCCACCGAAGGAAGCGATACAGGAAGAAACCTGCGATCACGGTATAGATGGCCTCCGGGATGATGATATGGGAGAAATAATACCCCAGATTTAACCGTCCCCGCAGTAAAAAATGGCAGCCATAATATAAAATATTGTACAACAGGTCACTGACGGCAATAGACAGCATGGGAGTCATATAATCCTCTTTGTAATACAGTTTATTGGCCATGCCATTGATATAGCCCACCAATGCATAGATGAAGATGGCAATGCCGATCACCCGGCTATACATGAAATCTGCCAGGATACCGCAGAATACCCCGGTATACATCCCTGCTTTTCTTCCGTACATAAATCCAGCGGCCGCCGTCAGGACCAGCAACAGGTTAGGCATTACATGGGCCAGCTGGATATAGGGAAGCAAAGTAGTCTGCAGCACAAAGCACAGAACCGATAATATTGTCAGACTGATATACCGTTTCACTTCATTATATCCTCCAAATCGTCAGAATCCTTTACTTTAGTGATCACAAGCACCATATCCAGGCCGGCGAAGTCTGCCGCCGGGGTCAGATAAGCGGATTGGGTCATATTAGAGGAATCGGTCGTAAAATCCTTTGCATATCCGATCAGGATCCCCGGAAGGTATTTGTTGCTGATCTGAGAAGTAACTACTTCATATCCGTCCTGCAGTTTGGCGCTGCTGGAAATCCCTGTGATCTGTATCACTCCCTGGTTCATCAGCTGGAGGTCTCCGCTGACGATGCAGCCATCGGAGGTCTTCAGGAAGGTGCCTGCCACATTGCTTTCATCGTCAATGATGGAACGTACTTTGGAATAGGATTTATTCACCTCTGTGATCAAGCCCACCAGGCCGTCTCCGGCCATTACATTCATGTTTACAGCCAGTCCATCCTCGGAACCCTTATCAATAATAAAGGTATTATACCAATTGTCATTGTCACTGCTGATGACCCGGGCCGCCACCTTGGGATATCCTTCATACTGCTGATCCAGGTCGTATAATTTCCGGAAATTCTCCAGTTCATATTTGTCCTGCTGCAGCAGTTTATTCTCCCCGGAAATCTCAGCCAGCTCTTTTTTCAGGGAAGTGTTTTCTTTTACCAGCTTTTTCATTGTAGTGATATAATCCATTTTATCCGACAGCACGACTCCGATCTGATTGATCCCCTTCTGCATGGGGGTGATAACGCTTCCTACGGCGGAGCGCACCGGCGTCATCTTTTCCTGGAAACGGAAGGATACCAGGATCAATAGGATGCAGATGATACCAATGATCATCAATATATATTTGGGATCGATAGCTATTTTTGTCTTCTTGCGCATTCTTTTCTCACCCTTCTCTATCATTTTCCTGTCTGTGTCAGCGGTACACTGTACCGAAGGGCCATCTTGGGATTCTCTGCCAGATAGCCCAAACCGGTGATCACCGTTTTCTGGGCCTGTCTGGAGGTATTTACTTTATGGCGGGTCTGATCAGCGATCAGCTGATCCAGCCCCTTCAGCCAGGAACCGGCGCCTGTAAGGTAAATGCCGTCTTCCTGTATCTGGGAAGCGATCTCCGGCGGAGTGCGTTCCAGCATGGAACGGATGGCTCCGGAGATTTCATAAAATACATCCCGGACCAGCGGAAAAATCTCTCCGGATTGGATCAGGACCTCGCCGGGAAGCCCCTTTACCACGTTTCTTCCCATCGCCGTTGTAGACTCGTCTACGGGAACTGCCGATACCAGTCTCTTTTTAATCTGCTCTGCGCTCTTCCTGCCGATGACAAAATTATGCTCCTTACGTATGTAGTTCATAATCTGTGTATCAAAATAATTGCCTCCATAGGGAAGCAGCTTGCTGACTACGATACCGCCCAGAGACAGCACGGATAATTCTGTGGTATCCGCCCCCATGTTCACGATCATGATACCCCGGGCCTTTTCAATATCCAGCTTCATCCCCAGAGCATCTGCTATGGGTTTATCGATCAGGCAGACGCGGCGTGGGCTGCACTGGCCCTCGGTGATGATCTTGGAAAAGGCGTTTTTCTCTACCTGGCCGATATCAGCAGGCACGGAAATATAGAAGTCCGCCCCCTTCAGCCTGCGCCGTCCGGATACTTTTTCTACCATAAAATCCCAAAGGGCGATCATATCCTGGAGATCGGCGATCACACCATGGTGCATTGGAAAGGAAACATGGATGCTGGGCGGCGCTTTTTCAAACATTTCATAGGCGCTGTCACCAATGGCTACCGGGCGTTTCTCGCTGCTTTTCCCAACAGTGGCCACGACATTGCGCTCATTCAGGACAATTCCCTCGGATCTTTTATATACCTTTATCGTACCGGTTCCAAAGTCGATACCAAATGTTTTATGTGCCATTGGGCAAACTCCCTTTCCAAAGATAATAAAATAACAGAGATCACAGCGTTCCAGGCTACCGTAAGTATCCCTCTTCCTTCAAGCTGATATACCGGTCCTCTCCGATCACAATATGATCCAGCAATGGGATCCCGATCATATTGCCGGTAGCGGCCAGACGTTTTGTCAATGCAATGTCGTCCCGGCTGGGAGTGGGATCCCCGGAGGGATGGTTGTGCAGCAGGATGATGCTCACCGCTTTATGTTTTAAGGCGTAGTAATAAATCTCCCGGGGAGCTGCATAAGATGCAGTAAACGATCCTTTGGAGATCACAATGGCTTTTTTCATGGCATTTTTGCCATCCAGGACCAAAAGCAGTACCTGTTCTATTTCCAGGCAGCGCATGCGGTTCATAAAGTAAGCGGCGACAGAGCCTGGATGCCCGCAGATCAGCTTTTCTTCCCTGTGGCATTTCTGGCTTCCCATGCGCCTGCAGCATTCTGCCAGGCATTGGAGCTGTATTGCCTTTACTTTGCCAATGCCCCGGATCTCCTGGAGCTGTTCCAGGGACATTTCAAAAAGTCCCTCCAGGCGCTTCCCCGGCAGCAGAAAAAGTAGATTTCTGGCCAGGTCAATACTACGCTCGCCCAGGCTTCCCGTGCGGATGATCACTGCCAGAAGTTCAGCATCGGACAGATATTCCGGCCCCTGTTCGAGGCATTTTTCATAGGGCTGCTCACTGGCAGGCAACGCCTTCATATTGACATATTCCCTGTTGCTGTTTTGTTTTGTTCTCTGCTTCATTGTTCTCGGCCTCCTTTTACGGAAGCCTTCCCCACATAATATGCATGAGTTTTCACGCATTCCAGATAATGGTATCATAAAACCGAACTTTTGTATAGAATAGATTTCTTAAGAAATCATGTATATTTCGCTGATTTTTTCTATTCTCTCTCCTTTTTCGACAGGATTTCCCCTCATATGGCAAAATCTTCCAGAAAAATCATTACGGCTGGAGAGCCGGGAGCAGGCCGGAATCCTTCAGCTTTTGTACAGACATCATAATCCCGTATTTGCCGTGGTACCAGGTGAGGCCTCCCTGGAAATAAACGGCATAGGGAGGTTCGATCGGGCCATCTGCGCTCAGCTCGATCGAAGAGCCCTGGACGAAGGCTCCTGCCGCCATGATCACATCGCTGTGATAACCGGGCATGGCATAGGGTTCCGGGGCAACGTGGCTGTCTACCGGCGCCGCGGCCTGGATCCCCTGGCAAAAGGCAATGACGGCCTCCGGGCTGCCCAGGGTCACTGCCTGGATAATATCATGCCGGGACTGCGTGCCATCGGGTACAACAGGAAAGCCCAGGCGCTGATAGACATTGGCCGCAAAGATTGCGCTTTTTAGGGCCCCCGCAGTCACGACAGGCGCCAGAAAAAAGCCCTGGAAGAAGGAGCGGTTCAATCCCAGAGTAGCCCCTACTTCCTTTTCCAGCCCCGGCGCCGTCAGGCGGCAGGCGCACAGCCGGATTAATTCTTCCCTGCCTGCAATATAACCGCCAATCGGGGCCAGCCCCCCTCCGGGATTCTTGATCAGGGATCCCACGCACAGATCAGCTCCTGCCTGGGAGGGTTCCCGGGTCTCTACAAATTCTCCGTAGCAGTTATCTACCATGCAGATCAGTTCCGGTTTGATCTTTTTCAGAAAGGCAATGAGTTCTCCGATCCGTTCTACAGAAAGGGTGGGACGGGGATCGTAACCCTTGGAGCGCTGTATTGTCACCAGCTTTGTCTTGCCGTTGACAGCGCTGCGGATCCCCTCCCAGTCAAAGGATCCATCGGGCAGTAATTCTACCTGGCGATATGTGATGCCGAATTCCTTCAGGGAGCCAGGGGGATTGTCCTTCTTCGTCCCGATGACGCCCTCCAGGGTATCATAGGGTCTTCCCACCGGTGACAAAAGCTGGTCTCCGGGACGGAGAATTGCGGACAGGGCCACTGTCAGGGCATGGGTCCCACAGGTGAGCTGGGGACGTACCAGCGCTGCTTCTGTCTGGAAGACATCCGCATACACCTGTTCCAGGGTATCCCTTCCCAGATCATCATAGCCGTAGCCGGTGGTGGCTTCAAAACAGCCCGCGCTGACCTGATTGCGCTGCATTGCCCGCAATACTTTCATCTGATTATATTCTGCCGTCTGGTCGATCTGTTCAAAGCGGTCCTTCAACCCCCTTTCAATATCCTGGCACAGGGCGAAGACTTCCTCATCAATGCCAGACTGCCTATAAAATTCTCTCAGATCCATTTCTCTTCTTCCCTTCTGTTATTCTCCTATGATCCCTTCCCGCCGCAGGTCTGTAAGGCAATATGCCAGCAATTCCTGCTCACTGGCGAATTTTTCCTTTTCCAGCCAGATCACCTCTTTTTCCCGGCGGAACCAGGTAAATTGCCTTTTGGCAAAATGCCGCGTCTCTTTTTTTACCTTTTCCAGCGCTTCGCTTACCGTGCATTTCCCTTCCAGGGCATCCAGAAGTTCTTTATATCCCAGTCCCTGCATGGATACCAGGTCTCTGGTACAGCCCTGCTCCCGCAGGCGCCGGACCTCCTCCAGCAGCCCGCTTTTCTCCATCTGGTCCACCCGTTCATTGATCCGCTGATATAACACGGGCCGGGGCAGGCTTAACACATAGTAACGGAAGTGATAAGGGGATTGCCGTTCCCGCTGTTCCCGGTTATGCCGGGAAATGGGATGTCCCGTCTCATGATAGTATTCCAGCGCCCGGATCACTCGTTTTACATTATTGGCATGGATCTCTTCTGCAGCCTGGGGATCCACTTGCCTGAGCTGGTCATGCAATGCCTGATTCCCCTGTATATGGGCCAGTCTCTGCAGTTCCTTCCGATAATCGCTGTCTGTCTCCTGGCTGATGAACTGAATATCATAAAGCACCGCCTGGATATAAAAACCGGTTCCTCCCACGATAATGGGAATCTTGCCTTTGTCATATATTTTTTCCATATATTGCCTGCATAACCTCTGAAAGATAACCGCATTAAATTCTTCCTGCGGATCCAGCTCATCGATCAGATAATGGGGAACCCCTTTCATTTCTTCCCGGGAGATTTTCGCAGTGCCAATATCCATACCACGATAGACCTGCATGGAATCCGCCGAAATAATTTCTCCGTTGACTGCCTTTGCCAGATCAATAGAAAGGGCTGTCTTCCCCACTGCCGTAGGGCCGGTCAGAATGATCAGAGGTCTCTTTGGCATTATTTCCATCTCTTTTATCCCTTCTGCGTCTGCGATCTTACTGTCACACAATCCGTTTAAATTTCTTTTCCAGCTCCTGCCTTGTCATCTTGATCATCGTTGGCCTTCCATGGGGGCAATGATAAGGATTCTCCAGGGTCATCAGCTCCTGCAAAAGGGCGTGCATCTGTTCCTGGGGCAGCTGATGGTTCCCTTTTACCGCCGCCTTGCAGGACATGGATGCCAGCCGGTCCATCAAAATCTCCGGAGTCTGGCTGGCATGCTCGTCTACCAGAGTGTCAATCACTTCCTTCAGCAGCTCAGCCTCCCCCACAGAGGGAAGGTGGGCCGGTACCGCTGTCACCGCATAGTCCCGTCCTCCAAAGGCTTCTATCTGATAACCCAGCCTGGTGAAGATTTCTTCCTGCTCCTTTACCACCTGTTCCTCTGCCATTGTCAGGGTCAGAATGATGGGAGGCTGGAGCAGCTGGCTGGCGGCCTTTTTCTCCTTCAATTCCCGCATAAACCGTTCATACAGCACTTTCTCATGAGCGGCATGCTGGTCCACCAGGTACATTGCCCCCTCATACTCCAGAATCCAGTATGTGGCAAACACCTGGCCGATAATGCGGCATTCTTTGACGCCTTCCCCTGATAAGATTCCCTGTCCGAACAGAGATTCCTGTTGGCCGGCGGCGTATTCCCTCCGTTCCCGTACTTCTGATGCGTTCCAGTCCTGTTGTTCTTCCTGGCGTTTGAGGGTTTCCAGTATCTTTGTGGAAGGCGATTCTCCCTCCATCATGCGTCTGCGCTGTTTCTCAAAGGGCTCCGGCTGACGCTGGGAGCGAGCCGGAGAAGCCGGCTGTTCTATTTTCTCCGGTGCCCTGGGAGGATCCGGAGCGGCCAGCCGGATCTCCGGGATATGCTCCTTCTGTTTCAATCCCTCGCTGACGGCATGATAGATGCTTTGATACATTTCCTGCCCATTGCTAAAGCGCAGTTCCATCTTCTGGGGATGTACATTAATATCAATACGCTCCGGATCAATGGTAAAATGCAGAGCCGTAAAAGGATACCTGTGCTGCATGGAATAGGGGGCGTAGGCATCCTCAATGGCCCTATGGACCACATTGCTTTTAATGTATCTCCCATTGATAAAATAATTCATAAAATTCCGATTCCCACGGGAGACTACCGGTTTGCCGATAAAGCCCTGCACCCGGCAGGAGGACTGCTCCGAATCCACTTCCAGAAGGTTGGCAGCAATATCCCGGCCATAGATCTGATAAATCACATCCTTCAGGCTGCCGTTGCCGGATGTATGCAGTCTGGACTGGTTCTGGTTGATAAAGCGGAAGGAAATGTGAGGATGGGACAGGGCCATCCTCTCTACCAGACCGCTGATATAACCGGCTTCCGTAGCGGGCGTTTTCAAAAACTTCAGCCGGGCGGGAGTATTATAGAACAGATTGCGTACCAGCACGGTAGTCCCTTCGGGACAGCCAACGGATTCCAGGATCTTTTCCTCTCCCCCTTCTATGCAATAGCGGTTCCCCATCAGAGCCTCTCTGGTCTTCGTGATCAGCTCCAGCTGGGATACGGCAGCAATACTGGCCAGAGCCTCTCCCCGGAAGCCCAGGGTGGCTATCCTGAGAAGATCTGTCACTTCACGGATCTTGCTGGTAGCATGGGGCAAAAAAGCCAGGGGGATATCCTCCTCCCCAATCCCGCTTCCGTTGTCCGTAATGCGTATCAGAGAGGTTCCCCCTTCTTTAATCTCTATCGTGACAGAGTTGGCTCCGGCATCGATCGCATTTTCCACCAGTTCCTTAACTACCGCCATCGGCCGCTCGATCACTTCTCCGGCGGCTATTTGGTTAATTGTGTCCTGATCTAACACATGGATTCCAGCCATAGTATTCCCTCCTGCCTGTTTACATTCTATCCCGCAGCTTGGTCTGCAGCCTGTACAATATGTTCATCGCCTCAATCGGAGTAGTCGTTGACAAGTCCAGATCATGCAGCTCTATGATAATATCATCCGTACGGATATTAGCATTGGAAGAGCCGAACAAAGAAAGCTGCCCCATTTCCTCGGATTCCCTTTCCTCTGCAGTCTGCCTGCGGGCTTTAGGTTTGGCTGTCTGCTGTTCAATCCCATAATTGTAATCGGCAGCTTCCCCTTCTACAGAAATCGATTTGGCCTTATCAGCAATATCATTATCACTTAACTCATCCACAATAGCCCGGGCCCTCTGAAGCACATTTTCCGGGACTCCGGCCAGTTTTGCCACCTGAATGCCGTAACTTTTGTCCGCCCCGCCTTTTACGATCTTGCGGAGGAAGATAATATCCTCCCCCTGCTCCTTAACGGCAATACAATAATTGTCTACACTGTCCAGCTTTCCTTCCAATTCCGTAAGCTCATGGTAATGGGTGGCAAATAATGTTTTGGCTCCCAGCAGCCTGGTATTGGCAATATGTTCGATGACAGCCCAGGCGATCCCAAGGCCGTCAAAGGTGCTGGTCCCCCGCCCGATTTCGTCCAGAATGATCAGACTGTTTTTGGTGGCGTTCCGAAGGATATTGGCCACTTCTGTCATCTCTACCATAAAGGTACTCTGCCCACTGGCCAGGTCATCCGAAGCCCCCACTCTTGTAAAAATCCTGTCGACCAGACCGATCTGGGCGCTTTCTGCCGGTACAAAGGAGCCGATCTGAGCCATCAATACAATGAGGGCAGTCTGGCGCATATAGGTGGACTTTCCCGCCATATTAGGGCCGGTGATAATGCTGATCCGATGTTTATCATTATCCAGAAAGGTATCGTTAGGGACAAACATATCATTTTGGATCATCCGTTCCACTACGGGATGCCTCCCGTTTTTAATCACAATACCGCCCTTTTTCTTCATTTCCGGACGGACATAATTATTCTGCTCTGCCACCACTGCCAGAGAAGCCAGCATATCAATATCCGCAATGATCCGGGCGGCATTCTGGATCCGGGCGATCTCCTGGTATATGCTGTCCCGTACCTGGCAGAATAGATTGTATTCCAGAGTATACAGCTTATCCTCCGCCCCCAAAATGGTGTCTTCCAGTTCTTTTAATTTCGGGGTGGTATACCGTTCTGCATTGGCCAGGGTCTGTTTGCGAATCCAATCCTCGGGAACCATATTTTTATAGGAATTAGTTACCTCCAGATAATACCCGAATACTTTATTGAACTTAATCCGCAGATTTTTGATCCCGGTTTTCTCCTTTTCCTCTTCCAGCAGCTGGGCCAGCCAGTTCTTTCCGTCCGTCTTGGCATGGCGCAGGCGGTCGATCTCCTCATGGTAGCCGTCTTTAATGATGCCTCCCTCCCGCAGGGTAAGGGGAGGGTCCTCTACAATGGCCCTGTCGATCTCTGTAAAAAGATCTTCCAGAGTGTCCAGCTTCTCTCCCTGTTCTTTTAACAGAGAATCGGGAAAGGAAGTAAGCACGCACCGGATAGGGGGCAGCATTTCCAGGGATTGTTTAAAGGCGATCAGGTCCCGTGGATTAGCGCTGCGGTAACTGATCTTACTGATCAGCCGTTCCAGATCATAGATGGGGGAAAGGTATTCCCGAAGCTCCTCCCGGGTAATGGCATTGTCGTTCAGCAGCTGGACCGTATCCAGCCTCCCATTGATCTGGGTGAGATCCAGGAGTGGCTGCTCGATAGCCTTTCTCAGCTTCCTTGCCCCCATTGCAGTCCTGGTCTTGTCCAGCACCCAGAACAGGGAACCTCTCTTGGCCTTTTCCCGCATTGTTTCACACAGCTCCAGATTTCTTCTGGTGGAGCGGTCCAGAAGCATATAGCTGCTGGGAACATAGGGGCGGATCCCGGTGATATGGTCCAAAGAGATTTTCTGCGTTTCTTTCAGATACTGCATGACAGCCCCGGCCGCAGTAATGCCGATGGAATAATCAGAAAGGCCCAGACCGGCCAGGGAAGAGACTTTAAAATGCTTGCACAGGCTTTGCTGGCATCGGTCCTGGTCAAAGTACCAGGCGTCAACAGAGGAAATGACGATGCCCATCCTTCCCCGCAGATCCTCCAGATCGATCCCGGATACCAGAAAGGAATCGTTACAGATAATCTCAGAAGGGGCTGTCTTGCCAATCTCGTCCAGCAGCTTATTCTCTGTATCAAATTCCGTTACGTAGTAATCTCCTGTGGTCACATCCACATAAGAAACGCCATATGCGTTCACTGTATATACCACACACATCAGATAATTATTCCGGGATTCATCCAGGGTCTGGACATCAATATTCGTGCCTGGGGTAGCGATCCGGATCACCTCCCGGCGTACCAGCCCTTTTGCCTGCCTGGGGTCTTCTACCTGCTCGCAGATGGCCACTTTATACCCGCGGCTCACCAGCTTGTTCAGATAGGAATCGGCGGCATGGAACGGGATCCCACACATGGGAGCCTTCTCTTCCATTCCACAGCTTTTACCGGTCAGGGTCAGCTCCAGTTCTTTGGAACAGATTTTGGCATCCTCAAAGAACATTTCATAAAAGTCCCCTAAACGATAAAAAAGAATACAATCCTTGTATTCCTCCTTGGTATCCATATAGTTCTGCATCATGGGTGTGAGTGGCATGGTATCTTCCTCGCTTCTTTATCTCTCTTATCCTGAATTTAATATAACAGCTCTGAATTAGGAACGAGCAGTACCGTAAGCCGAGTTCTGTTTTAGACAATCATCTATCTAGGCCTGCCGTTACCGGCAGGCTCAAGCGACCTACCCGGAGTACAGCGGGCCGCTGTATCGCTCCTGTTCGGTCTTGCTTCGGATGGGGTTTACACAGCCATATCTGTTGCCAGATATGCGGTGAGCTCTTACCTCGCCTTTTCACCCTTACCTGAATAGACAGGCGGTTCTTTTCTGTTGCACTGGCCTGGGAGTCGCCTCCACCGGACGTTATCCGGCATCCTGCCCTATGAAGCCCGGACTTTCCTCACCTGCGGCCTTTCGGCGCTTGCAGCTGCGATTGTCCGTACTGCTCATTCCGCTTTATTTTATCATGACCCTTTTTAAAAGTAAATCAAGAAATTTATCAAAAAGTGTAGACTTAATAATAAAATTGTGCGAAAATGTAACCAGTACTGCGAGTTTACCGCAGATAATAAGCATATCGAAAGGAGTATGAACATGATTTATTCACAGGAAGTAGAAAACATGTGCCCAGTTGCTCAGGGTGTGAACCATGGCTGCGCACCGATCCCGGAAGAAGCGAAATGGGTTAAGGCAAAGGAAGTAAAGGATATATCCGGTTTTACCCACGGTGTAGGCTGGTGCGCTCCCCAGCAGGGCGCCTGCAAACTGAGCCTGAATGTGAAAGAGGGTATCATCCAGGAAGCGCTGGTAGAGACAATCGGATGTTCCGGTATGACCCACTCTGCCGCTATGGCTGCTGAGATCCTTCCAGGACGTACCGTAATGGAGGCTCTGAATACTGACCTGGTATGCGATGCCATCAATACCGCTATGAGAGAATTGTTCCTGCAGATTGTATACGGACGTTCTCAGTCCGCTTTTTCGGAAGACGGACTTGCTGTAGGCGCAGGCCTGGAGGATCTTGGTAAGGGCCTCCGTTCCCAGGTTGGCACCATGTATGGAACTCTGAAGAAGGGCCCCCGTTATCTGGAAATGGCTGAGGGCTATGTAACCGCTATCGCCCTGGACGCCGAGGATCTGATCATTGGATACAAATTCGTTAGCCTTGGTAAGATGACAGACTTCATCAAGAATGGCGATGACCCCAACACAGCATGGGAGAAGGCTTCCGGACAGTATGGCCGTGTAGAGGATGCCGTAAAGCTCATCGATCCCAGAACTGACAAGGAAATTGAAAAATAATATAAAGGAGGCAAACGAATCATGGCATTATTTGAATCATATGAAAGAAGAATTGATAAAATCAATAGCGTACTGAATAGCTATGGCATCTCTTCTATCGAAGAGGCGGAGAAGATCACAAAAGATGCCGGGCTCAATGTATATGAGCAGGTAAAGGGCATTCAGCCTATCTGTTTCGAGAATGCCTGTTGGGCATATACAGTAGGAGCCGCTATTGCAATTAAGAAAAACTGCCGGCGTGCGGCAGACGCTGCGGCTGCGATCGGCGAAGGCTTACAGTCCTTCTGTATCCCCGGTTCTGTAGCAGATACCCGTAAGGTAGGACTGGGACATGGCAATCTTGGTAAAATGCTTTTGGAGGAGGAGACAGAGTGCTTCTGCTTCCTGGCAGGACATGAGTCTTTCGCTGCAGCCGAAGGAGCTATTGGTATCGCAGAGAAAGCAAACAAAGTACGCCAGAAGCCTCTCCGCGTTATCCTGAACGGACTGGGCAAGGATGCGGCGCAGATCATTTCCCGGATCAATGGATTTACCTTTGTCGAGACAGAATACGATCCTTATACCAATACGGTGAAAGAAGTATTCCGCAAGTCCTATTCAGACGGTCTCCGTTCCAAGGTAAATTGCTATGGCGCGAACGATGTATGCGAAGGGGTAGCTATTATGCACAAGGAGGGAGTAGACGTA
>CANPZE010000002.1 GCA_947589315.1 uncultured Lachnospiraceae bacterium | reverse complement strand
CCGAGCCGAGAGGCGTTCCTGAATGGAAAACCTATGCCAATCCCCGCGTCAAAAAGGGTACAGCGAAATTAATTGATAAAACGGTTCTCTTGAAAAAAGTAGGAATATATTGTAAGATTAGTAAGGTACAAACCAAGAGGATAAGACAGAATGGAGAGACGTTATGAGTGATACAGTAAAAACAGTTGGCGTATTGACAAGCGGCGGCGATGCCCCGGGAATGAACGCCGCGATCCGCGCAGTGGTGCGTACGGCGCTGGCCAATGGAATGCAGGTAAAAGGAATCCGCAGGGGCTTTGCGGGACTGTTAGAGGAAGATATTGTCGATATGGATACCCTGTCTGTGTCGGATATCATTCAGTTGGGAGGCACAATTCTTTATACTGCCCGCTGCCTGGAGTTTAAGAAAGCGGAGTATCAGAAGAAGGGGGCGGACATCTGCCGGAAGCATGGGATTGACGGTATCGTAGTCATCGGTGGAGACGGATCCTTCCAGGGAGCCAGCCGCCTGTCTGAAAATGGGATCAATACCATCGGCGTGCCGGGGACGATCGATCTGGACATTGCCTGCACGGAATACACTGTGGGCTTTGATACGGCAGTCAATACAGCTATGGAGGCAATGGATAAGCTGCGGGACACCTCCGAATCTCATGAACGATGCAGCATCATAGAGGTTATGGGACGGACTGCAGGCCATATAGCGCTGTGGACCGGGATCGCCAGCGGCGCAGAGTACATTCTGACGGTGGAGGAATATGATGGGAATATCTCCAAGATCATTGAGAAGATCCAGACTCGCCGGAAGATTGGCAAGAAGAATCATATCATTGTAAATGCGGAAGGTGTGGGTAATTCCAATGAAATGGCGAAGCTGATTGAGCTGGCGACCGGTATAGAGACCAGAGCTACAATATTGGGACATATTCAGCGTGGCGGGAATCCTACCTGCAAGGACAGGGTTTATGCATCTGCGATGGGGGCAAAAGCGGTAGAGCTCCTTCGCGATGGAGCCAGTAACCGGGTAGTTGCTTATAGGGATGGTGAGTTTGTGGATTATGATATTCAAGAAGCGCTGGCGATGGAAAAGGGACTGACGCCTTATCTGTCGCATATTTCCAGAAAATTAACTACCATTAATTAATAAAAATAGGCGGTTCGCCTGCAGAAAGGAAGGTATATTATGAAAAAATTTTTCAAAGGTGTAGTAGGCTTTGCCTCTGTGGCTGCGGTAGCTGCAGGCGCCAGCTATTTTATCAAGAAGTGGCTGGACGAGAAGGACGAGGAGCTGGATGACCTTGACCTGGAGGAGGATGACTTTCCTCTGGAGGAGGAAGAGGAGGATGCCAGGGAGTATGTAACTCTGGATATTGAAGATGATGAGATCGGTCAGGAACCAGAGACCGTACCGGAGGAGGCTGAACCGGAAGAAGAAACAGATCCGGAAGAGGCAGAGAGCGCATCTGCAGATTGATCCAAATAAGTACAAAGGAATCCCATCCCATAAGCAGCAATTGTGGGGTGGGATTTATTCATAAGAAGACCAGCAGCCACATAGCATACAGTAAAAGCCTTTTTTGGAGAAGCTTATGAGAAGGAAATTAATAATACTGGCTGTCGCTGTGGCATTGTGCTGCTGTATCCTGTTTCCCCAGGCGGTAAGCCAGGGAGCCGGACAAGGGTTGATGCTGTGGTTCAATGTAGTATTCCCGGCGCTGCTTCCCTTTATGATCCTGTCTGGTGTGATCGTACGTCTGGGGATCAGCGGAGTGATCGGAAGGGTAGTGTACCCCATTATGCATCGCCTGCTGGGAGTGAGCCGTAACGGATGCTATCCTATTGTGATCGGGCTGCTGTCCGGCTACCCCCTGGGCGCCAAGACCGTGTCGGATCTGTGCGTATCCGGCAGGATATCCCGGAAGGAGGGGCAGTTCCTTCTGGGGATCTGCAATAATGCCAGCCCCATGTTCCTGTTGGAATATATGGGGGTGTATTGCCTGGGAATGTCCCAGCCCTTCTGGATCCTGGCGGTGATCTATCTGTCTGCCTTTCTGGGGGCGGCCATCGGCAATGGGAGAAAACAGGATTTTGAGGCTCTTCTGCCGCCGGAGGCGGAGAAGGGCTGGGAGAAAGGATTGCCTGGCTGGAGTGTGATGGAGGCAGTGGATACCAGCATCCTGGATGCCTTTGTAACTACGGCAAAGGTAGGAGGATATATTATTTTGTTTTCCATCCTGGTCCGGCTGATGCAGAAGCTCCTTTTGGGAGAAAGCTTCCTGGAAATTTTGTTAATGGGCGTTCTGGAGATCACTACAGGCGGGGAAGCTGTCCGTGCCCTTGGAGGGAACCCATATATGCAGTGGATGGTAGGAATAGGGATATGCGCCTTCGGCGGGTTGTCCAGTATAGCCCAGACTTCCAGTGTGATCCGGGAGAGCGGTCTGTCCATAAAGGGATACATAGCGGCGAAGCTGCGTCACGCAATCATAGCAGTGATACTCACCGCATTGTTTTTGCTCATTATCAGATGACGGGAAAGGGGAATACTATGCCAGCATTTGCAACCCATGAGATATTTGGAGAAGAGGTTCTGAAGGAAATACCAGAGAGAAGGGTGCGCCAGGCAGTTCTGCGCCACAGAAATGTGTTTCATATTGGCTGCCAGGGGCCGGATCTGTTCTTTTATAATCCCTTTTTTCATCGCTTTGCCGGACAGAGCCTGGGAAGCCGTATGCATGAGGAGGGGGCGGGGAGATTTTTTGCTTCCTTTTTGGAGAGCCTGTTAAAACAGAGAGACCGGGAGAGTACAGAGATCGGGATTAGCTACCTTTTGGGATTTCTGTCCCATTATGTGCTGGATACCAGTCTCCATCCCTATATTTATGGGAGCATTGATTATCGGCCGGGGGAGGCGGGAGCAGGAAAACGGACGATAGGGCTGCATCATCGGATGGAGGCGGCGCTGGACAGGGAAATGTTAATGACCAGGCGTCACAAAATGCCTGCCTCCTATCATCCGGCAGAGAAAACAGTCTGTTCCCTGTCTGAAAAAAAGTGCCTGGCAGACCTGCTGTGCCAGGCGGTCCCCAGAAGCTTCCCGGTCCGGCTGCGCAGGGGACAGGTAGAAGCCTCATTCTGGTTTATGGACCGATTTATGCAGATCGTCTACGGACGCCGTCCCTGGGTGAGAAAACGCCTGAGAAGGCTGGAGGAGGGATTGCTTGGACGGGCCTTTCTATCCAACTTGATGGTAGATGATAAGGTACAGGCGGGATGGGATGTGGCCAACCGCCGGCGGGGACTGTGGACAAGCCCCTGGGAGCCGGAGAGGGAACGAAGGGAAAGCGTATGGCAGCTGTACGATGCCGGGACAAAGAAGTATGGGGAATACTATCAGGCTCTCTGTCCGGTTTTGACATCTTTGCTGCAACGTATTACAATGTTGGAAATGTTTCCCGGGGAACGCCTGGACTGGATGGAGAGGCGGATCCGGGAACAGATCCGGGAAGGGGCGGGACGTTTGGAGAATCGAAGCTACCATAGCGGCAAGCCCCTTTCGGAATCGGTTGTACAGAAGAAATGGAGCCGGAAAAGAATGGATGAAGAAAGGAAGCGGTGATATGGAACGCAAAAATGCATGGAAAGAATATACGGCAAAGGAATTGAAGGAGCTGGAGAAGCTGAGCAGAGGATATTTGGATTTCCTGAGCGTTGGCAAGACAGAGCGGGAGTGTGTAAAGGAGATCATCCGGCAGGCCCAGGCGCATGGCTACGCTGCCATAGAAAATGTATTGGAGGAGGGCAGGCCTCTGGCTCCCGGAGACAAGATATATGCAGTCTGCATGAACAAGGCAGTAGCTCTGTTCCAGATAGGGGAGGAACCTTTGGAACAGGGGATGAATATTCTGGGGGCCCATCTGGATTCGCCCCGCATGGACATAAAGCAGAACCCTCTGTATGAATCTGACGACATGGCCTACCTGGATACCCATTATTACGGCGGGATTAAGAAATACCAGTGGGTTACTCTGCCATTGGCGATCCACGGCGTTGTAGTAAAAAAGGACGGGACTGCCATTGATATCTGCATCGGGGAAAAGGAGGAGGATCCTGTGTTCTGTGTGACAGATCTTCTGATCCATCTGGCGGGGACGCAGCTGGAGAAAAAGGCAGCAAAGGTGATCGAGGGAGAAAAGCTGGATCTTCTGGTGGGAAGCATTCCATTGAAGGAAGAGGAGAAGGACGGTGTGAAGGCAAATGTCCTGGCAATCCTGAAAGATACCTATGGGATCGAAGAGGAAGATTTTATCTCAGCAGAGCTGGAGATTGTGCCGGCAGGCAGGGCCCGGGAAATGGGATTGGACAAAAGTATGATCATGGCTTACGGGCAGGATGACAGAGTCTGCGCCTATACTTCCCTGGCAGCCATGCTGGAAGGGAAGAAGCTGAAAAAGACGGCCTGCTGCCTCCTGGTAGACAAGGAAGAGATCGGAAGCGTGGGAGCCACAGGGATGCAGTCGCGCTTCTTTGAAAATACCGTGGCGGAGCTTCTGAACCTGAATGGGGAGTACAGTGAACTGCTGCTGAAGCGGGCCTTGCGCCGCAGCCGTATGCTTTCTTCCGATGTGAATGCTGCCTATGACCCTCTTTTTGCTGATTCCTTTGAAAAGAAGAACGCTTCCTTCCTGGGAAGAGGGGTGGTATTCAGCAAATTCACCGGCAGCCGGGGAAAGTCCGGCTCCAATGATGCCAATGCAGAGTATCTGGCGGCATTGCGCAAGATTATGGATGACAATAACGTAGCGTTTCAGACAGCGGAGCTGGGAAAGGTAGATATTGGCGGCGGGGGAACCATTGCCTATATCCTGTCCCTGTATGGGATGGAAGTCATTGACAGCGGGGTTGCTGTATTAAATATGCATGCTCCCTGGGAGGTCACCAGCAAAGCGGATGTGTATGAGGCCAAGAAGTGTTATGCCGCTTTCCTGAAGGACGCTTGAGATTGACAAACCGGCAAACTTGTGTATAATAGAAAAAAGCTGGGGGGGCCTGACGGCAGACGGCTGAGAGATCATAAAGGATGATCGACCCTTAGAACTTGAACCGGTTGATACCGGCGTAAGGAAGCTTATACCAGAACACTACAGGCCCTGGATGCTTCCAGGGCCTTTTTTGTGCGACAGGAATTGCTTATGCGATAACAGTTACCGTACGCTGATATGCCTGTTTTCCCTGGCAGATCATGAGAAAGGAGGAATGAATTTATGAATGCAAGTGTAGCGATCCAGGTATTGCCCAATGTAATGGGCGATGAGGAAGTGATCCGTATTGTGGATGAGGTCATCGCCTATATCAAAAGCTTTGGGCTGTCCACCTACGTAGGGCCTTTTGAGACTACGATTGAAGGAGAGTACGACCAGCTGATGGAGATTGTAGCCGGATGTCAGAAGATCGCCGTAAAGGCGGGCTGCGACCAGGTCTCCACTTATGTAAAGATCGTATACAAACCAGAGGGTGAGGTATTGACGATTGAGAAAAAAGTTTCAAAACATCATTGACCGTTGTATTCCATTGTCGGCAGTAGCTCTTCTGCTGCTTTTGTGGCAGCTTCTCTGCGTGGCGGGAGTGCTTCCGGAATATATGCTGCCCTCTCCGGTGCGGGTAGTGAAGGCCTTTGGGGAAGATTTTCCCCTTCTGCTGAGCCATATGTGGGTGACCCTTTGGGAGGCCTTTGCCGGTCTTGGCATCGGGATACTGCTGGGATTTGGGACCGCTGTCCTGATGGAACATTTCCGGAGCCTGTACCGGGCGTTGTATCCCATACTGGTTATCACCCAGACCATACCTACCGTGGCCATCGCGCCCCTTCTGGTCCTTTGGCTGGGATATGGGGCGGCGCCTAAGATCACCCTTGTAGTGATAGTGACCTTTTTCCCTATTACGGTAGGGCTGCTGGATGGATTCCGGGAGGCCGATACAGATGCCGTCCGGCTCATGCAGGCTATGGGCGCATCGGATCTGCAGATCTTCTACCACATTAAGCTGCCGGGCAGCCTGAGCCACTTCTTTGCCAGCCTGCGCATCTCCGTATCCTATGCGGTAGTGGGGGCTGTCATATCAGAATGGCTGGGGGGATTTCACGGCCTGGGGGTTTATATGACCAGAGTAAAGAAATCCTACGCCTATGATAAAATGTTTGCGGTAATCTTTTTGATCACGGCAGTAAGCCTGTGTTTGATGAAGCTGGTGGATCTGATACAAAAAGGGGCGATGCCCTGGAGGCGTATGGGCGGAAGAGCGGAAAAAATGGAGAGAGAACTTCCATAAAGGAATAAAATTCTATGGAACATTCTATTGAATCAAGAAAGGAACGATAAAATCATGAAAATAAAACGCGTACTGGCAATAGTATTGTCAACAGTAATGATAACTTCACTGTGCGGCTGTGGCGGGGACAGTGGGACAAAGAAGACAGAGGTAAGTTCCGGGCAGGAGAGCCAGGAAAGCGGTGATAACGCTTCACAGAAGGAACTGACAGAAGTGACGATGGTGCTGGACTGGACGCCCAATACCAATCATACAGGCTTGTATGTAGCCCAGGAAAAGGGATATTTTGAGGAAGCCGGATTAAAGGTATCCATTATACAGCCGCCGGACGATGGGGCTACAGATCTGGTAGCTTCCGGCGGAGCAGAGTTCGGTATTGATTTCCAGGATACACTGGCCGCAGCCTTCTCCAGTGACGAACCCCTGCCGGTTACAGCAGTGGCGGCAGTCTTGCAGCATAATACTTCCGGCCTGGTCTCCCTGAAGGAAAAAGGAATTGACAGTCCTGCCAAGCTGGAAGGGCATACTTATGCCACCTGGGATTCCCCGATTGAGCAGGCGGTCATGAAAAATGTGGTAGAGAAGGACGGAGGGAATTTCGAGAAGGTAGATCTGATTTCTACTTATGTGGAAGATATTGTAGCAGCCCTCCATGCCGACATCGACAGTGTATGGATCTATTATGGATGGGATGGAATAAAATGTGAACTGGAAGGCTTGGATGTTAATTATCTGCCCTTTGCAGATATGAATCCGGTATTTGACTATTACAGTCCGGTCATTATCGCCAATAATACTTTTCTGGAGGAGAATCCGGAAACGGCAAAGGCATTTCTCAGCGCTGTGAAGAAGGGGTACGAATATGCGGCGCAGAATAGCGAGGAAGCAGCCCAGATCCTGCTGAAGGCAGCGCCGGAGCTGGATGAAGAACTGGTGGAGGCCAGCCAGAAATATCTGAGTGAACAATATCTTGCGGAAGAGCCAGAATGGGGTAAGATTGACGGAGAGCGCTGGAACGGGTTCTATAGCTGGCTGAATGAGAATAAGCTGGTGGAGAATGAATTAGAGGAAAATGTTGGATTCACCAACGATTATCTGGAATAGACAGGAGGCGTCTGATGAAGCTGGAGGTAAAAGGGGTATCAAAGTCCTTTGAGGATAAGCAGATATTAAAGGATATCTCTTTGGAGCTGGGAGAAGGAGAATTAGTCTGCCTGCTGGGAGCCAGCGGGGGCGGGAAAACTACATTGTTTCATGTGATCTCCGGGCTTTTGCTCCCGGAAGAGGGGCAGGTCCTGCTGGATGGCAGGGAGATTACCGGAAAGCCGGGGCAAGTAAGCTATATGCTGCAGAAGGATATGCTCCTGCCCTATAAGACAGTATTGGATAACGTAGCGCTTCCGTTAATGTTGAGAAAAGGCGGGGAAAAGCCCGCCGGCATGAGAAAAAAGAAATGGGCCAGAGAAAAGGCGGCGGCTTATTTTGAGGAATTTGGGCTGGCCGGATATGAAAATAAATATCCGGCCCAGCTGTCCGGCGGAATGCGCCAGAGGGCGGCTCTGCTGCGTACCTATCTTTTCTCCGGGGAGGTAGCCCTTTTGGACGAACCCTTCAGCGCCCTGGATGCTATGACCAAGAATGCCATACACCAGTGGTATCTGTCTATTATGGAAGAGATCCGTCTGTCTACTCTTTTCATCACCCATGATATTGATGAGGCCATTCTCCTGTCTGACCGGATCTATATCTTGTCCGGCCGGCCGGGGGAGATTGCCGCGCAGCTGCATATTGACAGCCAGCGCCCCCGTTCACCGGAATTTCTGTTGACAGAAGAATTTTTAGAATATAAAAAGCAGATATTGGAACAGTTATCGGGAGGAGGCCTGTAGGCCCCGATATCTCCTTATCTCTTTTTCTGCTTTTTCTTGCCTGCTTTGCTGTCAGGGCCAGCCTGCTCAGCGGCAGGCTTTTTATTATTGGCGGCAGGCGCTGCTGACAGGCTTGCCTTTACGCTATAATTGACTCCAAGTCCCATGCCGATGATCCCATAGAAGATGGGAGATACTGCTACACAGGAATCATTGGTCAGAGCCAGGATCAGGTAACCTGTCACGCAGGCGAAGATCCCCACGCCCACCAGGGAAAGATAATCTTTGTAACTATTATTCCAATACAGCTTGATGCTGCTTACCAGATACCAGCCAAAGAAGACCAGCAGGGCGATCAGCGATGGGATCCCTGTCTGTACTGCCACCTGCAGATACATGCAGTGGGGCTTGGTAATGATCTCATTGAGATGGCCGGAGTTGCATAACCCTACCAGGTCGTGATTGGGGAAGGCGATAATAAAGGTATCGGGACCGCTTCCCAGCAAGAAATACTTTTTCAGCAGGGGAAGGGTACGGGCCCAGATATATCCGCGCTTGTTGGCGAAGGAATAGTGATTCTCCAGGAAGGACCAGGTCTTCTCCTGCTGGGTCAGCTTCATCAGCGCCCCGGCGCCGCCCATCACATAATAGGTGGAATCGCCTGACTTCATCAGATTGGTAAAGAACCAATTGTTGCCTGTGTTGACAGGGTCTGCCGGATTGGTGGGGATATTTACGACAAAGCCGCTGAAATTCTCTGCCCGGGAGGAGCAGAAGGAGAAGGGGAAGCGGCTGTCATTGACCGTGTAATTCACCCCGTCCGCCCCCAGAGAGAAATCTACCGGCTTGCCGTCCCCATCGGTCAGACGGAAGGCGTCCGTGCCTTCTTTGGTCTGGGTAGTCTGGAATATAAGGGTATTTCCGCTATATCTAACGGTCACATTATCATCGTTGGTCTCAATATATTCCAGGGCATGCTGCTCCGGTGTAAAAGAGAACATTCCCTGCAGACGGGTAAGGAGGACGTTGCCATTCAGGGCGTTGACGCCAAGAAAGGCAGCGATGGCCACAATAACTGCGGCAATGGCAATCTTCCAGTTCTTCAGGAATACCTTCCGCATGCACAGAAGCATCAGGAAGAAGGAGGCTATCAGAGCCAGAATGCCGGCACGGGACTGGGAGGCAAAGAGGATCAGCAGCAGGACGGCAATGATAGCGCCGTAGCCGGCCCGCACCCAGATCTTCTTGGTGGTAAAAAGAAGGGCGGCCAGAAGAGGAACGGTCAGCGCTGCATAAAAGCCTACATAGTTGGGATTATACAGAGACAGATAAGGCCGTCCCAGCTCAAACGTAAAATTAACTTCTCCGGTATAGGACTGAGGTGTCATTACCTTTTGTCCCAGGGAGGTACGGAAAAAGTCATGGGAAAATACCTGGGAAAGCCCCAGGGCGCACATAACCAAGATTCCTGCGATAAACCAGCGGAGCGTCTGCCTGACTGCAGATTCCGTGCGCAGGATATAAAAACAGTAATAAGTGATCACGCCATAACCCAACAACATCCATACTGGCTCAAACTGTTCATAAATACCGTGAAATGAGAAATAGGAATATTTGGAGGCAATGGCAGATATAAGGGAAATGCCACAGTATACTGCCAGAGGGATCAGATTTTTGACCCATACGATCTTTTTCTCCTCAGCCAGGAACAGATAGACCATACAGAAGAGCATAAATATGCAGGTTCCTACCGCCCATGCCATTTTAAAGAACAGAAAGAAATCTGTAGTCTCTGTATAGCTGGTGTACCAGTCGAAATCCCTCAGATGGGTATTGTAAGAATACATATACACGATCAAAGGGATGACTGCCAGAATCATAATGATCGGCAATAGCAGGGGGAAGGCATATTTTTCTTCCTTCTGCCGGGATGTGTTCTTTTTCTTTGGGTTAGCCATAATAAACCTCCTTTTGGGATATCCTAAAATATATTTCTTTCCGTTTGCCACAAAAAGCATATTTCTTATCATATCATTTTTGCCATTGTTGTGCAATTATTTTAGGAAAATGCAGGGGACAAAATTTTGACGGAAGAAATAGGATATGATATACTAAATCTGTATGCGCATTTTGTTAATGATCAGGTATCATATAGAGAAAATGGAGCGGTTATGGATAATTACAATAATGGAAAAGACATTATGGATCGGTATTCTCTGCGGGGAAAGGTATTCAACAAGATCCGGGAGGATATTTTAGCGGGGAATTACAGGGAGAAGGATGAATTGCGGGAAGCCGCCATCAGTAAGGCGTTGGGAGTGTCCCGGACGCCGGTGAGGGAAGCGCTGCGGCAGCTGGAATTGGAGGGCCTGGTATCTATTATTCCCAATAAAGGGGCGTATGTCAACGGGATCACAGCAAAAGATATTTTTGACATTTATGTGATCCGGTCTTATCTGGAGGGCCTGTGCGCCAAATGGGCCTGTGAGCATATCACCCAGGAACAGCTGGAGGCCCTGGAGGAGATTATCTATCTAAGTGAATTTCATATCCAGAAGGAACATTGGGATCAGATCTTTGAGTTGGACAACCGTTTCCACCTGCTGCTCTACGAGGCTTGCGGCAGTAAGATCCTGGAGCATATTTTATCGGATTACCATCATTATGTAGAGCGGGTGCGGAAGAACACGCTGTCTTCCCAGGAACGCGCCAGCAAGGCGTCCCAGGAACATAAGGCGATTCTGGAATCTGTGCGTAATAAAGATGAAGAACGGGCAGAACGGCTGGCCAATGAACACATCTATCAGTCCCTGGCCAATATCGAACACCGGGGCCTGGAGAACCTGATGCAGAAGCATGACGGAAAATGATTTGGAAAGGAATACAGACCATGAAAAATTATGATCCTTACAAGAAAACGATATTGTTTTTTGCTTCTCTGGTGAATATTGCCTTGATGACAGGGATCTTTGCCTATGCGTGGTATCACTACTATTCATCCACCATGTACGTTTACCAATTCTACCGCAGAGGGCATTATCTGATCATTGGCCTGTATGCCCTGCTCTTATTTTTCTTTTCTAATATGTACGGTGGGCTCAAGATTGGGCAGCTGCGCCGGATCGAGGTAATGCTGTCCCAGTATCTCAGCCTTTTTCTCACCAATATCATGTCCTACATCATCATTTCCCTTCTGGCATTCCGGCTGGTGAACCCTTCCCGGATGCTCGCTGTCATGCTTTTGGAGATGCTCGTTTCCTCTCTGTGGAACGTGATCATCATACATGGCTACAATCAGATATTCCAGCCCTGGAAGCTTCTGCTGATCTATGGGGAACGTCCGGCTGCCGACCTGGTGTATAAGGTGGAGACCCGGCGGGACAAATATGCTATTTATGACGCCGTGAACATTGATGAAGGGCTGGAGGCCATCGGAGAGAAGATGAAGGAATTTCAGGCGGTGATCATTGGGGATATCTCAGCCATCAAAAGAAATGATATCCTGAAGTATTGTTATGCTAACAAAATACGCGCCTATGTGATCCCCAAGCTGTCCGATATCATACTGATGGGAGCGGACAGGATCCATGTGTTTGACACGCCCTTTCTTCTGTCTAAGGGGTATACCTTAAGCTTCGACCAGCGGTTCTGGAAGAGATTCCTGGATCTGTGCCTGGCTGTCCCCCTGTTGGTCGTGCTGTCGCCCATTATGGCAGTGACAGCGTTAGCCATTTATCTGTATGACCGGGGTCCTGTGCTCTATAAGCAGGTGCGTTGTACAAAATATGAGAGAGAGTTTGAAATCTATAAGTTCCGCAGCATGATCGTAGATGCAGAGCGGGACGGAGTGGCCAAGCTGGCAGCAGCCAATGATGACAGGATCACGCCGGTGGGAAAGTTTATCCGGGCGGCCAGGATTGACGAGCTTCCCCAGCTGTTTAATATATTGAAGGGCGACATGTCCTTTGTAGGCCCCCGGCCGGAGAGGCCGGAGATCATGAAGGAATACTGCGAGGCTATGCCGGAATTTGCATTCCGCACGAGAGTGAAGGCAGGTTTGACCGGCTATGCCCAGGTATATGGCAAATATAATACCACTCCTTATGATAAGCTGAAATTGGATCTGTTCTATATTGAGAACTATTCCTTCTGGATGGATCTGAAATTAATCCTAATGACCATAAAGACAGTGCTTAAGCGGGATGCTACGGAGGGGGTCGCCCAGGGACAGACAACGGCCTGGAAGGAGAAGGAGACAGAGGAGTCGGTAGAGGAGATTATTAAGAAGCAGTTCTGAGAGGAGGCAGAGGATGAAGCAAGGGAAAAAGGCTTTGATCGTTACCAGAGTCAGTGGATTTCTGCCTCAGTTTGAGATGAATAACGTCAGGATTTTGCAGGAAATGGGATATCAGGTACATTACGCCTCCAATTTCCATACCATTGTCTACGGCAAAGATAATCATCGGCTGGAAGGGACAGGAATTGTCTGCCATCCCATTGATTTTGGGCGTTCCCCCTTTTCCCCCCAGGTTCGGAGGGCCTATGGGCAGCTTCGGCATCTATTAGAAGAAGAACAATTCGATCTGATCCACTGCCATATGCCTATGAGCGGAGTGGTGGCCCGGGTGGCGGCGCAGGCAGAGCGGCGCCGCTCCGGACGGCAGGTGCCAGTGCTGTATACGGCCCATGGCCTGCACTTTTACACGGGAGCTCCGTGGAAGAATTGGATCTATTATCCGGTAGAGCGGTATCTGGCCCGCTACACAGACCGGCTGATCCTGATCAATCAGGAGGATTACCAGAGAGCCTCCCATTTTCCCGTCAGGGGAAAGGTAGAGCGGATTATGGGGATTGGCATCGATCTGGAAAAATATGAGAAGGACGGGGACCTGGCAGGGAGAGGACGCTCCGATCTCCGGGAACGGTTTGGGATAGGCCGGGAGCAGAGTATCCTGGTCAGCGTAGGGGAATTGACGAAACGGAAGAACAACAGGGTAATGATTGAAGCAATGGCCCTGCTGCGGGACCTGCCGATGACCTATCTGATCTGCGGTACGGGCCCCCTGGAGGAGGATCTGCGGCAGCGGGTCAGGCAGCTGGGGCTGGAGGAGCAGATACGTTTTGCCGGCTATGTGACAGATGTAAAGGAAGTGCTGCAGCAGGCAGACTGCTTTGTATTCCCCTCATTGCAGGAAGGGCTTCCTGTGGCTGTAATGGAGGCTATGGCGGCCGGGCTTCCGGTGATCGCTACCAGGATCCGGGGGATCACGGATCTGATCCTGGACAGCAAGGGAGGATATCTGCTGGAGGATTGGCAGCCGGGCCATTATGCGGAAGGGATCCGCCGGATGTTTCAGGAAGGAAGGCAAGGCCGGGAGAAGGAGCTTCAGCGCCGGCGGATGGGAGAATGGAACCGGAAAAGGCTCGAACAGTTTGCCCGCCCTGTGGTGGAGGAAAAGATGCGCCAGATTTATGCATCGGTAACGCATCCACAGCAGAAGGAGGAGGAGAAGCAGTGAAGAAATTGATCATTTTAATGTCTGCGTATAACGGAGAAAAATATCTGCCGGAGCAGCTGGAATCTATTTTGAACCAGGATTGTGAGAGGTTTGGGAAGGCAAGCTTTTCCCTGCTGGTACGGGACGATGGTTCTCAGGACGGGACCAGGGAGATCCTGGAGCAATACGCTCTGCAATATCCAGACCGGATTTCCTGGTATCCGGGAGAGAATGTGGGTGTGATCAACAGCTTTTGGGATCTGCTGGAGCGGGCCGGGGAGAACGAGTATTATGCCTTTAGCGACCAGGATGATTATTGGATGCCGGGGAAGCTGACCCGGGCAGTAGAGAAGCTGGAAGAATTGGAACAACAGGAGACAGAGAGAGGGGAGGGCGGACGCACAGGAAAGCCGTTATTGTATTGCTGCCGCCCTAAGCTTGTGGACGGCGAGCTTCGCAGCCTGGAGTCAGAGATCATACATCCTGCCATCCGCCCGGCTTTTGAAAATGCTTTGATCGAAAATATATCTACGGGCTGTACCCAGGTGTTCAATCAGGAGCTTCGGAACCGTATCATCGGCCATCTGCCGGAATTCACCATAATGCATGACTGGTGGCTGTATCTGATAGCTACCTGCTTTGGGCAGATCTATTATGATGAGGAGTCTTTCTTATGCTATCGCCAACATGGCAATAATGTAGTAGGGGTCCAGACGAGCCAGATAGGGGAATTTAAGATGCGGGCCCGCCGGTTCCGGTCTAACCGGGGCAATATCAGCCACCAGGCAGGGGAGCTCGTGCGTATCTTTGAAAAAGAGGTTGGGGAGAATCCCAGATTGCAGCTGGCCCGTCAGCTGGTAGAGGCCAAGGGGTCTTTTCGCGCAAGGAGGAGGCTGCTCCGCAAGGGAGGGCTGTATCGCCAGCGGAAAATGGATAACCGGATTTTTTATTGGATCCTGCTTTCCGGGGCATATTAAAAGACAGAGGAGGGACGGAACATGGGGATCGTGGATAAGCTTCTCCGTTACCAGAGGGAGTATGGGACCGCCTATATGCTGAAACAGGGATATTACCGTTTTCAGATTAAGTACCTGCAGGGAAAGAGACGCTATCCCCTGTCTGTAAAAAATAAGGAGGCGCAGAGACAGAGGAACTGGCAACCAGACAGGCCTGTGACCGTCAGCCTGGTGGTTCCCCTGTATAATACCCGGGAGGATTTCCTCCGGGATATGATCGAGTCGGTACAAGGGCAGACTTATGGAGATTGGGAACTCTGCCTGGCAGATGCCAGCGATCAGCGGCAGGAGGAAGTAGCCGCCATAGTGGAGGAATATGCCAGAGAGGACTACAGGATCAAATACCAGCTTCTTTCCGGCAATCGGGGGATTTCCGAAAATACGAATCAGGGGATCCAGATGACAGAGGGAGAGTATATAGCCCTTCTGGATCATGACGATATCCTGCATCCCAGCGCCCTGTATTATGTCGTACAGGAAATTCAGCGGAGAAAGGCAGATTTTATTTATACAGATGAGCTTTCCTTTGACCGGCAGCCGGAACGGGTACAAAGCATCCACTTCAAACCGGATTTCTCCCCCGAGAGCTTTTGCAGCAATAATTATATTTGCCATTTCTCTGTGTTTGCCCGGGAGCTTCTGGAGAAGGCGGGCATGCTGCGCAGTGAATTTGACGGGAGCCAGGACTATGACCTGCTGCTGCGCCTTACCGATCAGGCAGAGCATATCTGCCATGTTCCCCGGGTCCTGTATTATTGGAGGATCCATTCCGGCTCAGTGGCGGCAGCGGCAGAAGCCAAGCCCTATACGATACAGGCCGGGCGCCGGGCTCTGGAGGAACACTTAAAAAGGAAAGGGCTGGAGGGCCGGGTGGCTGCCTCCCGGGAATATGGGCCCTTTTACCGGATAGACTACAAGGTGCCAGAGGACGCCAGAATCCTGTTCCTGCCGGAGAACCGGAAGGTTTATGGCCGTCTGCAGGAACAGCTCTCAACGCTTCCCTGGGAGGCAGAGCTGAAGCCGCCGGAAGAGCAGGGCAGGAAAATACTGCTGTCCGACTCCGCCAGGTCACCCCAGTATGTTTTTCTGGTACGGGACGGCTACCTTCCGGAACAGCCCTTCCGGGAATGGGTGGGAGAGCTTCTGTCCTGTCTTCAGCCCAAGGAGAGCATGGCGGCAGCCCCTGTGGTATTCACACAGGATGGCAAGGTAAGCCATGCCGGCTGCTACTATGGGAGAGCCGGAGAATATCCGCGCCGCCTCAAAGGGATCCCAGGTTTCCCAACGGAGAGGGAGGGCTCTGTCCGGATCTATCCTCTGTATCAGGGGCTGCCCCGCCATGCCCCCTCCTATATGAACCGTCTGTCCTTCCGGCAAAATATTTCTCTGTTGTCAGGGGCTGTCCTGGCTTGCCGTGATACAGTATTTCGGGAATATGAGCACCGATGCCGGCAGCAGCGCTGGCAATGGGGTCTGTTTGAAGACGGGGCCTGGTTCTCCTTATGCCTGACAGGAATGGGAAAAGGAGGACAGGGGGTGATCACCCCCTATGTATCCTTTGTGGAGGATTCCTCCAGCCAGCAGAAGGGCAGGAAGGGACGGTGGACGAAAGAGGAGTGGGATAGATTCCAAAGCAGCTGGAGTACCGTCCTGGAGCAGCCGGATCCCCATGCGAACCCAGGGCTGGGACGCTTTGGAAAGTATTATTTCCTTTGGAAATGACGGCGCAGGCAAAGGAAAAGAAAGTTTCAGAAAAGCTTGACGAGACGGCCTGTCTGGTTTATAATCCAGTATTGTGTGCAAAGGAGAAAATCTTGCCGCACGGCCAGGCAGGTTATTATCAAAAGCGAGGAATATAGAAATGTTATGGAGAACGAGTAAGAAATTCAATGAAAAGCGCCGGGAATTCATACATTATTCCGCAGTAGGCGTTACGTTGACAATAGGGAACTGGATCCTGTATGCTATCTGCGTAAGGAACATGCCCATGGTGACAGCCAATGTCTTTTCCTGGGCGGTCACAGTGATCCTGGCCTATCTGGGGAACAAATTATTTGTTTTTGGCAGCCCGGACTGGGACATACATACTGTAATGTGGGAATTTATAGCTTATCTGGGAGCCAGAGGGGCGACCGGCCTGATAGAGGTCAGCGCCCAGCCTATGCTGTACCATATGGGAATGGACCAGAGGCTGTTTGGAGTAGAAGGGCTGGCGTCAAAAATTATTGTAAGCCTTATTGTTATGGTAATGAATTATTATTGTAGCAGATTCCTGGTATTCCGGCAGAAGCAGGGCGGGGAGGAGCAAGTATGGCACAATGGAAGGAAATATGGCTTCAGTATAAAGAAATTGTAAGGTATTTGGAAGTAAAAGCCGGAGGCTGTCCGCTGCAGTGCAGAAGATGGCCGCCTTTTTTTGCTTTTTGGGCGTCTGCATTGTGATGGCATGCAATCATGTCTGCAGTAAGCTTTTTGTATTCCGCAGAGAAAAAGAAGAAAGGGAATTAAATAAATGAAACGGGTGATTACTTATGGAACCTTTGACTTGCTCCATTACGGCCATATCAATCTTCTGCGCCGGGCAAAAGAGCTGGGAGATTATTTGATCGTGGCATTGTCTACAGATGAATTTAACTGGGAGGAGAAGCATAAGAAATGCTATTTTTCTTATGAGAAGCGCAAGCTTTTGCTGGAGGCTATCCGCTATGTAGATTTGGTGATCCCGGAGGAGTCATGGGAACAGAAGCGGCAGGATATGCGCGAATACCATATTGATACTTTTGTGATCGGAAATGACTGGGAGGGGAAATTTGATTTTCTGCGGGAAGAGGGCGTCCAGGTAGTATATCTGAGCCGGACGCCGGAGATTTCCTCCACTCAGATTAAAGAGGACCTGAATAAATAAGAACAAGGCGGAGCATTAGAAGAAAAGGAGAAAGAAGATTATGGGATATGATTATCTGATTGTGGGAGCGGGCCTGTATGGGGCAGTCTTTGCCAGGGAAATGGCCCAGAAGGGGAAAAAATGCCTGGTCATTGAGAAAAGGGATCACATTGCCGGCAACATCTATACCCGTGAGGAGGACGGAATCCAGGTGCATGAATATGGCGCCCATATTTTTCATACTTCAGACCGGCGTGTCTGGGATTATGTCAATCAATTCGTTACCTTCAACCATTATATCAATTCTCCCGTGGCTATCTATGGGGAAGAGCTTTACAACCTGCCCTTCAACATGAATACCTTTAGCCGGATGTGGAATATAAAGACTCCCCAGGAGGCAAAGGACATTATTGAGAAGCAGATTGCCGGACTGGATATCGGAGAACCCAGCAATCTGGAGGAACAGGCATTGAAGCTTGTGGGGACGGATGTGTACGAAAAGCTGGTTAAGGGGTATACCCAGAAGCAATGGGGAAGGGCATGCAGTGAGCTTCCCGCCTTTATCATTAAACGTCTGCCGCTGCGCTTTACTTATGACAACAATTATTTTAACGACCGTTACCAGGGCATTCCGGAGGAGGGATATACTGTACTGGTAGAGCGTCTGCTGGATGGGATCCCGGTACGGCTGAACACGGATTATTTCCAGGTGCGGGATCAGATTGATGCAAAGCAGGTCCTGTTCACCGGCATGATCGATGAATACTTTGATTATCAGCTGGGGGCGTTGCAGTACCGCTCTCTGCGTTTTGAGACGGAACGCCTGGAATGCAGTAATTATCAGGGCAATGCAGTGGTGAATTATACTTCCGGGGATATCCCCTATACCAGGATCATTGAGCACAAGCATTTTACCTTCGGCGACCAGGAGCATACCATTATTACGCGGGAATATCCGGCGGAATGGCAGCCGGGAAGGGAACCCTATTATCCGGTCAACAATGAAGAAAATATGGCTCTCTACCAGAAATATACCTCCCTGGCACAGAAAGAAGAGCATGTCATTTTTGGGGGAAGATTAGGCCTGTACCAGTATTTTGACATGGACAAAGTCATTGCCCGGGCCCTGGAGGCTGTAGAAAAAGCATAAAATGGATAAAATTTCCTTGACTTTTTCAGGCCGTGGTATTATCATATCCACTAGAAATTGTTAGCAGTCAATCAGATAGATTGCTAACAGCAAAAATCAGGAAAAGAGGAGAGATGATATCATGTCACTGAAAGGAAGTTTATCAATTGAGTCAGAGAATATGTTCCCGATCATTAAGAAATGGTTGTATTCGGATCATGATATTTTTATCAGGGAGCTGGTTTCCAACGGCTGCGATGCTATTACAAAATTAAAAAAGCTGGAGGTAATGGGAGAGTATACCTTCGGAGAAGATTATAAGGCGAGGATCCAGGTAGAGGTCGATCCGGAGGAAAAGACCATTACTTTTACCGATAACGGCATCGGCATGACAGAGGAAGAAGTCAAGGAATATATCAATCAGGTTGCCTTCTCCGGCGCTACTGATTTCCTGGAGAAATATAAGGACAAGACCAATGAAGAACAGATCATCGGCCATTTTGGCCTGGGATTTTATTCTGCATTTATGGTGGCAGACACAGTTGCCATCGATACTCTGTCCTGGCAGGAGGGAGCTGCCCCGGTGCATTGGGAATCAGAGGGCGGCATTAATTTTGAGATGACGGAAGGCGACCGTCAGGAGACAGGTACCAAGATTACGCTGTATCTGTCTGAGGATAGCCTGGAATTTGCCAATGAATACCGCGTGCGGGAGGTCCTGAACAAATATTGTTCCTTTATGCCGGTAGAGATTTTCCTGTCCAGGGCGAATGCAGAGCAGGAATATGAGACCATTGACGCAGCTGATGTGCGGGAAGATGATGTGGTTGTAGAGAATATTGTGGAAGAGGCTAAGACCGAGGAACGGGAAAAGGAAAACGGTGAAAAAGAGACTGTGGAAATCTCCCCCCGAAAAGAAAAGGCCAAGATCCACAAAAGACCGGTATCTATCAGTGATACCTCGCCCCTGTGGATGAAGCATCCCAACGATTGTACCGATGAGGAGTACAAAGAATTCTACCGCAAGGTGTTCCAGGATTACAAGGAGCCCTTGTTCTGGATCCATCTGAATATGGATTATCCTTTTAATTTAAAAGGGATCCTTTATTTCCCCCGGATCAATATGGAATATGAGAATATCGAGGGGATGATCAAGCTATATAACAACCAGGTATTTATTGCAGACAATATTAAAGAGGTGATCCCGGAATTTCTGTTGCTGTTGAAGGGCGTCATTGATTGTCCGGACCTTCCCCTGAATGTATCCAGGAGCGCCCTGCAAAATGACGGTTTCGTAAAGAAGATTTCGGATTATATCACGAAGAAGGTGGCAGATAAGCTTTCCGGCATGTATAAGGTAGACCGGGAAAACTATGAGAAATACTGGGATGACATCAGCCCCTTTATCAAATTTGGCTGCCTGAAGGATGATAAGTTCCGGGAAAAGATTCATGATTATCTGATCTTCAAGGATCTGAATGACAAATACATTACTTTGCCGGAGTACGTGGAAGAGGCAAAGAAGGCGGCCGGAGAAGAGACGGACCAGGAGGCCAGCCAGGCTGAGGCAAAGGAGGCAGAGAACCAGGCCGGGGAGGATGCTTCCGGCGATGGGCAGGAGGAAGAGAAGCCGGTCACCGTATATTATGTAACGGATGTCCAGCAGCAGGGGCAGTACATCAGTATGTTTAAAGAGGAGAATATGAATGCCCTGATCCTGACCCACAATATCGATCAGCCCTTTATCACGCAGCTTGAGCAGGGAGATCTTAAGGTGAAGTTCCAGCGCATTGATTCTGATGTGTCGGACGCCCTGACAGAGGAAGAGGATGAAGAGGCGCTGAAGGAACAGACGGAGGCTTTGACACAGGCGTTTACGAAAGCGCTGGGCAAGGATGGGCTGACGGTCCAGGCGCAGAGGCTGAAAAACGACTCTGTTGCGTCTATGCTGATCCTGTCCGAGGAGACCCGGCGCATGCAGGATATGATGAAGATGTACAGTACGCCGGGAATGGATATGGATATGTTCGGAGCCGGAGGAGAGACGCTGATCCTCAACAGTAACCATAAGCTGGTGCAGTATATATTGGACCATAAGGAGGGAGAGAATATTTCCCTGTTCTGCCAGCAGCTTTACGATCTGGCGGTACTGGCCAACAAGCCCTTATCGGCGGAGGCTATGAGCCAATTTGTGGCAAGGAGCAATGAGATTATGCTGAAGCTGGCAGAATAGCCGCAGGCTTCCTGCAGCCAGTCCTAAATAGAAGAACTGTCCCACAGAATAATGAAAATTATCGGGTGGGGCAGTTTTTTATAGGACAGGGGATCGCAGGAAACCTGGCAGCATATATTTTTTTTTAATTAAATATTGACTGATGGTCATTTTTGATGTAATATACTTAACGAAAATGACTGATGGTCATAAAATAAAAGCAGCAAAGTATTTAATTTACTGAAAATGCTTTGGGAATGGAGGCTGAGATGAAAAAGATGGCGAAATGGATCACCAGGCACAAGAATCTGATCCTGGCAGCGGCAATATTTCTGTTGGTCTTATCTTGCTTTGGTTATGTGAGGACCCGGATCAATTATGATGTATTGAGCTATCTCCCAGGAAGCCTGGAAACGGTAAAGGGACAGGATATTCTTGTAGATGAATTTGGCATGGGGGCATTCTCCATGGTGATCGTAGAAGACATGTCCATGCAGCAGGCGGCAGATTTGGAGGCCAGCCTGGAGGAGATCCCTCATGTGAAAGATGTTCTGTGGTATGACGATGCATTGGATATTTCCGTATCGAAAGATATGCTTCCGAAAAAATTCCGGGATGCATTCTTTAACGGCGATGCTACAATGATGATCGCCCTGTTTGACGATACTACCTCTTCGGACACAACAATGGATGCGATCACACAGATCAGAAAGACGGTAGGGAAGCAGGCGTATGCGGCCGGAATGTCCGGCGTGGTAACAGACATTAAAAACCTGGCGTTGAAGGAAATGCCTGTATATGTAGTGATCGCCGCATCGCTTTCCCTTGTTGTACTCCTTTTGACGATGGATTCCCTGGTCACTCCGGTGATCTTTCTTTTGACGATAGGAATGTCGATTCTGTACAATCTGGGAAGCAATGTGGTCCTGGGCGAGATCTCCTATATTACCCAGGCCTTAGCGGCCGTGCTGCAGCTGGCCGTGACTATGGACTATTCCATATTCCTGCTGGAGAGTTACGAGGATAATAAGAAACGCTTTGAGGGAGACCGGCAGAGGGCCATGTCCCATGCCATCATGAATACCTTTAAGTCTGTATCCAGCAGTTCCGTGACTACGATAGCCGGTTTCCTGGCGCTTTGCTTTATGACCTTTAAGCTGGGGAGCAATATTGGGATCGTCATGTCGAAAGGCGTGGTGATCGGCGTGATCGTCTGTGTCACCGTTCTCCCGGCGATGATACTGACCTTTGACGGCGCGATCGAGAAGACTGCGCATAAGCCGCTGATACCATCGCTGGACGGGATATCCCACTTCATTATACGGCATTACCGGATTGCCCTGGCGCTCTTCTTAGTATTGCTGGTACCAGCCATATACGGTAATTCCCACTATAAGATCTACTATAATATTGACACTTCCCTTCCGGATACCCTTCCCAGCGCCATTGCCAATGAGAAGCTTTCCAAGGAATTTGATATGAGCAACATGCACATGGTCCTGCTGAAGCAGGAGGGGATGTCCGCCCGGGATAAGAATACAATGATCAAAAAGCTGGAGCAGGTGGACGGAGTGAAATGGGTCATCGGGCTGGATTCCCTTCTGGGACCTAATCTGCCGGACAGTATGCTTCCGGAGAAGCTCAGGGATATGCTGCGCACAGACCATTATGAGCTGCAATTTATCTGTTCGGATTATAAATCTGCTACCGACCAGGTAAACGCCCAGATCAAGGAGATCCAGGATATCGTTAAAGGATATCAGAAGGACGCCATGGTGATCGGAGAGGCGCCCCTGATGAAGGATTTATCGGATGTGACAGACGTGGATCTGGTGACAGTGAATAATATTTCCATTCTGGCCATTTTCCTGATCATTCTGTTCACCTTCCGTTCCATATCTATTCCGGCGATCCTGGTAGCGGTTATTGAATTTGCCATTGCCTGCAACATGTCGGTACCATATTATACCAATACATCCCTGCCCTTTGTGGCAAGCATTGTCATTGGGACAATACAGCTGGGAGCTACCGTAGATTATGCTATTTTGATGACCAACCGGTATCATCGGGAACGTGTCCGCGGAGCTGATAAGAAAACGGCCATCGCCATTGCCCATGAGAAATCCATTAAGTCGATCCTGACCAGTGGGCTGTGCTTTTTTGCAGCTACGTTTGGGGTGTGCCTGTATTCGGAGATCGACATGATCGCTTCTATCTGTACGCTTCTTTCCCGGGGGGCTGTCATCAGTATGGTAGTAGTTATCGCCATCCTTCCGGCAATGCTTTGGATCTTTGACGGAGTGATCATCCGCAGCTCATGGGATATGATTAAGATGAGAAAAAAGTCGCATTTAGTTGAGAACCATTAAACAGGAAAGAGAGGATTGGGATATTATGAAAAGAAATATGGAAAAAATGATCGCAGTAGGATTAAGTGGACTTCTGGCAGCAGGACTGATAACAGGTCCTGTGGAAGCCGTTACCCACAGCTTTGCCATGGGAAATCCTTCGATCCTGGCAGAGAAGGATAAGGAGGAGGTAAAGGCTTCCGGGGCCGGGGGCAAGATCACGAAACAGGAGACGGTGTATGTCAATACAGACGCTTCCGGAAATGAGACAAAGGTCCTGGTCTCCGACTGGCTCAAAAGCGGAGACAGAAAGGGAGAGCTGCAGGATGTATCCAGCCTGAAGGATATTGAAAATGTCAAGGGAGAGGAAGAATATACCGCAAAAGGGAACCAGCTGGTCTGGAACGCAGAAGGGAAGGACATCTACTACCAGGGAACGACAGATAAGGAGCTGCCTGTAGGGATGGAGATTACCTACAGCCTCGATGGAGAAGAGATCAAGCCTGAGGAACTGGCAGGTAAGAGCGGTACCGTAAAGATACGGATCAAATATTATAATAATACCGGCAGCAAGAAATCCATTGGTGGGAAGAAAGAGCTGATCTACACACCATTCCTGATGATCACAGGGGCAATTCTTCCTGTAGACAATTTTTCCAATGTGACAGTTGACAATGGGACTGTTCTGTCAGAAGGGGAGAATCATATCGTAGCGGCCTATGGGATGCCGGGAATGAAGGAGAACCTTGCCCTGGATTCCCTGGATGCCCTGGAGGATGCGGGAGTAGATCTGTCCCGTCTGCAGAAGAAGCTGACGGATACCGTGACGATCCAGGCAGACGTGACAGATTTCCAGCTGGAAGCTATGTATACCATGGCAAGCAGCCAGTTTTTCGGTGAACTGGAGCTGGATCAGGCAGAAGATGGGAAAGAATTGGAAGATAAGCTGGATGAGCTGACAGACTCGACTCAGCTGCTGGTAGATGGGACCAATGATATCCAGAGTGGGACGCAGACCTTAAAAGACAGCTTCCAGGAATACGCAGACGCAGTGGGGACCCTGAAAAAGGGAACCGGCAAGCTGGACAATGGAAGCCGTAAGCTGAATACAGGGGTAGCCGCATATACGAAAGGAACCGATAAGCTTTTGGGAGGCGTGAAGGATTATGTCAAAGGAACCCAGAAGCTTTCTAAAGGAGTGCTTTCTTATACGGCGGGGACTCAGAGCCTGGTAAGCGCCGTAGGACAGTTAAGGGATGCTACCTCCGGCCTGCCGGAGCAGTACAAAACCTTCGGGGATGGGGTCAATACTTTTGTGACCTCTGTCAATACGCTGCTCTCCCAGGAAAATATGACTTCTCTTACCTCGGGAGCCTCCTCGCTGAAAAATGGAGTTGTATCTCTGGATAATGGACTTACCAGCGCGGCCCAGGGTGTGAAGAAAATGAATGAGACAGTAAGCCAGCTGAAAGAGACAGAGGAGCTGGACAGCTGTGTCCAGGGATTGGAACAGATGCTGACAGGATACACCCAATTGGCAGCCCAGGCCCAGGCACAGGGCGACAACCAGGCTGCTCTTCAATACAAAGCCCAGGCAGCAGCGCTGACAGGGGCGATACAGTATATTCAGGGAGGAGAGCAGATAGCAGCCGGCATCGATGCAGCTACGAATGGAAAGGATGATGGGGAAGCCGACCAAAAGGGAGAGGCAGATCTGGCATTGGCATTGGCAGCGATGCAGAAGGCTACGGCCACGGATTCCCAGGAACAGAATCTCTATACAGGAGCGTCTGCCCTGGAGACGGCAGCCGCCAGCTTATCCGGCTATGCAGACCAGCTGCGGCAAAGTTCTTCCCAGCTGACAGAGGGCAATACAAAGATCAGCCAGGGGATCTCTGCCCTGTCCACTAGTGTGGATACAATGAATACCGGAGCGAATACGTTGGCTGCTAATAATAAGACTCTGGACAGCGGAGCGAAGAAGCTGGTAAAAAATGGAAAAACCATCAAAAAGAATGTGAAAAAGATCACCGGCAGCAGCAAAGAATTGCGCAGCGGGGCAAAAACACTGGCAAAAGGGCTGAATACCCTGTATACTGGGGTAAAGGAATTATTCACAGCTACAGATGATGTGGAAGAGGGAATCTCTGATCTGAACGATGGAGCTAAGACATTGCGGGACGGCATGGAGAAATTCAGTCAGGAGGGGATCCAGACGCTGGCAGATGCAGTGACCGATCTGCTGGGATCGGCCGATACACTTCATGACAGGCTTTCTGCCGTTAATGATGCCGCAGAGGATTATCAGAGCTTTGGAGGAATCTCGAAGCAAATGGAAGGCAGCGTAAAATTCATTTTGTCAACGGAAGAGATTACCTCCGAGGATGGAGAGCAGGAATAATATGGGAAGTAAAACGGAAGAAAAGAAGCGGAAGAAACAGGAAGACCTGTTGTCCGCCGCTTTTGCCCTGTTTACAGAAAAGGGGATTACGAATACGTCCATTGAGGATATCGTAAAAAAGGCAAAGATGGCAAAAGGGACCTTTTATCTGTATTTTAAGGATAAGTACGATATAAGGGACAGACTGATCACCCATCAGGCGAGCCAGCTTTTTGCCAGAGCCCGTTCGGAATTGTACCGGCAGAGCCTGGACACATTGGAAGAACGGGTGGTATTTATTGCAGAGCATATATTGGACCAGCTGGAGGACAATCCGGCCCTGCTGAAATTTATTACGAAGAACCTTAGCTGGGGGATTTTCTCCCATATCCGGATCCCTCGGATGGAGAATAAGAGTTCTATGGATATTTTCCAGGACATGATCCGGGAATCCCACCGCCGCTTCCGCAACCAGGAAGTGATGATCTATCTCATTGTGGAACTGGTCAGCTCTACCAGCTACAACGTAATCCTGCAGAACTCGCCGTGTACATTGGAGGAACTAAAAGGAGAGCTTTCACAGACAATATGCAGCGTAATACGCCAGTTTGAAATTGTGGATGATCAGATGGCATAGCAGGGAGATTCTGGAGGGGAGCGCAAGAATGAATGATGGGTTAAGAGAACTGGCAGACCGGCTGGAGATCCGGGGGACACTGGAGAAAGAGGAATATATAGAGCTGATCCAATTCCGGGACAGCCAGCTCGTGGAATATCTGAGCCAGAAGGCCAGGCGGATAAGGCGGAACCAGCATACAGGCGCAGTATTGGTCCAGGGGCTGGTCCATCTGTCCAACTATTGCAGGAATGACTGCTATTATTGTGGAATGCGGAGAGAGAACCGTTTTGTCCGCCGTTACCGCATGGAGCAACAGGAGATCCTGGACTGCTGCGCCCGGGGCTATGAGAAAGGGCTTCGCAGCTTCCTGCTCCAGGGAGGAGAGGATCTGTATTACACAGAGAAGGAAGTAGCGCAGATCCTGGAGAAGATCAAGAAAGCATATAGCGATGTTTCCATAACCCTTTCTTTGGGAGAAAAATCCCGTCAGGTATACAAAGCCTGGTATGAAGCCGGGGCTGACTGTTATCTGCTACGCCATGGGACTGCAGTGGACAGCCACTATAAAAAGCTTCATCCCGGCAATATGTCCCTTCTGCGGAAGAAGCAATGCCTTTGGGAAATGAAGGAGATCGGATATCAGGTGGGAACCGGATTTCTGATAGGAACGCCCTATCAGACTATAGACCAGCTGGCAGAGGAGCTGCTGTTTCTGAAGCAGCTGGATCCCCAGCTGGTATCCATTGGCCCCTTTATACCGGCGGCGAATACTCCCTTTGAGAAGCAGAGGGCGGGGAACAGTGATCTGACCTGCTATCTGTTGTCGCTGCTGCGCCTTATTCTGCCGTCTGCGCTTCTGCCGGCAGCCGGGGCTCTGACCGCATTAGACCGGGAGGGGCGGCGCAAGGCATTGGAATCGGGAGCCAATGCAGTGGCTTTTGACCTTACTCCAGACAATTACCAGGACAACGGCGTCCTAAACGGCCGGAGGACCGGCAGGCATCAGAGGGACAGAGAAAACCTGGAGGGACTGATACAGCGGTTGGAGGATACGGGCTACGAGATAGCCGCCTCCTGGAGGCATGAGGAATGGAGATAAGAATATTTACCGATGATGAAGACTGGTATCAGGAATGGAAACAACAGATAGAAGAAGCGGGAGCCTGTGCGCTCCGGCTGGAAGAAAAGGAATTGGAGGAGCCGCCGTCCTATGGGAAGGCGGCTTGTGTTCTGTTATATCTGCGGCAGGAACAGAGGCGGCTTCCACTGATAAGGCGGCTGCGCCGCCATGGATTTGCCATAATGGTCCTGGTGGACAGGGAAAATTATTTTGAGGAGCAACAGTGCCTGGCGGCCGGGGCGGGAGATTATCAGTGCGCAGGAAAGCCTTTTCCTGTCTTATGGCAGCGGATCCTGCTGGTGAGGCGGAATGAGGAAGAGAGGGAGCTCCCCCTGAGCTGGGAAGGCCGGAAGCTGACCAGGAAAGAATACGAGGTGTTCTGCTGCCTGCTCAAGGAGAGGGGACTGTTGGTAAGCAGGGAGACATTGGTCCGGCAGGTATGGGGAAAGGAAGCCGGCAACAGCCGCAGCATAGACACCATTATCAAACAGCTGCGGCATAAATTAAAGGATTCCGGCGTAGAGATCCGCACCCATTACGGCAGAGGATATTCACTGGAGAGGAAGACAAAAAAGAATTGAATGAAAGGGGAAGTCGATGGAGGTCGAAAGGGAGAGGACGAAAGCTAAGACAGGAGTTGACAATATTTTTGCGGAAGGATAATATGAAATAACAGACACCAAGGAGGAGATATCCGTGAATCTGACCAGTTTAAAATATGCCCTGGAAATTGAGAAATGTGGTTCTGTTACCAATGCCGCCAGACACCTCTGCGTCAGCCAGCCGAATTTAAGCAAGATCATCAAGGAGCTGGAGCAGAGCATAGGATTTTGTATCTTTGTCCGCAAGAACAAAGGGATGGCGCCAACGAAGAAAGGAAAGGAATTTCTGGCAGCGGCACAGAAGGCAGTCGATCAGTTTCAGGAGCTGGAAAACTTTTGCCAGGCTCCCCAGGAGGGGAGGGTGGAAATGAGCATTGCTGTTCCCAGAGCAAGCTATATCACCCATGGTTTTACCCGTTTTGTGCAGAAGATCGATGATGGCCGGGGGATGGAGATCACCTTCAATGAAACCAGTTCAGTAGATGTTATCAACGACATCGTGGAACAAAAATATTCTACAGGCATCATCCGTTATGATGTGCGCTATGAGAAATATTTTTTGTCCCTGCTGCAGCTGAAAGGGCTTACATATGAGGAAGTACTGGACTTTGAGTATATATTCATTATGTCACTTGATAATCCTCTGGCAGGCAAGGACAAGATCTATTATGAGGATCTGAAGGACTGTGTGGAGATCCTCCATGGAGATACGGTGATCCCTTCTCTGGCTCATGGGGATGCGGCACTACAGAAGGAGAGAAATGCGGAGCGTTGCATCTATGTGTACGAGCGAGGGAGCCAGTTTGACCTGTTGGCAGATGAGACGAATACTTTCATGTGGGTATCTCCTCTGCCCGGAGAGATCCTGGAACGGTATCATTTATTTCAGAAACCATGTGAGGATTACCGGCGTTATATGAAGGATATATATGTATATCCCCGGGGCTACCAGATGACAGAGCATGAAAAGATGTTTCTGGAAGAGGTGCGTCAAGTGACTCGGGAGATTGCGAGGGGCTAGTTGAAGGAGGCTTGTGTATGAAATTTATCTGGGATGATGAATTGGCTGAGATCGGAGGATTTCAGGGACAGAAAATTCTGATAGCAGATGATAATGACTTAAATCTTCAGGCGATCAAAGTGATTTTGGAGGACAGAGGCCTGCAGGTAGATGCTGTCTTTGACGGGGAAGCAGCGGTACAGAAGTATCTGGAGTCTCAGGAGCATGAGTATCAGATGGTGCTGTTGGATATTAATATGGCAGGGATGGACGGCTATGAAGCCGCAGAGAGGATCCGGCAGTCCAACAGGGCGGACAGTGAAATGATTGCAATCTATGCCGTATCGGCAAATATACTGCCGGAACACAGGGAACGGAGCAGAGAGGCGGGGATGAACGGTTACATTTTGAAACCGGTGGAATACCCCAGCCTTTTGCGGCTGATCAAACGGGAACTGATGCAGCGGCAGGGCTCTGGGGTTGGAAAGCATAGTTGACAGAGAGACTTCTGATTTATTCTATTGGCAGACTCTTCCGGCGGGGATGAAGGTCAGGGCACATCCGAAGGAGGGGCAATGGACGAAAGAGAGTTAAATAATTTAAAAGAAAGACTGATGAATAATCAGTTGAACCAGCATTTTATCTTTAACGCTCTAAATACGATAAAATGCGCAGTGATCACAGATCAGAGACAGGCGTGCAGCCTGGTAGACGATTTCGCAAAATATCTCCGTTATAATCTAAATATCAAGGAGCAGAGCGGTGTAGTCTCTTTCCGGAGAGAAATGGAACAGGTCAGGGCATATGCCAACATTGAGATGGCCAGATTCTCCAAAGTAAATGTGGAATACGATCTTCGGGAGGAGGACTTCTACCTCCCGCCTATGAGCATTCAGCCATTGGTGGAAAATGCTGTGATATATGGGATATGCAGTTCCAGGGAAGGAGGCACTGTATCGATCCGCAGTTATCTCAAAGAAGGGTACTACCAGATTGAGATCGCAGATAATGGTTGTGGTTTTGTGCCGGAACAGATCCAGAGCCAGAAGACCAAGACGGGTTCGATCGAGAACATACGGATCCGTCTGGAAGAATTAACCCAGGGGCGGTTGTTGGTGAAAAGCCATCGGAGGGAGGGGACAAGGATCCTCCTGCAGATCCCTGAGGAAAGCGCCAGGAAATTACATATACCAAAAGAGGGACAGATATAAGGAGGTAGCCTATGAAAACAATTCTGGTGGATGACGAGGTACATGCCCTGGAGATCTTTAAATACGAGGCTGAGAATATCTGTGAGATTGAGATCATCGGGACCTTTTGCAGTGGCAGGGAAGCCCTGGAATTTGCGGAACACAATGAAGTGGAACTGGCAGTGCTGGATATCCAGATCGGCGATATGGATGGGATCGCTCTGGGCAACCGCCTGAAAAAGATCCATCCCAATATTATGGTGATCTATATCACAGCCCATGAGGACTACGCCATGGAGGCGCACAAGCTTCATGCGGCGGCTTATCTGACTAAGCCATATTCAGAAGGGGACCTGCGGTATGCTGTAGAATCTGCCAGGCTGTTGTCTAAAAGGAGGAGAAAGCGGATCTTTGCCAGAACCTTTGGCCATTTTGATCTGTTTGTAGACGGCAGGCCGATCATGTTTAAAAGCAGCAAAGCAAAGGAATTGCTGGCGCTGCTTATTGACAGGCGGGGCGGGACAGTGACCAGTGAGCAGATCATCAGCGTCCTGTGGGAAGAACGTCCCAACGATGAGGCGACCCAGAGCTTGTGCAGCAAGATTGGCAAGACCCTGCAGAATGAGCTGAAAGCGCACCAGGCAGAGCAGATCCTGGTAACGAACCGGGGAATCCGGAGAGTAGATACAGAACAATTCGACTGCGATCTGTACGATTTATTGGATGGAGACAGAAAAGCATCGGAACAATTTATCGGGGAATATATGTTGGAGTACAGCTGGGCTGAGGGAAGGATGGCGCTGCTGGATAAATATATCGGCCTGTCTTAAAGGCTCCAATGAAAGAAAGATTCAATCTGGCATAAACAGTAAAATCTGGCATCCGAGCAAGAAAATTTCTGTCGGATGCCGTATTTTTTTCTATTTTTTCTTCAAAAAATGTTTCAATTCCATTTTAATTCCATTTCATAGTAAGGATAATTCCATTTACCTTCCATTTAGTTCCCATCATCATGAGTATACTATAAATAACAGTTGGTAAAATTTTACCAAAAAGACATTTTTATGACAGCATTTGCTGTAGATGGGAGGAGAGTCATGGGAGAGACTCATTTGCGTGTTGTGATTGCAGACAGTGATACGCAAGATAGGGAAAGTAAAGCGCAGGTAATGGAGGACATGGGGCTTGAAGTCCTGATAGCTACCGGGGATGGAAAGGCGGCATTAGATGCGATCCGCAGAGAAAGGCCGGATATTATAGTTATGGATCTGATCTTGCCGGGAATTGACGGAATTGGTATTTTAGAGGAAATGAAAGCAGATAAACCGGAAAAAGAGCCGATTATTATTATTGAAACGGCGCTGCGGATGAACAGCCTGGTGGTTAAGGCATTGGAATGCGGGGCTGATTATTATATGATGAAGCCTATGTCCGCCAGAGTACTGATACAGAGAATATTGCAGATTCTTCAGGTAAACAGCGAGAAAACGGCAGTACAGGACGTACATAAGCGGATTTCGGATAAGCCGGAGGAGAAAAAAGCAGAGAAAACAGTTATGAACGCGAAAAGCGGTTACAACTATTCCGGGGATTTGGAAATGGATGTGACAAATATCCTGTTGGAAATTGGGATTCCCGCTCATATCAAAGGATACCAGTATATAAGGGAGGGGATCATTATGGCATTTTATGACAGAAATATGCTCCAATATATCACCAAATGCCTGTATCCTTCCATAGCCAAGAAGTTCAAGACCACTTCCAGCAGTGTGGAACGTACGATCCGGCATGCGATCGAGGTGGCATGGAGGAGAGGAAACATGGAGACCCTGGAAGAGGTGTTTGGCAACACGATCTGCGCCGGAAAAGGCAAGCCGACCAATTCCGAGTTTATGGCGCTTCTGACGGACAAGCTCCGGCTGGAATACCGTTCAAGGATTGTATCCTGATCTAAAGACAGGAAAGGAATACAGGAGATTTCCATAGCAAAAAGAGGTGCTGCAGAGGGCGGCATCTCTTTTCAATATATAGAAACTTGACGAAAACAAGGGATTTAAGGTATAGTAATATCATTGTGTGGTTTGGAGGAAATAGTTGCCTGCTGGATTGTATACTTGTATGCAATGTTTTGTAGTATGCAGGAGAGAGACAGGAGGGAGATCATATGGATAGTGTATCAATGATGGCGCTGAGTAAACAGTTGGATGCCAAATTTGATGAGCTGTTGGAAAACTGTATGAGATCAGGCGAGATCGACCTAAACCTATATCAGGAATATGATGTGAAAAGAGGCCTGCGGGACAGTACAGGGAAAGGAGTGCTTACCGGCCTGACGGAGATTTCTGATGTGGTGGGATTCCGGGTGGTAGATGGTGTGAAGGAGCCTACAGACGGACAACTGTACTATCAGGGATATAATGTGAGGGAGTTGATCGGCAGCGGGCTTTCCCGCAAATATGCCTTTGAGGAGACCACATATCTGCTGTTGTTTGGACGTCTGCCCAACAAGGAGCAATTGGACGTGTTTGTGCAGATCATCAAGAGCCTGCAGGAACTTTCCGGCCCGTTTCTCCGGGATGTGATCATGAAGAAGCCCAGCGGGAATCTGATGAACGGCTTGCAGAGGTGTGTCCTGGCATTGTATTCTTACGATGCGGATCCGGATGATATTTCTGTGCCTAATGTACTCCGCCAGTCGCTGCAGCTGATCGCCAAGCTTCCTTTGATGGCGGTCTACAGCTATCATGCCCATCGCCATTTTCATTATTCAGAAAGCCTGGTGATCAAGCCGGCGCTTCCAGAATTATCCACGGCAGAGAATATCCTGCAGATGCTCCGCCCCAATGGCCAATACACAGAGCTGGAGGCCAGGGTGCTGGATGTGGCATTAGTGTTGCATGCAGAACATGGGGGAGGCAATAATTCTACTTTTACCAACCACGTAGTTACCTCTTCCGGTACCGATACATATTCGGCGGTAGCGGCATCCATCGCATCGCTCAAAGGCCCCCGCCATGGAGGGGCCAATCTGAAGGTGCAGCAGATGTTTGACGATATCAGGGCGAATTGCAGAGATTGCAGCGATGAAGAGGCTTTGAGGGAATATATGGGCAAGATCCTGGCAGGGGAAGCCTTTGACAGGAGTGGGCTGATCTACGGCATGGGCCATGCAGTCTATACGATCTCCGATCCCAGAGAAGTGGTACTGAAGGAATATGCCCAAAAGCTGGCCCAGGAAAAGGGGCTGACAGAAGAGTTTGCCCTGTATGAAAGAGTTGAGAAGATTTCCGGGGAGCTGCTGATGAAGCACCGTCATGTGGTAAAACCTGTATGCGCCAATGTAGATTTTTATAGTGGGCTGGTCTATACGATGCTGGGGATACCAAGAGAATTGTTCACCCCTCTTTTTGCCCTGGCGCGGATCTCCGGATGGAGCGCCCACCGGTTGGAGGAATTAGTCAACCGGGGCAAGATCATACGGCCGGCGTACAAATATGTAGGACACCATAGAGGCTTTCAGGAACTGGAAAACAGAGATTGATAATTGGGAGGTACTAGCATGGCAAACATCAATGTGATCGCTATTATGGCGGCGTTTGTTGTATATTTGTTACTGATGATCGTGATCGGTTTTTGGTCGATGAAAAAGACAAAAAACGCAGAGGATTACTTTTTGGGAGGAAGGGGACTGAATGGCTGGGTTGCCGCCCTGTCTGCCCAGGCTTCTGACATGAGCGGGTGGCTGCTGATGGGGCTTCCCGGTTCTATCTATGCCATGGGAACAGGCCAGGCATGGATCGCTATCGGTCTGTTTGCGGGCACGGTATGTAACTGGCTGCTGATTTCCAAGCGTCTTCGCCGTTACACCATAGTTGCCAACAATTCCATGACCCTGCCGGAATTTTTTGAGAATCGCTTCCGGGACAAAAAGAAAATTCTGCTTACCATATCTTCTGTCATTATTGTGATTTTCTTCCTGGTGTATACGGCGTCCGCCCTGGCTTCCGGCGGAAAGCTTTTTAACACGGTGTTTGGGATCGATTATCATATTGCCCTGACAATTGGCGTTGTGGTTATCCTGGCATATACCTTCATGGGAGGTTTCCTGGCAGTATGTACCACGGACTTTGTGCAGGGAATGCTGATGCTGGTCGGCCTCATGCTGGTGCCTATCATAGCATACGCCTTCATTAGCGGCGATTTTGGTGCATTGGTTACCCAGAGCAATACAGCGGCGGGATATGACGGCAGTTATGGAGATTATATGAGCCTGTTCTCTAATAATGGGAAGCCCTATCGTTTTATTGATATCCTTTCCAATGTGGCATGGGGACTGGGCTATTGTGGCATGCCCCATGTGCTGGTCCGTTTTATGGCGGTAAAGAATGAGAAGGAATTGAAGAAATCCAGTGTGATTGCGATCGCATGGTGCTTTATTTCCCTGTTCATGGCCTGCGCTATCGGCGTGATAGGAAGGGCCTATCTGTATCCCCAGGTACTGGGCGCAGAAGGGACCGACACCACTGCGGAAAGCGTATTCATTGAAATGATCGATAAAGTGTTTACCAGTGATATCGCTCTTCCTTTTATAGGAGGCATCTTCCTGTGCGGGATCCTGGCGGCAATTATGTCCACTGCGGATTCCCAGCTTTTAGTATGCTCCTCTTCGGTATCAAAGGATATTTATAAGAACATGTTTAAACCGGATGCAGATGATAAACGGCTGCTGGCAGTCAGCCGTATTACTGTAGTGCTGGTGGCTGTCGTGGCATATGTGATCGCCTGGGATAAGAATTCCAGCATCATGAACCTGGTGGCAGACGCCTGGGCGGGACTGGGCGCAGCCTTTGGCCCCGTAGTAGTATGCGCTCTGTTCTGGAAGCGTGTCAATCTGCCGGGAGCTGTGGCAGGGATCGTCTCTGGCGGCCTGCTTGTGATCCTGTGGGATTACATTCCCCTGATCCAGGGACAGACGCTGGGAGATTATACCGGTATCTATTCTCTGCTGGTAGGATTCTTCTTCAGCCTCTTGCTGATCATAGTGGTAAGCCTGTCAACAAAGGCTCCGGATCAGGAGATCGTGGACGAATTTGAAAAAGTTGTCCAGTATAAGGAAGCCTCTCATTGATAATGGCGGGTACATATTTTTTCCAGCAGAGAGATCAGCAGGTAAAGCGCAGTAGATATGAAGCACAGGATAACAATGGACAGGAGGACAAAGTCCAGCTTGAAAACCTGGCTTCCATAGACAATTAAATAACCAAGGCCGGCTTTGGCGGCCAGAAACTCCCCGATAATAACGCCTACCAGTGTCAGGCCGATGTTTACCTTCATGACGCTGATAATGGCAGGAATATTGCCGGGGAGTATTAATTTCCAGAGAATATCTTTTTTGCTGCCTCCCAGAGTGCGTATCAGCTTGATCTTATCCTCGTCCATAGACTGGAAACTGCTGTACAGTGTGATCGTAGTGCCGAAGACAGCTACCGACACAGCGGCCACCAGGATTGTTTTCATATTATTGCCCAGCCAGACGATGAATACTGGGGCGAGGGCAGTCTTGGGAAGGCTGTTCAACACTACGAGGTAAGGTTCCAGAATCTTTGCCAAAGTGCTATTCCACCACAAAACGATAGCCAGAAGGATACCGATAAGGATCACCAGGAAGAAACTGATAAAGGTTTCTGATAAGGTGATTCCCATATGATAGAGGATACTGCGGTCCTTCAGCATGGAGATAAAGCTGGACAGGATCCGGGAGGGGCTGCTGAAAATGAAAGGATCCAGCAGCCCTGTCATGGTGGAACCCTCCCAGGCGCCAACAAACAGGAGAAGGAGCAGGCAGCGCCATACATTGACGATACGGCGCCTGCGCCGGTATTGTGCCAGAAATTCCTTCTGGGATCTATTCATCGTCATTCAGCTCCTTCCATACCAGATTAAAATATTCTTTAAATTCCGGCGCGCTCCTGGCGTGAAACGGTGTGCGGCCGTTGGGGCAGGTGAGTATCACCGGGATTTCCTTTTTGATCGCAGCAGGGCGTCTGGAGAATACCAGGATTCTGTCTGCCATGCTGATGGCTTCGGAAATATCATGGGTGATCAAAAGGGCGGTCTTATTTTCTTTTTGCAATATTTTCCAGATATCATCGGATACAGACAACCGGGTCTGATAGTCCAGGGCAGAAAAGGGTTCGTCTAACAGCAGAAGATCTGGCTCCAACAGAAGGGTACGGATCAAAGCCGCGCGTTGGCGCATTCCGCCGGACAACTCATCCGGCCGGGCTTTCCGGAATCCCACCAATCCATAATTGTTCAGCATATAGTCGATCTGTAGATAAGTCTGTTCTGTAAGCTGGTGGTTGATCTCCATACCCAGGGCGACGTTTTTCTCTGTAGTTCTCCAGTCCAGCAGATGATCCTTTTGCAGCATATAGCCGACCTTTTTCCCTTCCTCCAGAAGGATCTCGCCGCTGTCCGGTGTGAGCAGCCTGCAGATCAGGGACAGCAGGGTAGACTTGCCGCAGCCGCTGGGACCAACGATCGCCACAAATTCCCCCTGCTGTATGGAAAAGCTGATTCCATCCAGGACCTGAGTCTCCCCTGACAGAGAGTGATAGGAGTAAGCCAGGTCATTGACAGTGAGGAGCATATCCAAAGAAATCCCTCCCTTACCAGAATTCCGCCAATATTTAAGATATCTTATGAAAAAAATCAGAAAAGGTGTTAAGTTTTTGGAAAAAAGAATATTTTTTGATTTGTAAGAAATAATAGTAGGGACAAAGAAACAAATGTTATTTGCCGTTGACGGCACCAAAAGGAAAGCGGGGACGTGTCTGCGCGCTGCCCGATGCGGACCTGCAGGCCTGCTATGGCCTTATATTGAGAAAGCAGCGCAGAAATGGAGACGAAATATTATGAGAAAGAAAATTTATGCATTTGCAATGGCCCTTTGTTTATCTGCAATCACCTTTTCTGGCTGCGGTACATCGGATGGCGCGCAGGCATCTCCGGGAGTGTCGGAAAGCGCGGCAGCTGAGGAAACTGCTTCCGCTGAGGCTACTATGGAGGAAACCAGCCCGGCGGCTACGGATGATACCGGCAGCGGCGTAGTGGATGATATAGAGGATGGTGTGGAAGACGCCGTAGACGATGTAGATGATGCTGTAAATGATGTTACCAGCGGCGAAGATGACGGGACAGATAAAGACGACAACCGGTAACATTTCCACGGCATGCCGGCAGAACGCTGTAGTGATGATTCCTGTCTGCAGTCTTCTGCCGGTATGTTTCTGTGGAGCCTTATGATTTCATATCCTGTTCGGGAAATATTTTTACATAGAGAGTATATTTCTTTCCCTGGTCGATCACTTCCTTTTCCGGCTTCATACCCAGGTTCTGCGCAGTGTGCAGGGAACGGACATTAGTCTGGTCGATCAGGGCTACTATGCGATGGATATCCAGCTCCTGATTGGCATAGAGTAATGCGGCGCTGCAACATTCAATGGCATAGCCGTAGCCCCAGTGTTGGCTGTCCAGGAGATAGGACAGGGCGATCTCCTCCCTGCCATCGATCACCTGATTCTCGATCCCGCAGCGGCCGATCAGCTGGCGGCTCGTCTTGCTGAATACGCCCCACAGGCCGTATCCGTAAAAGGAATATACATTGCGTATGTAAGCCCGCTGCTTTTCCATCTCCGCTTCCAGATAATCGTCAATATTGTCGATATACTGGCGTATCTGCGGGTCGCTGTAGATCTGATAGATCTGGGGGATATCTTCCTCTGATAACTCCCGGATGATCAGGCGGCGGGTATTGGCGATAGTAATGGGTTCCCCGTGGCTGCGTTTCAATACATTTTCAAAAAAGACCGGTTTCAGATCCTGGAAGGAGGTAAGGAGTACGAAAGCCTTTTCCAGAGCCTGGTTCCCGGAATTTACATTCAGATAGCCCACCGTGGTAAGCCCTGCCGCAGCCGCAGCCTCCGTTCCCAGCTGAGAGTCTTCGATCACTAAAGCCTCTCTGGGACTGACGCCAAGCTTTGCCAGAGTAAGGTGGAAAATGTCCGGCGCCGGTTTGGGGCGAGCCACCTGCGCAGTGGATACCAGCTTGTCAAAATACTTTTGGATGCCCAGGGTTTTGACTACATGCTGGATCTCTGCCAGGGAAGAGGAGGAAGCGATAGCCAGGGCGATCCCCTCTTTATATAATTGCTGGATCAGCTCTTTTACACCGGGAAGAGGGGTATAGCCCTCCTTCCGCACCAGCTTTGCTTTCGCCTGGTTGATCTCTGCCAACAGCTGCTCGGGGGATACGGACATATGAAATTGCCGGACACACGTTTTGGCCATTTCTGCCGTAGAACTGCCGATAAAGCTGTAGCAATATTCCAGATCGGTGGACACGCCATAATCTGTCAATACCTGTAATGCAGCCCGGGCATGTTGGGGCTCGCTGTCAATGATCACACCGTCCATATCAAAAATAATCGCCTTAAGCATAGGCAACACCTCCAATTTCCCACTATATTCTTACTATAGATTCTACCATACTTTTCTGCAGACGCAAATATGCCAGTCTATATTTTTCTGGTAAATTGACTTGTTTTGCCAAATCATGTATACTTTCTATTTGGTATGAGAGATCAATTCCGGCATTTGCCGGAGCCTTACAAATATATTTTATTGCAGGATGCAGAAAGGAAGGAAATATGAGCAAGAAACCGGTTGTATTGATGGTACTGGATGGATATGGCCTGAATGAGAGGACGGAGGGGAATGCGATTGCCATGGCGGACACTCCGGTAATGGACAGGCTGATGGCAGAGTGTCCTTTTGTAAAAGGAAATGCCAGCGGACTGGCAGTAGGCCTTCCGGATGGCCAGATGGGTAACTCTGAGGTAGGGCATATGAATATCGGCGCAGGCCGCATCATTTATCAGGAGCTGACCCGCATCACCAAGTCCATTGAGGATGGGACGTTCTTCCAGAATCCTGAACTGTTACAGGCAATGGAGAATGTGAAGAAGAACAATTCCGACCTCCATCTGTACGGCCTTCTGTCAGATGGAGGCGTCCACAGCCATAATACCCATTTATATGGCCTGCTGGAAATGGCAAAACGCAATGATATAAAGAATGTTTATGTCCATTGCTTCCTGGATGGCCGGGATACAGCCCCCACTTCCGGAAAAGGGTTTGTGGAGGAGCTGGAGAAAAAGATGGATGAGATTGGCGTGGGCAAGATCGCTAGCGTCCATGGGCGTTACTACGCTATGGACCGGGATAACCGTTGGGAACGTGTGGAGAAAGCATATAATGCCCTGGTATGTGGGGAAGGCAACCGGGCGCAGGATGCGGTACAGGCGATCGCAGATTCCTATGGCCAGGATGTGAATGATGAATTTGTAGTGCCCACCGTGATTGAAGAGAATGGACAGCCAAGGGCCGTAGTTAAGCCAAATGATTCCATTATTTTCTTTAATTTCCGTCCGGACCGGGCAAGAGAGATCACCCGCGCCTTCTGCGAGGAATCCTTTGATGCCTTCCAGCGGAAAAATGGATTTATGCCTCTGGTCTATGTATGCTTTACGGATTACGATGAGACGATCGGCAATAAGCTGGTAGCCTTTAAGAAGGAGACGATCGACAATACCTTTGGGGAATTTCTGGCGGCCCAGGGCAAGACGCAGCTCCGCCTGGCAGAGACAGAGAAATACGCCCACGTCACCTTCTTCTTTAACGGTGGTGTAGAGGAACCCAATAAGAATGAAGACCGTTCCCTGGTCAAGTCCCCTGCGGTGGCAACCTATGATTTACAGCCGGAAATGAGCGCGCCGGAGGTGGGAGAGCGTCTGACGGCCGCTATCACATCTGGCCAATACGATGTGATCGTGATCAACTTTGCCAATCCGGATATGGTAGGCCATACCGGAGTGATACCGGCTGCAGTCAAGGCTGTAGAGAGGATCGACCAGTGTGTAGGAGCTGCCGTAGAAGCGGTCAGGAAGGTGGACGGTGTATTGTTTATCTGCGCCGATCACGGCAATGCAGAGCAGATGATCGACCCGGAGACAGGGGCGCCCTTCACGGCCCATACCACAAATCCTGTCCCGTTTATCCTCGTGAACTACGATGCCGCATATACTTTGCGGGAGGGCGGCTGCCTGGCGGACATTGCGCCCACTTTGATCCAGATCATGGGCCTGGAACAGCCGAAAGAAATGACAGGAAAATCTTTATTGATCAAGAAATAAAGATAGGCTTCTGCGCTTTGTGGGGATTTTATCCTTTTTGACTTGAAATTCCCGGAAGTCTGTGTTATGATAGGCAGGCATGGTTACGAAGGATTCCCTTCGGGGATTGATAATGGGGCCAGTCAGACAGAATAGTGTACGGGATAAGTTGTTTTCGGCACAAAGGAATGGAGGATTTAAAGAATGATTTCTATTATTCATGGTATCATATTGATTGCATACATCCTGGTATGTATTGCGTTGACGGTTGTTGTTCTGATGCAGGAAGGAAAGCAGGCCGGCCTGACCGGAGCGATCAGCGGGGCGGCGGAATCCTATTGGGGCAAGAATAAGGGGCGTTCCATGGAGGGCGGCCTCGAACTGGCGACAAAGATCCTGGCAGTGATCTTTATAGTGCTGTCTCTGTTACTGAATATGGATATCTTTGCGTAGCTGCAGAGAAGATAAAGATAAAACAGAAAAATGCAGGAAGTCCTGACTGGAAGGAAAGGCTTTCTGCATTTTTTTGTTAAGGATAGGATATCGGAAAGCAGAGTCTATACAAAATGGCAAAAAAGAGATATACTGGTAAAAGATAGAGTTGTTCTAATATTGATAAAGGGATGGCCCTGCAGGTTATTTCCTGATAGAGCTACAGGATGGAGGAAGTATGCGGCGGGAAGAATTAGATGAAAAGAAACAAATGGTATTTGAATTTGTTACATCCAAGGGGTACAGGCCACTGACGATCAAAGAAATGGCTACCTTGCTGAGGGTGCCTTCCACAGAGCTGAAGGATCTGCGCCAGATATTGGATGAGCTGACTACGGAGGGGAAGCTGACGGTCAACCGGGAAGGGAAGATCAAGGTCACGCCGCCGGATGTGAAGGTGGGGAGATATATGGCTACCCAGCGCGGCTTCGGCTTTGTACGCGTGCTGGAAGAGAACGAGGATATTTTTGTTCCCGGGCTATGCAGCAAGAATGCCATGGACGGGGATCTGGTCCAGGTGATCATAAAGAAGGCCGCCACCGAGAAAAAGCGTTCCCAGGGGGAGATCCTCAATATTCTGGAACACGGCAATCAGAGGATCGTAGGAGAGTATCAGCGCCAAAAGGGATATGGCATCGTGATAGCGGACAATCAAAAGATCACGCAGCATATTTATGTGCACAAAGAAGACAGCAAGGGCGCAGTTACCGGCCATAAAGTAGTAGTAGACATAATAAGCTTCGGCGATGATACCCACAGGACCCAGGGAAAGGTCGTTGAGATATTGGGTCATGTAAATGATCCCGGGGTGGATATCCTCTCTGTGATCCGGGCATATGATCTGCCAGAGGAATATCCCAATGAGGTGATGCGGCAGGCAGAGGGGATAGGAGAAGAGGTGCCGGAGTCAGAGAAAGAGGGACGGGCGGATTACCGGATGCTGCCCACCGTTACCATTGACGGGGAGGACGCCAAGGATCTGGATGACGCCATTACCCTGACCAGGGACGAGAATATCTATCACCTGGGGGTGCATATCGCTGATGTGAGCCAGTATGTAACGGAGAATTCCCCTCTGGATAAGGAGGCGTTAAAGCGGGGGACCAGCGTATATCTGGTAGACCGGGTGATCCCTATGCTGCCCCACCGCCTTTCCAACGGGATCTGTTCGCTGAATCAGGGAGAGGACCGGCTGGCGCTTTCCTGTATGATGGATATTGACCAGAAGGGCAATATCCTGGATCATCGGATTGAGGAGACTGTGATCCGGGTGGACCGGCGCATGTCCTATACCAGCATATACAAAATAGTAAGGGAGAGAGACAAAAGAGAACGGGGCAGATATAAGGAACTGGTTCCCATGTTTGAACAGATGTATGAGCTGTCCCGGATCCTGCGTAAAAAGAGAAAAAAACAGGGGTCGATAGACTTTGATTTCCCGGAGAGTAAGATTACCCTGGATGAAGAGGGGAAGCCGATCGATGTAAGGGAATATGAGAGAAACAGCGCCCATGAACTGATTGAGGAATTTATGCTGGCGGCGAACCAGACGGTGGCAGAGGAATATTTCTGGAGGGAGCTTCCTTTTGTGTACCGCACCCATGAACGTCCGGATATTGAGAAGATATTTGTGCTGAATACCTTTGTCAATAGCTTTGGCTATGCCCTGAAGATTAAGAACGGAGAAGAGATCCATCCTAAGGAAATGCAGAAATTAATGAAAAATATTGCGGGCAGGCCGGAGGAGGCGCTGATCAGCAGGCTGGCTCTCCGTTCGATGAAGCAGGCCAGATATACCACGGAATGCGAGGGACACTTTGGCCTGGCAATGAAATATTACTGCCACTTTACATCGCCGATCCGCCGCTATCCTGATCTCCAGATCCACCGGATCATTAAGGAGAATATCCACGGTAAACTGACCCAGAGAAGGATATCCCATTATAACCAGATCCTGCCGGACGTAACGGCCAAGGCCAGCAGTCTGGAGCGGCGGGCAGATGATGCGGAGCGTCAGGTTGAGAAAATAAAAAAGGCGGAATATATGGAGCAATTTGTGGGGGAGACCTTTGACGGGATCATTTCCGGATTGACCCACTGGGGGATGTTTGTGGAACTGCCTAATACGGTGGAAGGGATGATCCGGATTGTGAATATCCCAACAGATTATTTTTATTACGATGCAGATTCCCATCGTCTGATAGGACAATATACGAGAAAGGTATTTAAGCTGGGAGAACCGATACGGGTCACTGTGGCCGGGGTGGACAAGCTCCTCCATACAGTGGATTTTGTATTAGCCCAGGAGCAGCCTTCGAGGAAGGGTTCTGCAAAAAGGATTTCTGGGGAAAGCAGAGGAAAGGAAAAGAAAAAAAATGGGAAAAGAAAGCCGAAAACTCATCGCCAACAACAAAAAGGCGTTTCATGATTATTTTATAGAGGATAAATACGAGGCCGGGATCGCCCTGGCGGGAACGGAGGTCAAGTCTCTGAGGATGGGGAAGTGCAGCATTAAGGAAGCCTTTATCCGGATCGAGAAGGGGGAGGTATTTATCTACGGGATGCATATCAGCCCTTACGAGAAGGGCAATATTTTCAATAAGGATCCCCTGCGGGTGCGGAAATTACTGCTTCACCGCCATGAGATCCGGAAGATCGAAGGGCAGGTGGCTCAGAAGGGATATACGTTAGTACCTCTCAGCGTGTATCTGAAGGGCAGCCTGATGAAGGTAGAGGTGGGGCTGGCCAAAGGAAAGAAGCTCTACGATAAGCGGCAGGATATTGCCAAAAAGGATCAGCGGAGAGAGGCTGAGCGGCAGTTTAAAGTCAGTAATCTGTATTAAGGGCGGAGAAAGCCGCGTCCCAACAGGGCGCTTGATAAATTATTATTTATCAAGCGCCTTGTCATATCGGGAAACAACCTTTGCAAATTTTGCATAGGCAGAGGAATTCCAATGATATCCATCCCCCGCTGAATACCGGGCTTTGAGATAGCCTCCTGAATCCTTCAGGAACGCAGTATAATCCAAGTATCTGGTCTTCATCTTTTTTGCCAGTACCTTTAGTTTGCGGTTGAATACCGGTATCTGCCAACACCCCGGATGCCTTGCTTTTTCTGCCCTTGTAACCGGGGATATTGCGCATAGGACGATGTCCGTGTCCGGGCATGCTTTTCTGATCGCCTTTATCATGCCCTTATACTCTGCGATCATGCTGCCTGTCTTCCTGAAATGAATCTCATTCATGCCAAGCATCATATACACGCGGGAAGGTTTCTCTGAGATTAGTTTTTGCAAACCAGTTTGTCCCTGAAATATCCTTTTTGTGTGAAATGTAATGGTATTTAATCCGCGATAGGCAATTACCCTTTTCTTTCCCTTAATACTCATGTACGGATATGCCCATCCTGGGTATCCGATGCCCTGGCAGATCGAATCCCCGGCAAAAACAGTTTTCCGCTGAAACGGCTTTATTTTTATATGTACTTTTTTGGAAGCCGGCTTGCCGGAGACAGGAGTCTTTTTCTCAGATGCCAGTACATAAAAATAGTATGTTGTATTATTTTTTAACCGCTTTACAATATACTGCGTTTTTTTAGTCACGCCGGCGAGACGATATTTCCCTTTCTTCTTTTTTGAATAGTAGACATGGTAATACTTCGTCTTTTTATGCTTTTTCCATGTGACCTTGATCTGGCCTGCCGCATAGCGGGATAGTTTGACGCCGGACACTTGTACAGGGGCCGTTACCGCCGAAGGTGTTGCTATCGATCCTGCCGCAGGCGGAGCGGGCGATGCTTCAGTATCCGCTGTATTTGCCCTTACTATTGTTACATTGGCTGCTGCCTCCACGAGTAACAGCAGCGCAAGGATAAACGCAAAAAAACTATAAAGCTCTGTTTTGGTTCTTGTCATTTTGTTTGTATCTCCTTCATTAGCCTAAAAAAAGGACAGGGTAAACGGAGCATAATGTTTACATTGTCCTTATAAATGGAGCTGCGGGGAATCGAACCCCGGTCCGAACCCAGATCCAATGTACTTCTACTGTCATAGTCAGTGTTTTCACATTCCCTCCGTCAGACGCCCGCTAACAGGCTTCTGGCTTCAGTAGCTTCATTGATTTTCTGCCGCCGCAAAGCTTAAGCGGCAGAGGATCCCGCTAAGGGTGACACCGGTGTTCCTCATCGCGGGAAATGAGGGCCGATGGGCTGCTCTTAGGCAGCCAGTGCTAAATTATCTTCAGCGTTTAATTTTAAATTCGAGATTTTTACGTGGTTCCCGGCCACGGACAGCTTCTCCATTTTCAATGAACTCGTCGAAACCTGTACAACCCCCTGTACAGTAGCTATTGTTACCTATAGCAGGAACAGTATACCATGGAGGAAATGATTTGTCAAAATCCATAAGCTTTACAAGGAATGGGGATAAAGCTATAATTATACCAATGGAGCGGAAGGGAAAGGATGGAGGAGGCTCATGGATTGCAGGGAAGTACAACAAAAATTCATTCCTTTTATTGATGACGAACTTAATATAGAGGAGTTGGATGCTTTTTTAGAGCATCTGGAGACTTGCCAGGAATGCAGGGAGGAATATGAGATTTATTATACTCTGATCATGGGGATGCGGTATCTGGATGCCAATGAGACCAGCGTCCAGTTTCATATCGATCCGGGGCAGAAGCTCCGTTCTGCTGCAGATTACCTGATGAAGTACCGTATTTTACATATAGAGAAGCTGCTGCTTTTAGTGGCGCTCTGTATAGGAATGCTGTTGATCTTTTGATAAAGGCAGAGGAAATGGATGGAGGATGATATGAAGGGAAAACTGGTATTAATCGATGGGCATAGCATATTGAACCGGGCATTCTATGGGGTGCCTGACCTGACCAATTCAGAAGGGCTTCATACCAATGGAGTGTATGGCTTTTTGAATATTATGTTAAAAATCCTGGATGAAGAAAAGCCGGATTATTTGACGGTGGCTTTTGACGTGCACCAGCCTACGTTCCGGCATGAGCTGTATCAGGAATATAAAGGGACCAGGAAGGCTATGCCGGAGGAATTGCGGCAGCAGGTTCCTGTGATCCAGCAGGTGCTGGAGGCGATGGGAGTCCGGATGGTCATGCAGGGGGGACTGGAGGCAGATGATATCCTGGGAACCCTGGCCCGGCAGGCTGAGGCTCAGGGACTGGAGGTCTCTCTGGTATCAGGAGACCGGGATCTGCTCCAATTGGCCACAGAGCATATTATGATCCGGATCCCTAAGACGAAACGGGGAGGCACGGAGATAGAGAATTACCATACGCAGGATGTCATAGACCGGTATGGGCTCACGCCGTCCCAGATTGTTGATCTGAAAGGGCTGATGGGGGACAGCTCCGACAATATTCCCGGTGTGCCGGGAGTGGGAGAGAAGACCGCCGTTAAGATCCTCACTGCCTTCCCCAGTGTGGAAGAGGCATATGAGCATCTGGACGAGATTACACCCAAACGGACGCATGACCTTCTGGCGGCAAATAAGGAATTGGCATTTCTCAGCAAAAAGCTGGCTTCCATCAAGACAGACTGTGAGCTGGAGTATTCCCTGGAGGAGGCCAGGCTGGGGAACCTGTTTAACCAGGAGGCCTTTCTGTGGATGAAACGTCTGGAATTTAAATCCTTGCTGAAGCGGTTTGAAGAGGGAGAACGCAGCTCCTCGCTGCCGGCAATGGAAGAGAGGGAGATACGGGAGAAAAAGGAGGCAGACGACTTTTTTGCCCGGCTCAGGAAGAACACACCTGCCGTACTGGGAGTGGGCTTTCTGGGAGATCTGTGGAGCAGTTCCGGGGCCCGGCGCAAGAAATCCCAAAAGAAGTCGGGAGGGCAGATGTGCCTTGTCTTTGACGAGGATAACGAGAATCCCGGATTGGCAGAGGAGGATGCCGGGGAGGGGAGAGAGTATCTTTTTTATGGGATCAGCCTCTCCTATCAGCAAGAAGAAAAGGCCGTGACAGTCTGCATGTTTACCGGAGAGGATCTGACGGGAGATTATCTTTTAGGGCAGGTAAGGGAATTGGGAGGCTGCGTGGAGAAGCTGGCTCTCATTGACCTGAAGAATATTCTTCATCTGACCACGCCCATACAGGAGTTAAGGCCGGATATAGAACCAGCGGGACAGAGACTTTTCCCGGATGGCAATAGAAAGGACCTGGAGGCCTGGATGTCCAAAATCTGGGACATGCAAATAGCCGCCTATCTGCTGAATCCGCTGAAGGATACGTATTATGTCGATGATATCGCCAGGGATTACCTGGAATGGACCATTCCCTCTTACAGCGAGCTTTTTGGGAAGACGGAGATTCATGAGATCATGGCCCGGCGGCAGGAAGGGGAGAAGGAGTGGGAACAAAAGCTTCTCAGCTATCTGGCAAGCCTGGCTTATGTGCCATGCCAGGCCTGCGAGGTTATGTCCCGGAAATTGGAGCAGGAGGGAATGCTGCCATTGTACCGGGAGATTGAGATGCCTACCGCATATTTTCTCTATCAAATGGAGCGGCTGGGAGTACAGGCGGACAGAGAGGAGCTGGTCGCCATGTCCGCACTGCTGGAGGAGCGGGTGCAGACACTGGAAAAGGAGATCTATGACCTGGCGGGAGAAGAATTTAACATTAATTCTCCCAAACAGCTGGGCGTGATCCTATTTGAGAAGCTGAAGCTGCCCTTTGCCAAGAAAACGAAGACGGGATATTCTACATCGGCAGATATCCTGGACAAACTTCGGACCGAGCATCCTATCGTGCCAAAGATCCTGGATTACCGTCAGGTATCCAAGCTGAAATCCACCTATGCAGACGGGCTTCCAGTCTACATTGAGGGGGACCATCGCATCCACGGGAAGTTTAACCAGACCATCACTGCTACAGGGAGGATCAGCAGCACAGAACCCAATCTGCAGAATATCCCTATCCGGATGGAACTGGGACGGCAGCTGAGGAAGGTATTTCAGCCCAGGGAGGGCTGTGTGTTCCTGGATGCCGATTATTCTCAGATTGAACTCCGCGTACTGGCTCATTTATCTGGGGACGAAGAATTGATCCAGGCCTATCGGGAGAATCAGGATATCCACCGCAGTACGGCATCCAGGGTATTCCATACGCCTTATGAGAAAGTAACGGAGCTGCAGAGAAGGAATGCCAAGGCAGTCAATTTTGGCATTGTATATGGGATCAGCTCCTTTGGGCTGGGGCAGGACCTGAATATATCCCGCAAGGAGGCAGAGGGCTATATCAATCAGTATTTTGCCACCTACCCTGCTGTCAAGGAGTATTTGGACAGTCTCGTAAAGACAGCCAGGGAAGAGGGGAGCGCAAGGACGTTTTTTGGCAGGAAACGGCCTGTGCCGGAATTGAGCTCCGGCAACTACATGCAGCGTTCCTTTGGAGAAAGGATCGCCATGAATTCCCCGATCCAGGGCACTGCGGCAGATATTATTAAAATCGCTATGATACGCGTATCCCTGCGGCTGCTGGAGGAAGGCAGGAAGGCAAGGGTAGTGCTTCAGATCCATGATGAGCTTCTGCTGGAGACGCCGGAGGAGGAGATCATTCCGGTGGGGAAGCTGCTGCTGGAAGAAATGGAGCAGGCGGCCCAGCTGAGGGTGCCTCTGCTGGTAGAGGTGGAAGAAGGAAGGAATTGGTACGAAGCCCACTGAGAGATCATCGCTGGCAGCTCAGGGGCATCCGGAAGGAGGAAGGGCATGAAAGTCATAGGATTGACCGGAGGCGTGGGAAGCGGCAAATCCTTAGTGGCCCAAAAGATGGAAGAGGAGCTTGGAGCTGTTCTTCTCATTGCAGATGAATTGGGACGGGCGGCCATGGAGCCGGGGACAGACAGCTTTGAACGGATCGTACGAAGGTTTGGGGAAGAGCTTGTCCTGCCGGATGGCACGTTGGACAGAAATCGGCTGGCCGGGATCATTTTTCAGGATGCCGCCGCCCGCCGGGCAGTGAATGAGATCATCCATCCTGTAGTCAAGGCATACATGGCGCAGGAGATCAGCAGAAGGAAAAACGAGGAGGGGCTTCTGGTCCTTGAGACGGCTATCCTTTTTGAGAGCGGCTGCGATGCCCTGTGCGATGAGATATGGTATGTCCGGGTACCGGCGTCCCTGCGGCAAAAACGCTTGCAGGAAAGCCGGGGATATTCCCCGGAAAAGAGCCAGGCGATCATGGCAGGGCAGTTGGAGGAACAGGAATTTCTGCGCCGTTGTGATAAAGTGCTGGAGAATGACAGCACACCTCAGGCTTTGTCAGGAAAGATCCGTTCCCTTCTGGCATAGCATAGCTTTAATGGGTCAGAAGGAGACGGAGGAGGGGGAGATTACAATATCCTTCCAGCAGGCAGCCGGCCAGAAGGAGACACCCGTCCAGAAGGAAGAGGGGCAGTTGGCGGAAGGCCAGCTGCTTTTTTCCTATGCTTTTTCCCAGCTTGGCGTATCTTGCCGCTCTGTCGTTTCCTGAGGGCTCCCCGGAGGGAGGATCCCAATTGCCCGAAAGCTGCCTGTGCAAGGTGTTGCAATGGTAAATGGCCAGGCAATAGGCAGGAATGAACAGAAGAGCCTGTGGCAGCTGGAAGCAAATGAAGTCCCAGCATCCGGCAGCTCCGCTTAGGAGGACGCAAAAGGCCAGGAGGAGGCCGTTGCAGAAGCCGGAATATACACAAAAGCTCCAGAAATAGTACCGCCATACATTAGTGACAGAAAAGAACCACAGAAGGAGAAAGAGCTTGAGCTGCCCTTTCACGGACAGAAGAAAGATAGCATAATGGTCTGTCTCCGCCGTGCTTAGCTGTTCTTTCAATGTCTGGTACAGGGACAGAATGGGAGCATAGAGGGAATCCTTGAGCAGATGGGCCAGAAGGCATCCAAGGGCTGTCCCAAGAAGAAATAAAAGCAAGGTTCCGTAAAAGATAGAGGGAAGTCTTCGCAGGGAAAACTTCCGTTTCCGTAAAGTAGCCGTAATGGGTTTCATAAATGGTATCAGGTATCCAATCTATATTAGGTTCTTTTTATTCTATGGCGGTACTGGGACAAATATTCCCCGTCTTTTTGGCTTTTTCACAGATTTCCCCAGACTCCGTTCTCTTTTCTCCAAACTCGCAGAAGGGTAATATTTCATCGAAAAAGAAAGGAATTTGTCGGCGGCTTTTTATTGCGATTCTTCTTTCCCTTTTTTATCATACACTTATAACAAAGTATATGGACCGGGAGGAGAAGGGAATGAGACGGATATATTTGCTGGTTTTGGCCCTGGCGCTGGCATTTACAGCCTGCGGCCAGGGAGATTCTCTAAAGGAGAAAGCCGCCGGGACCTCTGTGGCCCGCCAGAGTGCGGAAGGGGGAGGGGAGGCAGTAACAGGAGAAGAGGTATTAAAAATATATCTGGGAGAAGTGGGGAAGGAGCTCTCTCCCTTTTCCTGCGAAGAGGAAAAAGACAGGATTCTGATGGAATTGCTATATTCCCCTCTGCTGGCCAGAGACCGGTCAGGGGAACCGCTGCTCCAGGGGGTGTCAGAACCGGTGACGGAGTGGAAGGGGAAAATGTACAGCACTCCTGGCATCGCTGACATTACTGTAAAAAGGGAGAAAGGGAAAGCTACTTATACCATTGCCCTGAGAAAGGGCTTGTATTATGGAGAAAAGGAAGAGCTGAACGCCAAAGATCTTTTGTTTAATTATTATCTCCGGTTCGATCCCGGATACCGGGGAAGCGATAAGACGAACCAGGTGCCGGTGGCGGGGCTGGAGGAATATCTCTATGGGACCAGGAAGGTGGCGGAACGGAAAAAGCAGCTTCGGGCCTTTCTTGCTTCTCCCAGTAAAAGCCTGAAGAGCCGGCTGCGCCAGGAGATTGTAGAGCCGGTGCTGGAACAGGAATTGGAGTGGGTAGAAAGCTTATACCAGGATAAAAGCTATCGCTATTTCACTAAGCGGTACCGGAAGCCGGTTCAGCTTTTTGCCTATTTCTATAGCCTGAAACCGGACTATAAGGTGGGGACGCGGTCGAAAAAGCAGGTGCTGAAGGACATCCAGCAGCAATATAGCTGGAACTATCGGAAACTGGCTCAGGTAACAGGAAACAGCTATGACGATCTGGCACAGCGGATTGCCCTGGGGCAATGGATGGAGGAGAAAGGCAATGGCCGGAAAGACAGATCGGTCACCTCAATTGAGGGGATCTCTGTGGTAGACGATCATACCATTTCCATTCAGGCAGAAAGAAACCAGAAGGGAGATCTGGAAAAACTATGCGATATTCTTTTGGTGCCTATGGAAAGCTTTGGAGATCCTGGGCTATATCAGCCAGAGAATGGAAAATATGGATTCCTTCAGGGGGATATCGCTCCGATCCTGCAGGAGGCATGGGTCAGCGGGCGAGGAAGCGGAGCCTATTATCTGAAGGAAATAAAAGAGGAGGGATACCTTCTTCACCGGAACGGATATTATTGGAAAGGAAAGCCGGAGACGAAAGAGATCTTACTGGAGAGCAGGGAATGGAAGCTGGAGGAGCAGATCCTGTCTATGGAATCGGACAAACTGGATATCATATGGCTGGGCGAAACGGACTCCAGGCAGGAGAGTTATCTGCTTAAGCGGCTGAAGCAGGATCCTGCTTCCTGGAAAATCGCCAGGAGGCAGGAGATGCTCTTTCACACAAAGCGGGTAAATGCCACAAGCCTTCCAGAGAATATGACCGAACATTATTCCTTCTGGCAGGAAGCGGAACGGGTAAAGCCTTTACTTTTTCCATAAAATACCGTATGATGGAAAGAAAAAAGAGAGGAAGTAAATGAATTATGGGACAGAATCCAATTGTTACTTTTGAGACGAATCAGGGAGTGATCCGGGCGGAGCTTTATCCGGAGATTGCGCCTAACACAGTGAATAACTTTATATCCTTGATCAATAAAGGGTTTTATGACGGATTGATCTTTCACCGTGTCATCAACGGTTTTATGATCCAGGGTGGCGACCCGGACGGGATAGGTACCGGCGGCCCTGGTTATTCGATTCGCGGGGAATTTGCCCAGAATGGTTTTGAGAATGATCTGAACCATACGCCAGGCGTCCTTTCCATGGCCCGCTCCATGATGCCTGACTCCGCAGGCTCCCAATTTTTTATCATGCATAAGGATGCGCCCCATCTGAACGGCGCCTACGCTGCGTTTGGAAAGGTGATAGAGGGGATGGAGGTGGTAGATAAGATTGCCGCCGTTGATACGGACTATGCCGATGCGCCTCTGGCGCCCCAGCAGATGGTAAAAGTGACCGTGGATACCTTTGGAGTAGAATATCCGGAGCCAGAGACCTGCTAAAAGGAAGGGATCTTACTAAAAATAGACAAAATGCACAAAAAAGTTGACAAAAATGTTGGAAGAGTCTATACTATGTATAGAATTTTGAAAAGCTAATTTGCTTACTCTTTTCTCTATTATATATAAGAAGGCTGTCTCTGAGAGGAGGCAGTTTTCTTTTTGGCTTGGCGGCATATGGCTGCCCCTGGGCAACACTGCCGTTTCCTAAAAAAGAAGCAGATGAATCTTACATCCATCTGCTTCTTTCGGTTATCAATTGTTCAAAAACATTCAGTAGATATAGTTAAAGTATTATTTTACTTTCTTATATCCACTTTTCTTGATCTTCTTTACATTGGCTGCTTTGCCTTTACCGGACACAACAATCTTCTTCTTGCAGCCCTTGAACGCGCCCTTAGCAACCTTCGTCAGTTTAGCGTTCAGTTTCAGTTTGGACAGCTTGGAGCATTTTGCGAAAGCATTCTTATTCAGAGTCTTTACGTTAGCTCCCAGGGTAACGCTCTTTAGCTTCTTGCACTTTGCAAAAGCGTTGCCGTTTACAGCGGTGACCTTATACTTAAACTTCTTCTTGCTTACTGTCTTAGGAACGGACAGGGAAGCCTTCTTCTGGGCAGATTTTTTAACGCCGGATACTGCTACAGTAGCGCTGCCGCTCTTCTTGCTTGCCTTAGTTACCTTGTAGGTAAAGTTGCCTGCAGTAAAGGTCTTGCCCTTTGCCAGAGACCTATTAGTATTTGTAGCTCCATCGGTAGGAGTTGTTGATGCGGCAGGTCCGGAGGTAAGTGCTCCAGTAGTAGCGCCTGTAGTCGGGTCGATACTGTCCATGGAACCAACACCAGATACAGTGAATCTGATCTCCATGCTGGAATTAGGCATTGTATAGGAGAACTTGTCGCCATCCTTTTCCGGAGAATCTCCATTAGATTTGGAACCATACTGGTTTATCAGCATCAGCTGCCAATAATCTTTATTGTCAGACTTGGGATAAGCCTTGGCGAATTTGTGAACCAGCTGTCCGTCAAAATATAACTCGATATTTGAAAAGCTGGCGCTTGCTTCACCAGACTTCGGGATATCGGTGCTGATATACAACTGGGTAAAGCCGGAATCTGCCTTATCATTCTGCAGCAGAGGATAAGCTTCTCCGTTCATCTTGTCCAGTCCTTCAATCTTGATGGAATAGGATTTGTTGTTATAATCCAGATCCGTATCGGTGATGGTCACATCATAGGTTCCAGGGAGATACGCCTTACCATTTAGAGTAGTGGCTCCGGTTTTCAGCAAATGCTTGCTGTAATCATAATTGATTTCGGTTACCTTGTTGTCTCCTGACTGTGTAGTCTGTGCAGGAGCCTTCAGATGATAAACGCTGCAGCCCTTTCCGCCTTCATTGGGATGGATGTCATTACCGCTTGCATCCTTAGTAGTATAATCGTTATTTGCAGAACCCTCCAGTCTTTCCCGGAAGATCCAGGAGCTTGAAGTGCAGAAACCAAGAGCTGCATGGTACACTGTACCAGCCTCTGCTTCTTTCGGCTGCGTTACATTGCCAATACCGCTGCCCAGGCTAACTGTCATTGCAGCAGCCATAAACAGAGATAAAAATTTCTTGTAACTTTTTCTCATTATCATATCCTCCTTTTAGAATAAAATGCTAGACAAGACCTGAGAAATAATCCTGTCCGTTTTTGAACAATTTTTTTCATAGTCCATTATAACAGTTTTTTGGAAAAATGTATAGCAAAATGTAGCCAGATTTCAATTTTTTTATAGAAATTTCATATAAAGAAGAATAAGGTGACATTCCCGGAGGGATTTGTTATAGTGATAATAAAAATAGAAGTAAAGATAAAAGTAAAAATAAAAATAGAAATAGAAATGAGGAAGATATGAAAGAAAGCAAGCTGTTAGAATCTATGGAGGAAATGAAAAGGATTGCCCTCTCCCAGGGCGGTCAACTGACCCGGGAAGAGATCGGACAATATTTAAGCGATATGGAGCTGGATGGCCGTCAGCTGCAGGCAGTCTATCAATATCTGGGCGACAGTGGGATCAAGGTAGAAGGATATCACTATATCCGGGAGAAGTCCCAGCCCCAGGAACAGGAAGCTGCGCAGCCCCTTAAAAAGACAGAAAGCGCCGGAGGGAAAAGGGCCACCCAGGCAGAGAGGAACCTGAACGCATACCGCCGGGAGATTGCCAGGCTGGATACCTGTTCGGCCCAGGAGGAACAGGAAATGTTCCTTCGCTTTCTGAAGGGAGAGACCGGACTGCGGAATGCGCTGGCAGAGAGGCAGCTGTCCTATGTATCTCAGATGGCGGGCCGGTACGGGAAACGGGGAAGAACCATGGGAGTCCCTCAGGAGGAGCTGATTGCAGAAGGGAATCTGGGGCTGATGAATGGGATGCTGGTATTGGAACAATCTCCGGAGAGCTTCCTGGGAGAAGACGGGCAGGCTGATATGGACAAGATTTATTCCGTGATCCGGACAGAAGTAAAGCAGGCCATGGAGCAGATGATTGATGAGGCAACGGCAGGAAGGGACTGGGAGGATACGATCCTTGCCAAAATGAACCTTCTCCACGAGGCAGCCAAATATCTGGCAGAGGAGCTGGGAAGGACAGCCACGGGAGAGGAATTGGCAGAATATACAAGGATTTCTGTAAAAGAGATCCAGGACATCAGAGCATTGTCGGAGGATGCCAGGAAGACCTTTTCCTGACCTTTTTCGAGAAAGGGATTGGATCAATGATGAAAAGGATAGTAGGACCATTACTTCAGTGGTATGAGACAAACGCCAGGACGCTTCCCTGGAGACAGGATCCCACCCCCTACCATGTATGGATCTCGGAGATTATGCTGCAGCAGACCAGGGTGGAGGCAGTAAAGGAATATTATCGCCGTTTCCTGGACAGGCTTCCTACTGTAGAAGCTCTGGCTCAGGCAGATGAGGATCAGCTGATGAAGCTGTGGCAGGGGCTGGGCTATTACAACCGGGCCAGAAACCTTCAGAAGGCGGCACGGATGATCCAGGAGGAATATCAGGGACATTTCCCCCGGGAATATGAGGAATTGCTTAAGCTTCCAGGGATTGGAGAATATACAGCGGGAGCGATCGCATCGATGGCTTTTGGAAAGCCGGTACCTGCAGTGGATGGCAATGTATACCGCATTTATACACGATTGAAGGCCGATGCTTCCGATATTACGCGCGGGCCTGTCAGGCAGAGGATCCGCCAGGAGATTCAGGAGATTGTTCCGGAGAAGGAGGCAGGGGCGTTTAACCAGGCGTGGATGGATCTGGGAGCCTTGGTCTGCCTGCCCAACGGCGCGCCGCATTGTTCCTCCTGCCCCCTGGCCTCCTGCTGCAGGGCGGCGTGTCAGGGCAATCCCCAGGCTTATCCGGTGAAACCGGCAAAGAAGGAGCGGAGGCAGGAAGAGAGGACGGTATTGCTGCTCGAATATCAGGGAAAGTATCTGCTGCAGAAGCGCCCGGACCAGGGGCTGCTGGCCGGGCTTTGGGAATTTCCTTCCCAGGAAGGGCGGCTGGGGCTGGGACAGCTGCAGGATATGTTATCAGAGTGGGATGCCCAGGAGGATGAGATAGAACTGCTTGGAAAAGGCAAACATGTTTTTTCTCATGTGGAATGGCATATGCTGGGATATCTTATCCATCTGAGGAAGCTGCCGGATGCGCTGAGAGAAGAAACATGGTCTACACCGGAAGAAATGCAGGAGATTTACAGCATCCCCTCGGCATTCCGGCGCTATTACCAGAAGATCCAGCCGGGCAAACTACAGTAGTAACACTTAGAAAAAAGCAGAGTTCCACTATATCTAGTGAAGAAACAGGAGAAAATCACAAGATATAGTGGACTTTTTTTGCGCGTAATGCTATAATATCTCACGGATTTATCCCAATAGAATTACGAGGAGGAGCAAAGGAATGAAGGTAACTAAGCGTGATGGGCGGATTGTGGAGTATGACAGGAATAAGATTGTGGCAGCCATCCAGAAGGCGAATGCCGAGGTAGATCATTATGAGCAGATTTCTGAGGAAAAGATTGATGCGATCGTGGCCAGCATTGAGAACAAAGGCGTGGACAATCTTCAGGTAGAGGCTATCCAGGATATGATCGAGCAGAAGCTGATGGCGGAACGGAAGTTTACTCTGGCCAAGAAATATATTATTTACCGCTATACCCGGGAAATGGTACGCCGGGCCAATACAACGGATGATTCCATCATGAGCCTGATCAAGAACAGCAATAAGGATGTCATGGAGGAGAATTCCAATAAAAACGCTTATATCGCTTCTACCCAGAGGGATCTGATCGCAGGGGAGGTCTCCAAGGATCTGACGAAGAGGGTGCTCCTGCCGGAAAAGATTGTAAAAGCCCACGAAGAGGGCGTTCTGCATTTTCATGATATGGATTACTTTCTGCAGAGCATTTTCAACTGCTGCCTGATCAATATCGGGGATATGCTGGATAAGGGTACTGTAATGAATGGAAAACTGATTGAGAGTCCAAAGAGTTTCCAGGTAGCCTGTACCGTTATGACCCAGATTATCTCTGCGGTAGCCAGCAGCCAGTACGGCGGCCAGTCTGTGGATATCCGCCATCTGGGCAGATACCTGCGCAAGAGCAGGGAGAAGTATGAGCTCCATTATCAGGAAATGTATGGGGACTCCATTAGCCCGGAGATTCGGGAGAGCTTTATCCGGGACCGGCTACAGGATGAATTAAAATCTGGAGTGCAGACGATCCAATACCAGATCAATACATTGATGACCACCAACGGACAATCTCCTTTTGTGACTCTGTTCCTGAATCTGGACCAGGACGATCCTTATATTGAAGAGAACGCTATGATCATAGAGGAGATCCTCAAACAGAGGATCGAAGGGATCAAGAATGAGAAGGGGGTTTATGTGACGCCCGCCTTCCCTAAGCTGGTCTATGTGCTGGATGAACACAACTGCCTGAAGGGCGGGAAGTATGACTATCTTACCAGGCTGGCAGTGAAATGTTCTGCAAAACGGATGTATCCTGATTATATCTCAGCTAAGATGATGCGCAAGAATTATTCAGGGAATGTTTTTTCCTGTATGGGCTGCCGCAGCTTTCTCACACCGTGGAAGGATGAGAAGGGAGAGTATCAGTTTGAGGGACGGTTCAATCAGGGAGTAGTCAGCCTGAATCTGCCCCAGATCGGGATACTGGCCCAGGGGGATGAAGAGAAATTCTGGTCCCTGCTGGAGGAACGCCTGGCGCTTTGCTTTGAGGCGCTGATGTGCCGCCACCACGCCCTGGAGGGGACTTTGTCCAATGTAAGCCCGATCCACTGGCAGTATGGGGCTATTGCCCGCCTGAAGAAGGGAGAGACTATCGACCGCCTTCTCCATGATGGGTATTCCACCATTTCTCTGGGATATATTGGCGTTTATGAGGTGACCAAGCTGATGACGGGGGTAAGCCATACGGACCCTAAGGGTACGAATTTTGCCCTGCGGCTGATGAAACGCCTGCGCCTGGCCTGCGATACCTGGAAGCTGGAGACCGGGATTGCCTTCGGCCTGTATGGGACGCCTGCAGAAAGCCTGTGTTACCGCTTTGCGGAGATCGACCGGAAACGGTTTGGAGAGATCAAAGATGTGACAGACAAAGGGTATTATACTAATTCCTACCATGTGGATGTGCGGGAGAAGATCGATGCTTTCAGTAAGTTTACGTTTGAAAGCCAATTCCAGGAGATCTCCTCGGGAGGTGCGATCTCCTATGTGGAGATCCCTAATATGCGCCACAATCTGCAGGCCCTGGAGGATGTGGTACGTTTCATCTATGATAACATCCAATATGCAGAATTTAACACGAAGTCAGATTACTGCCATGTCTGCGGCTATGACGGGGAGATTATTATTAATGACAGATTAGAGTGGGAATGTCCCCAATGCCATAATAAGGACAAGAATAAAATGAATGTAACCAGGAGGACCTGCGGCTATCTGGGAGAGAATTTCTGGAATGTGGGTAAGACCAAGGAGATTAATTCCCGTACCCTTCACCTGTAAGGAACAGGGATCAGAATAGGAAGGACAGGGCAGATATGAATTATGCGGAGATCAAGCAGTACGATGTGGCGAATGGGCCGGGAGTGCGGGTGTCCCTGTTTGTCAGCGGGTGTACCCACCACTGTAAGGAGTGTTTTAATCCGGAGACCTGGGATTTTGCTTACGGAGAACCCTATACGCAGGAGACGACAGAGCGCATCCTGGAATATATGCGGCCGGAATATGTAAGGGGCCTGACCTTGCTGGGAGGGGAGCCGCTGGAGCAGGTGAACCAGCAGGGGCTTCTCCCGCTGCTGCGCCAGGTCCGGCAGGCTTACCCGGACAAAAACATATGGTGCTTTACCGGATATGACTATGAAAAGGATATTTTGGGAAGAATGTATCAGGAATGGCCGGAGACCAGAGAACTGCTGTCTTACCTGGATGTGCTGGTGGACGGGGAATTTCTCATTGAGCAGAAGGATCTGGGGCTGGTATTTAAGGGCTCGGCCAACCAGCGCACGATTCTGGTGCAGGAATCTCTGAAGGCGGGAGAGATCCGGCTTTGGAGCCCGGACAGATGATCCGGCGGGGCACCCAGGGGGCCTGGATGCCGTATGCAGTCGGGAAATTTTGGTGAAATTCCAGAGAATTGCCCGAAATAGAAAATTATTCTTGAAATTTCCAGCTAAATTAGCTACAATAGTCATTGGAAATTGATAAATTGCTGTTTGGATAAATTTTTTATGAGAACAGTAAATTATAAAAAAATTTTAGGAGGAATTAAAAATGGCAGTAAAAGTTGCGATTAACGGTTTCGGTCGTATCGGTCGTCTTGCTTTCAGACAGATGTTCGGCGCTGAGGGTTATGAAGTGGTAGCTATCAATGATCTGACAAGCCCTAAGATGCTTGCACATCTGTTGAAGTATGATTCATCCCAGGGTAAGTATGATAAGGCTGATACAGTTTCTGCTGGTGATGATTCCATCACAGTCGACGGCAAGGAGATTAAGATCTATGCATTCCCGGATGCCAACAATTGTCCCTGGGGCGAGCTTGGCGTAGACGTTGTCCTTGAGTGCTCTGGCTTCTACACCTCTAAGGAGAAGGCTCAGGCTCATATCAATGCCGGTGCGCGTAAGGTTGTTATTTCTGCTCCTGCAGGAAATGATCTTCCTACTATCGTATACAACACCAACCACAAGACGCTGAAGGCAGAGGACAAGATTATCTCCGCTGCTTCCTGTACTACCAACTGTCTGGCGCCTATGGCTGACGCTCTGAACAAGTATGCAGAGGTTCAGTCTGGTATCATGGTAACGATCCATGCATATACCGGCGATCAGATGACGCTGGACGGCCCGCAGAGAAAGGGCGACTTGAGAAGGTCCCGCGCAGCTGCAGTAAACATCGTTCCTAACAGCACAGGAGCTGCTAAGGCTATCGGCCTGGTCATCCCTGAACTGAACGGCAAGCTGATCGGCTCTGCACAGCGTGTTCCTACTCCTACCGGTTCTACTACTATCCTGACAGCAGTTGTTAAGAAAGCAGATGTTACCGTTGAGGGTATCAATGCAGCTATGAAGGCAGCAGCAAATGAGTCCTTCGGATATAACGAGGATGAGATCGTATCCTCTGATATCATTGGAATGAGATATGGTTCCCTGTTTGATGCAACTCAGACAATGGTTTCCAAGATTTCCGATGATCTGTATGAGGTACAGGTAGTATCCTGGTATGACAACGAGAATTCTTACACCTCTCAGATGGTAAGGACGATCAAGTACTTCTCTGAGCTGGCATAATATAAGGTGATTTATTGATCCATCTACGGGTCCGGTCTTTTATTGGGCCGGGCCTGTTTTGTTAGTCATAGAACAATGGGCCGGTTTGCGTCTTGGGCTGCTTCCCGTGAATCGGCTGATGTCTGTAAGCAGCGCAGAAAGAGGAAAATTATGTTAAATAAAAAATCAGTAGATGATATTAATGTAAAAGGCAAAAAGGTATTGGTACGCTGTGATTTTAATGTGCCTCTGCAGGATGGAAAGATTACCGATGAGAACCGTCTGGTGGCAGCTCTTCCTACGATCAAGAAGCTGATAGCTGACGGCGGTAAGATCATTCTTTGTTCCCACCTGGGCAAGCCTAAGGGAGAACCGAAGCCGGAGCTTTCCCTGGCGCCGGTGGCAGCAAGGTTGACAGAACTTCTGGGGCAGGAAGTAAAGTTCGCTGCAGACTCCAATGTGGTAGGCGACAATGCAAAGGCGGCAGTGGCTGCAATGCAGGATGGAGACGTAATCCTTCTGGAGAACACTCGTTACAGGGCTGAGGAGACTAAGAACGGAGAGGCATTTTCCAAGGAACTGGCTTCCCTGGCAGATGTGTTTGTAAATGACGCTTTTGGTACCGCGCACAGAGCGCACTGCTCCAATGTGGGCGTGACACAGTTTGTTGACGGCGACTGCGTAGTCGGCTATCTGATGCAGAAGGAAATTGATTTCCTGGGCAATGCAGTGAATAATCCGGAGCGTCCTTTTGTGGCCATCCTGGGCGGCGCAAAGGTATCCTCTAAGATTTCTGTCATTAATAATCTGTTGGACAAGGTCGATACGCTGATCATCGGCGGCGGCATGGCATATACCTTTATGGCCGCTCATGGCGAGGAGGTTGGAAAGTCTCTTCTGGAGGAGGATTACAAGGAGTATGCCCTGGATATGGAGAAAAAAGCTGAAGAAAAGGGCGTTAAGCTTCTGATCCCGATTGATACGACAGTAGCGGATGACTTCTCTAATGATGCTAATTTCAAGGTAGTGGGCAGAGGAGAGATCCCGGCAGATATGGAGGGCCTGGATATCGGGCCTAAGAGCTCAGAGCTTTTTGCCGAGGCAATAGCCGGCGCCAAGACGGTAGTCTGGAACGGCCCCATGGGCTGCTTTGAGATGCCTAATTTTGCAAAGGGTACGATCGCAGTGGCTGAGGCAATGGCGGCGCTGAAGGGAGCTACCACGATTATTGGCGGCGGTGATTCTGCAGCTGCAGTAAATCAGCTGGGCTTTGGTGATAAGATGACCCATATCTCCACTGGCGGCGGCGCTTCTCTGGAGTTCCTGGAGGGCAAAGAGCTTCCCGGCGTAGCAGCAGCAGACGATAAATAATACAGAAATGAGGGTTAATATGGCAAGAAAGAAGATTATTGCTGGTAACTGGAAAATGAACAAGACGCCCAGCGAGGCAGTGGCATTGATCGATGAACTGAAGCCGCTGGTGGCAAATGACGAGGCAGACGTAGTATTCTGTGTCCCTGCCATCGACATCATTCCCGCCGTGGAGGCCGCAAAAGGCACCAATATCCAGATTGGCGCAGAGAATATGTATTTTGAAGAGAAGGGCGCCTATACTGGCGAGATTGCGCCGGATATGCTGGTAGATGCAGGTGTAAAGTATGTGGTTCTGGGGCACTCTGAGAGAAGGGAATATTTTGCAGAGACGGATGAGACTGTGAATAAGAAGGTACTGAAAGCCTTTGAACATGGCATTACGCCCATTATCTGCTGCGGGGAGAGTCTGACCCAGAGAAAGCAGGGCGTCTATATTGACTGGATCCGGATGCAGATCAAGATTGCATTCCAGAATGTAACGGCAGACCAGGCAAAGAAGGCAGTCATTGCTTACGAGCCGATCTGGGCTATCGGGACTGGAGAGACTGCTACTTCCGATCAGGCGGAAGAGGTGTGCGGAGCGATCCGCGCCTGCATCGCTGAGATCTATGATCAGTCTGTTGCTGATGAGATCCGCATTCAATATGGCGGATCTGTCAATGCAGGAAATGCGGCAGACCTTTTCTCCAAACCGGATATAGACGGAGGCCTGGTAGGGGGCGCTTCCCTGAAGGCAGAATTTGGTAAGATTGTAAATTACAAATAATAAGGCATGGGCCGGTCTTCTGGCGCATAGTATAAACTAAAACCCGCTTCTTTTAGTAGAAACCTGCTAACGGAAACGGGTTTTTTCTATAGCGGCTGGCGCAGGCTTGCCCTTTTTGGTAGCATTCTTGCGCACTTTCTGTTATAATGGTAAAGGAATAGAAAAGTACGCATATGGAGGAGAAACATGGCAGGGATAAAACCATTTTTGGCAGTACGGCCGATCAGGGAAAAAGCAGACAGGGTGGCGGCTCTTCCCTATGATGTATATAACCGGCAGGAGGCAGTCAGGGAGGTGGAGAGGGAACCGCTTTCCTTCTTAAAAATAGACCGGGCAGAGACCCAGTTTGATGACAGTGTGGATATGTATGATGACCGGGTGTATGCCAGGGCGGCCCAACTGCTGGCCCAGATGGAGGAGGACGGGATTTATATTCAGGATCCGGATCCGAGTTATTATGTATATCAGCTGATCATGGATGGAAGAAAGCAGACGGGGATTGTGGCCTGCGCCAGTGTAGATGATTACCTGGGCAATGTGATCAAGAAGCATGAGAATACCAGGGAAGAAAAGGAACAGGACAGGATCCGCCATGTAGATACATTGAGCGCGCAGACTGGCCCGATCTTTCTGGCCTACCGTTCCCAGAAAAGGATCAATGAGATTGTAGGCGAAGCCATGGAGAAGTCTCCGCTGTACCAGTTTACGGCAGTGGATGGGATTGGGCATAAGGTATGGAAGATCTGTGAGCCGGAGAAGGTACAGGCGCTTCAGGCTGCCTTTGCAGAGATAAAGGAAATCTATATTGCTGACGGCCATCACCGGGCGGCATCTGCTGTTAAGGTGGGGCTGAAGAGAAGGCAGGAGCATCCGGGGTATGATGGGACAGAAGAGTTTAACTACTTTCTGTCTGTACTGTTTCCCGATGATCAGCTGATGATCATGGATTATAACCGCTGTGTTAAGGATCTGAATGGATTGTCCAAAGAAGAGTTTCTTTCGGCGGCAGGGCGGCATTTTCATGTGGGGGAACCTCAGAAGCAGCCCATCGCCCCTGGGAATAAGGGGGAAGTTTCCATGTACCTGGAGGGCGAGTGGTATTTGCTGAAGGCTTCTCCGGAATTATTGGAGATCCAGGATCCGGTAGCCTCTCTCGATGTGTCTTTGTTACAGGATTATCTGTTGGATCCGGTCCTGGGAATCCGGGATCCCCGCACGGATGAGCGGATTGACTTCGTGGGAGGGATCCGGGGGCTAAAGGAGTTGGAGAGACGGGCTGATTCCGATATGAAGGTGGCTTTTGCCATGTATCCTACTTCCATTACAGAGCTATTTGCCGTGGCGGATGCAGGGCTTTTAATGCCGCCCAAATCCACTTGGTTTGAGCCAAAGCTCCGGAGCGGGCTTTTTATTCATAAAATATAACAGGAAGGCGGGGAGCGCAATGAGGGGTCTGCTGGCGCTGGATAGTAAGCCGATGCTTATACTGTCCAAAATATTGGACTTGATAATATTAAACATTATATTTGTTGTGTGCTGTATTCCTGTGGTCACGATAGGCGCGGCGCTGTGCGCCCTGTACTATGCCGCAGTGAAGTCAGTCCGGTATGGCCATGGTTATGTCTTGCGGGAATTTTTTCACAGTTTCAGACAGAATTTCTGGCAGGCCACAGCAACATGGCTGCTCTTCTGCCTTGCAGGAGGGGTTGTGGGACTGGGAATTGTTATGGTAATGGCTTATATGAAAGGCATAGCAGGCGCTGTATTGCTGGCGATCTATTTTGCAGTGGGGATCGGCCTTATCAGTGTCCTGACATATGCGATTCCCGTCTTGTCCCGCTTTATTGTGAAAGAGAAAGAGTTACTGCAGACGGCGTTATATTTGTCTCTGATGCATAAAAGGGCAACATGTGGCAGCTTTCTGCTGAGCCTGCTCTTGATAGGCAGCGTGATCCTGGGTTGGACGTCAGTCCCGATTCTCCTGTTTCTGATGCCGTCTCTGGTGGCGCTGCTGCTATCTTATCCTATGGAAAAGGTAATGGCGGCATATGTGCCAGAGCAGGGGGAGACAGAGGAGGAGACGGATGCCAGGGAACGGGTTCCCTGGTATCTTCAGGCGAAGGTAAGGAATGGAGGTAGCGGTGATGAATAAGAGATTGTATGATATGATGGATTGGGCGGGAATTGAGGCGCTTGTATATTCAGAGGAGGCGCAGCCAGATCGTCTGCTGGGGCCTTCCAGGGTCAGGGGCGGCCATTTGGTCCACGCCTTTTATCCCGATGCCAAAGCAATGGTATTGAAGACTAAGACGGGCGGGAAGGAATATAAGATGGAGCAGGTGGACGATGCCGGCGTATTTGCTGTTATGCTCCCCGGGAAGAAGCTGGTTCCTTACACGTACCTGGTATCCTATGAGGACGGAAGTAAGGTGGAAATGGAAGATTGCTACCTGTATACAGATCTGCTGGCGGCCAATGACCTGAAACGCTTCGAGGCAGGGATCCACTATTCTGTTTATAACTATCTGGGAGCGCATACCATGGCGGTAAGCGGCTGCGGCGATGAGGCGGAAGCAGTCTGGGATGCCAGGGAGGAAGAGGCAGGGGAGGATCAGGTATTTGGTACTCATTTTGCTGTCTGGGCTCCCAATGCTATGCGCGTCAGCGTGGTAGGGGATTTTAATTTCTGGGACGGGAGACGCCATCCTATGTGCCGGATGGGGGATTCCGGTGTATTCTCCCTGTTTATTCCCGGGGTAAAGCCGGGGGATATCTACAAATATGAGATTAAGGAAAATTATCAGAAGCTGGTATTGAAGACAGATCCTTATGGGTTTGCCTGCGAACAGCGCCCGAATAATGCCAGCGTTGTCTGCAATACCGTGGGATACCAGTGGAAGGATAGTAAATGGCTGGCCCGGAGAAAGAAGCTGGATATGGAGAAGGAACCCATGTCTATTTATGAGGTGCATCTGGGCTCCTGGATGAAAAAGGATACCCAGGAAGAACATCCCGCCTGCCAGGAGGAGTTTTATAATTACCGGGAGATTGCCCCTAAATTGGCAGAGTACGTGAAGGATATGAATTATACCCATATCGAATTGCTTCCGGTCATGGAACATCCTCTGGATGAGTCCTGGGGCTACCAGGTGACAGGATATTATGCAGTTACCTCACGTTATGGGACGCCAGAGGACTTTATGTACTTTATGGATTATATGCACCAAAAGAATATCGGAGTATTTCTGGACTGGGTACCGGCGCATTTTCCCAAGGACGAGAATGGGCTGGCCCGCTTTGACGGCACCTGCCTCTATGAGCATCTGGACCCCCGCCAGGGAGAGCATCCCCATTGGGGGACGCTGATCTACAACTACGGGCGGCCTCAGGTTAGAAATTTCCTGATCGCCAATGCCTTGTTCTGGGTGGAGCGGTATCATGCAGATGGGATCCGCATGGATGCAGTTGCGTCTATGCTGTATCTGGATTATGGCAAGCAGGATGGAGAGTGGATTCCTAACATGTATGGGGGCAATGAAAATCTGGATGCGGTAGATCTGTTGCAGCAGCTGAGTAAAGAGTTCCACAAGAGGAAAGACGGGGCTCTGCTGATCGCTGAGGAATCTACGGCCTGGCCTATGGTCACAGGACCGGTAGAGAAGAAGGGGCTGGGCTTTGACCTGAAATGGAATATGGGCTGGATGAATGATTTTGTCACTTACATGCAGACAGATCCCCTGTTCCGCAAAGGAAGGCATGGGATGCTCACCTTCAGCATGATCTATGCTTATAGCGAGCGTTTTGTGCTGGTATTGTCCCATGATGAAGTAGTGCATGGAAAGGGCTCCATGCTGACGAAGATGCCTGGGGATGTGGAACAGAAATTTGCGAATCTCAGGACGGCTTATGGATTTATGATGGTACATCCTGGCAGAAAGCTATTGTTTATGGGGCAGGAATTTGGACAGCAGTCGGAATGGAATGAGAAATGCAGCCTGCCTTGGGAAGAACTCCAACAGACAAACCATCTTAGGCTGCAGTCGTATGTGAAGGAACTGAATGCCTTTTATCAGAAGCATCCGGCCCTGTATGATAATGATTATGAGGAGGAGGGCTTTGCCTGGCTGAGCAGTATGGATGCAGACCATAGCATTATTACCTTCCTGCGTACCAGCCGGGATGGCAGTGAGAAACTGCTGGTAGTCTGCAATTTTACGCCGGTATTATATGAGAACTTTAAGGTTGGTGTTCCCTTTGCCGGCAAATATAAAGAGATATTTAACAGTGACAGCGAGGCGTTTGGAGGAAGCGGCCATGGCAATCGGCGCCTGAAGAATTCCAAGCCGATTCCCTGGGACGGACAGGAGAATTCCATTTCTATTGAGGTGGTTCCCCTGGGGATCAGCATTTTTCAATGCAGGGAGGCTAAGTAAGCATGAATGAGGTGATAGATGCCTGGGAGAGCGGCGGCGCTTCTGTGGAAGAGGAATATAATTTTTTGATCCAATATTTACTGTCGCAGAGGGGCGCCCTGCTGAACCTGTGCAAGACATTGCTGATCGCTCTTCTGGTCTTCCTGGTGGGAAGGCGTGTCATTAAGTTTGTGGTCAGATTGACAGGGAACTGGATGGACCGAAGGGAGATTGAGGTAAGCGTACACAAATTCACCCTGTCTGTCCTGGGCGTAGCGCTGAACCTGCTGCTGATCTTTGTAGTTGCAGGGATACTGGGTGTGGGCGCCAGTACGATTGTGGCGATCGTTGGCTCTGCAGGCCTGGCGGTAGGCCTGGCGCTCCAGGGAAGTCTCTCCAATTTTGCCGGAGGAGTGCTGATTCTGATGTTAAAGCCGTTTCAGGTAGGGGATTACATTATTGTGAATGGGTTAGAGGGGACTGTCAGCAGCATTGATATCTTTTATACCCGGCTGATGACAGTAGATAACCGGATGGTGGTGATCCCCAATGGCACGATCACGAATACAAGCGTGACCAATAATTCCAAAGCGGCGTATCGTTTTCTGATATTGGATATTATGGTAGGATATGAGACAGATATCCAGAAAGCAAGGGAGTTGATCCTGGATCTGATGGCCCGGGATGAGGATGTCTGTCAGGATAAGCCCATGGGAGTATATGTGGACAGATTAGCTCCGGTAAAGGTGAAGCTGCAGGTGAAGGCATGGGTTGCCAACGAACGGTATTGGGATGTGCGATACCGCCTGCAGGAACAGATCAAGGAGGCTCTGCAGGAACAGGAGATCTCCATTGGTTAGGATCGCCGGCGTGGCGGCATAAATGGGAGAATTTGGGGGATAGTCATGATAAAATATTACCGTACCGATGACAGGAAAATTCATGAAGAGGAAGGGATTTCCGACGGCGTCTGGGTTGCTATGATACATCCGGATATCTCAGAGGGAGAGATCATTGCCCATAAGCTGGGGATCGATGTGCAGGATCTGCTGGCGGCAATGGATGATGAGGAGAGTTCCCGTATCGAACTGGAAGACGGATATACTATGATTCTGGTGGATATCCCTACGGTAGAGATCCGTATGGAGAAAGAGGCGTACACAACGATCCCTCTTGGTATTATATTGACCCAGGAGAATATCATAACGGTGTGTACGGAAGATACCCCTGTGCTTCAGGGATTTATCCACAACCGTGTCAAGGAATTCAGTACCAAGAAAAAACTGCGCTTTGTGTATCAGATCCTGTTCCGCATCTCTACGTTATACCAGAGCGATCTGCGGATCATTGACAAGAAACGGACGGAGATTGAGGAACGGATTGAAGGGGATACGGAAGATATCGACTTGATCGATCTTCATGCGCTGGAGTCTACACTGGTGTATTTTGCCACCTCTCTGCGGGCGAATGGGGTAGTGCTGGACCGTCTGACCCGGTATCGGCGGCTGGAGCAATATCCTGAGGATAAGGATCTGCTGGAGGATGTCATCGTGGAGAACCATCAGGCGATTGAGATGACCTCCATATACCGGGATATCATCAATGGTACGCGGGAGCTTCTTTCCTCTGTGATCAATAACCGGCTGAACAATGTGATGAAATATCTGACCTCCATTACGCTGGTCATGGGTATTCCCACCATCATTTCTGGCTTTTACGGAATGAACGTGGACAGCGACTGGGTCCCTTTGGCCCGTACTGCCCACGGTTTCCTGATCATTGCATTGATTACGATTTCTATCTGTGGCCTGCTTTTTGCCTTCCTGAGAAAGAAGCGTATCCTGTAGGAAGCCTCTCTTATTTGGCCCGGAAGATGTTTTCTGTGTGTTCTGCCACTTTTGCATAGACCTCTTCCGGGTCCACGCCGATATGGAACTGTCCGTTTTCGTATAGGATCTGTCCGTCCACCATGGTCATTTTTACATTTTCCTTACTGCCGCTGTATACCAGGTTCTTGGAGATTGAGTGCAGGGGCTGCATGTTAGGACGGTGAAGGTCTAACAGGATCAGATCGGCCTTCTTGCCGGCCTCGAGGGCATCGCAGTCTGTCAGGCCCATAGCCCGCGCCCCGCCTACGCAGGCCATAGACAGGACCTCGTTGGCGTCCATGGCGGCGGCATTATCCAGAAGGAGCTTCTGCAGGCCGGTGGCCAGGAACATTTCCCGGAACATATCCAGGCAGTTATTGCTGGCAGGGCCGTCTGTGCCAATGGCAAGCTGGATCCCCATTTCTGCCATCTGGGTGATAGGGGCGATGCCACTGGCAAGTTTCGTATTAGAAGCTGGGTTGGTGATCACCCAGATTTTTTTCTCTCTGCATATTTCCAGATCCTCTTCTGTCATATGGACGCAGTGGAATCCGCCGCCGCCATAGTCGAACATATCCAGGCTGTCCAGATAGGCTGTGGGGGTCTTCTGATCCCGTTCCAAACATTCGGCTACCTCTTTCCGGGTCTCTGAATTGTGGGTGTAGACAGGAGCCTGGTATTTGTGCGCCAGGGCAGCGATACCCTGGAGGATGGCCGGGGAGGTCGTATATTCTGCATGGAATCCCAGCTGATAGGAGATCAGTCCATGGAGATTATTGAAATGAAGGTACTCCTGTTCTATTTCCTCTACAGTTCCCCCAAAATCATTGATGCTGCCACACAGAACGGTACGGAAACCGGAATCTATGGATGCTTTGGCAATGGCCTGGTTTTTCATATACATATCGAAATTGGCTGTGATCCCACTGGTAAGGTATTCCATAATAGCCAGCCGGCTGAACCAGTACACGGCTTCTGGCGTCAGCCGGGCCTCCCGGGGGAATACCTGCTGCTGCAGCCATTCCTGCAGGGGCAGGTCATCGGCGCAGGAACGAAGAAAGGTCATGGCGGAATGGGTGTGGGCATTTTTAAAACCTGGCATCACCAGATTGCCCTGTGCATCAATTTCCCTGTCCCAGTGTATTTCCTGGGGTTCCTCTGCTGATGGGCCCACATAGGAAATGATATCGTCCTCGATCTGCAGCTCCCCCGGAAAGATCTCCGGGTCAGCAGGAGGGAGGCTGTCCGGGCGGGCTTTTCTATCTGCTGTCGTCTGCTGTCTGCTGTCTGCCATAGTAAGGATCCTGGCGTTAAAAATTCGTGTTTTCATCTTATCCTCTCATTTCTATTTTCTATGTTGGTCAGTCTAAAGAATCACCGATATTTATAATGCATTGTGTGACCAGCTTTTTGAATAGGGGGGCCACCCGGTCCGCTGTCTCCTGGACCTCCTGATGGGTCAGCGGTTTATCGGTAATGCCGCAGCCCATATTGGAAATACAGGAAATGCCGCAGATCTGCATTCCCATATGGTTGGCGGCAATAGCCTCGCAGGCAGTGCTCATGCCTACCGCATCTCCTCCCAGGCGCTGGCACATACGTACCTCTGCCGGAGATTCATAATTGGGCCCGGTGAGCTGGATATATACTCCCTCCTGGAGAGGAATGGCTAATTGCCGGGCCGTATTCCGGAGGATCTGCTGCAGAGCTTGATCGTAGATGTGGCTCATGTCAGGAAAACGCACCCCCAGTTCTTCTATATTAGGGCCGATCAGGGGAGAAGGGACAAAATTAGCAATCTGGTCGGTGATCATCATAAAATCCCCTGCATGGAAATTGGTATTCAGGCCGCCGGAAGCGTTGGTCAGAAACAGGACCTGGGCTCCCATTAATTTCATAAGGCGGATGGGCAGGACCACATCGCTGATCTCATATCCTTCGTAATAGTGGACACGTCCCTGCATGCAGACCACAGGTACGTTTCCTACGTATCCGAAAATATATTTCCCCTGGTGTCCGGGAACTGTGGATACAGGAAAGCCATCAATATCGCGGTAATCCAGCTCCGCCTCTACTTGAATATCCCTGGCATAGTCGCCCAGGCCCGAGCCGAGGATTAAAGCCACTTGCGGCGTAAAATGAATTTTTTGCTGAAAGCATTCGTAGCATTTCATTAATTTTTCATAAATTGGGTTCATAGAATAATCTCCTTTTGTTCATGATTTATTTTTGGGTTGGCGTAAGCAGCCTTCCCAGATAAGCAGTTCCCCATACGGCGCATAGCAGAAGAATGGAAATGTAATTGGAGAAGTACCTGCCGGAGGTCTCCCATAACATTAAAAACATCCAAAGCCCCAGAAAAGCCAGGGGAGGAATGATGGAATCCCTGCCCTTATGTTCCTGGCGCTCCCGTTTCAACCCGGCAAGCAGGCTTCCAATGCCTCCTGTCAGCATAAGTAGTAAGACCAGAAGGTAACTCCCCTGGCACAGGGTACGGTAACTGCCGTATTTGGGGCTGCTGTATAGGATATAGTCATGCAGGGAGGTCTCGTTGACAGGACCGTCATCCAGAAAATCAGAGATAGCATAGGTACCGTCCCCAAGGGCGGTTACGGTTTTCTTTTTTAATAAGTCCCAATATCCGGATAGGCCCATTTGGGAGTATCGTTTTACAATCTCTTGTTTTAATGCTTCATCCCTCTGTTCCGGGTCGGAAAAGGAGCGGGTAAACTCGTAATCCTCGGGATTATAGCTGCCATTTCCTTTGGCGCCCATCATGATCCAGTGATAAATTGGCGTGTTCTGCAGCCTTGCCTGTTCCTTGTCTAAAAGGCTGGGATAAAAGATACGGTTGGTTATTCCAAAGATAGCGGCGATCACAGCCACATGTATGGCCGCCATGGCAAGCAGGCGGCGGATATCTTCCGAAAGCAGCATCTCAATCCCGGCAGCGATTACAATGATCAGTACCGTAAATTTAATCTCCATGCCAATCCCTGCTACAAGGGCCATGCCCAGATAAAGGGCCAGGCGTTTTTGCCAGGAGGAAGCCTCCCGGGAGTAGAGGTAAAGCAGATAAAACAAAGGGGGCGCAGCCATTGACATAACATCAGAGTAGAAGGCGGCAGCCGAAAAATATAAGGGAAAGCATAAGGCTGTCAGGACCATGGCCACGATCGTATAATCTGCCCCCAATAGTTTTCGACAGATCATGAAGACAGAGAACATCATAAGGCAGAGGGACAAGGCGCCCAGCAGGATCCCCAACAGGAAGTAATCTGTGATTCCAAGGGCCTTCCCCAGGGAAAAGACTATCTTGAGCAATGTCAGAAGGCCAAGGTTATTGGGAAAATAATGAAAATATTCCCGGTAAGGTTCAATAGCGCCGGTATCTACCCAGGTAATCGCTCCATCGTAAACAGCTCCCATATCAAAAACGGGAGTAAAGCGCAGGCGGAGTCCGAAAGCCACCTCCAGGATAAACATGACCAACAGATAGCCTCCCAGCACGAAGGAAAAATACCGTTCTAAGATCGCTTTTCTCGGCGCCGCCAGCTTATAGGCCAGAGCAAGTAAAAGAAGGCCGGCAGCGGCAATCCCCAACAGGAGCAGCTTATTGTAGTCATAGGCATCATTGCAGAAAAATACCTGAAAGGATACAAAGGCTATACACAGTAAAAATAGGATTTTACATAGTAAGACAGCAATCTGTTTTATTCCGGTCATTGTAAAAAAAGAATCTGTCTTAAGTCTGTTCATCATGGTACCTCATTTCTGCATAAAAGATAGAATCATTATACGATAACTGGAAGAAAACCACAAGAGAGTTTGACAGGAGGCTGATAATAAGATACAATTAACTGTAGTTAGCAAACACTAACCACAGAGAAGAACAGGAGGAAGGGAAGATGTTCAGGATTACGGTAAAAATTGACGGTATGATGTGCGGCATGTGTGAAAGCCACGTAAACGATGCCATCCGCAGAGTCTTTCCGGTGAAGAAGGTTACCTCCTCCCACCGGAAAGGGGAAGCGGTTATTCTCACAGACACGGATCTTGACCAGGAGAAGATCTGTGAAGTTATCGGCAAGACAGGGTATCGGGTTCTGTCTGTGGGTAAAGATACATATAAGAAAAAGGGGTTGTTTGGCTTTCAGAAGTGACGCCTTGGCCATATTGTGCTATAATGTGTGAGGGGAAAGTGTTTTTCTCACCTTGAAAATAAAGATAAGGGTGGTATGGCAGTGAATCAAAGAAAATCTCTTTATGATATCAAATCCTTTTATAACAAAAAGGCGGTGCTCAAAGCAAGCTTTCAAGGAATGCGGTATCAGGTGCAGCAGTACCAGGAGGCAGAGGATGGGGACGCCGTGCTGCGGGCAACCGTATGGCCGGAGCCTTTTTGTTTTGAAAAGACGCCTCAGGAGGAAAAGAAGACAGAAGATTTCCCCTATTCAGAAGAGGGGCTGGACCAGGTATATGGCTGGCTATGCCATGAGTATGAGGAAGGGCAGGAGCGATGGCAGCAGGCCTGGAAGGATCCTTATCTGGGAGTATTCTGATACAGATGTTTTATCCGTTGGGATATCTATTGCGAGGAGGAAGATATGGAGCATAAGATCTGGCTGGTGGAGGGCTTTTGCCCGGTAGACGGCTATCACTGCCTGATGCCGGTAGAATACGAGCCCCTTCAGCAGGAAGGGGTGGCGCAGGAATATTATAAGAGCAGGATGGGATGCCGCCATGCCCTGCAGGGGATGTGCCAGCAGGAGGAGGAATGCCATTTTTTCCGTGCGGCGCCTCCGGTATTAGATAAAAACGCCCCCTGGCATGAATAGACCGATCGCGTCACCCGCCTTTGATTTCAATAATTTTGCAGTATGATGGCCAGCTGCCGTAAGATCGCATCTTTTAAGAAAAAGTCCGAATCCTGTACATGGTCGATCAGCTGCTGTATTTTCTCTATCTCGTCATTATCCCGGTAAATCTCTGCCAGGCATTGGTAGGTATCCCGGATATCACTGCCCAGCAGGATCCCATATTCCAAAATCTTTCTGGCCCGTTCCTGCTGTCCCTGGGCTTCTCTGGCAAGATAACAGCCCCACTGGTTCAGGGAGCGGAGAAACAGAGTATAGTTTTGATCATAGGCAGAGAGGGTTTCAAAATTTGCCGTCCCATAGGTCATTTTGATATCTGTGTTGGACAGGCCGGACAGATCGATCATCTTTCGGCCGGACAATTCCCGGACCGTTTCCTGCAGCTTCTGTTCTCTGCCCTCTGCGGTAGGAGAAAAGGGCAGGGCGCCTTCCGGGACTGTTAGATAATCTAACTGGGAGATATCCTTTTTCCGGACGAAATTGGCCTCGCTCTCGCGTTTCCAGAAATTTTCATCCCAGGTAGAGCTCCTCTTGTCTTCCTGTTTGGTCTTGACGCGGATCCATATTATGAATACAATAAAACATATCAAAAATACAGGCATGGGATATCATCCTTCCTAGATTATAAACAAACATTTTCAGCAGATTGGAGGTTAATATGAATTTATTTAATAAAAAAAACCAGCAAAAAGTCGCTATGGTCATTTGCATCATACTGGTCTTGGCGATGGTCATTCCCATGGTATTAGGCAGTATCATATAGCACATACCAGCCAGTCATATCAGGCGGCGGACCGGGAGCGGACTGCCGCCTTTTATACTCCCAACAGGAACGCTCCGAAAAACTATAATGACTATACAGAATATACGAAAAATTGTCAAATCCAATAGCAATCTTTGACTTGCGAATTGTGTCTGATATGCTAAAATTAACTATGTGCTTTATTACATCAAGAGACGGTTTTGAATGATATGCATTTGATGCGGCATAAAGAGTGAGGGATTAACATGAAGAAGAATAGAATATTAACCGGCGTTTTTATTGCGGGCTGTGTTGTTATCGTAGTGGCTGCAGGCTTGATCACTATGTTGGTAAAGGGCAGCTTTGGAGACCCGGACCAGATCTGTGAAGGGATCCGGATCGGCTCCATTGATGTGGGAGGAATGTCCAGGGAACAGGCAGCACAGGCAATCGATGAGTTTGTGAGACAGCAGGAAAGCCGGGCCGTTGTGATAGATGTGGACGGGGAGCAGATTGCCACTTCCTATCAGGAGCTGGGATTTTCCTATGATGAAGAAACCTATGTGGAGGACGCCCTGGAAATAGGTAAAAAAGGAAATCTATGGAAACGCTTCCAGGAGGTTGGGAAGGCAGAACGGGGAGAAATTTCCTTTGCATTGAAAGCAGATGTCGATGAAGAGGTATTGAACCGTTTTGTCAAAGAAACCTGCGGAGCCTATGACATCAAGATGAAGAATTCTAAGCTTAAGATGAAGAATGGCAGCCTGACGGCAACCAAATCCCATGTAGGACGGGAGGTGCAGGTGGAGGAGACTGTTCAGGCAATTCGGGATGGGATCCAGTCTGCCGGACAGGAAGAGGTTGCCATAAAAGCTGTTGTGGAGACGACAGAGCCGGAATATAGCCAGGAACAGGTGGCAGAGTGTACGGATCTGCTGGGCAGCTTTAGTACAAATTACAGTACATGGCAGGTGGAGCGTTCCAGCAATATTTCCACGGCGGCCAATTATATCAATGGCACAATGCTTTATCCGGGAGAGACATTTTCCACAGTGAAAGTGATCAAAGACAGGACAGAGGCCAATGGGTATCAGTCTGCCCCGGAATATTCCAGCGGGAAAGTGGTGGATGGCATCGGGGGAGGCGTATGCCAGGTCTCTACCACTCTCTATAATGCGGTGATCAATGCAGAGCTGGAGGTGGTGGAGCGTTCTCCCCACTCTATGGTGGTAGCCTATGTAGATGTATCCCGGGATGCAGCCATCGCCGGGGACTATAAGGATTTCAAATTTAAGAATAATTTGAATTATCCCGTTTATCTTGCAGGAAATGCATCTGGAGGGATACTGAGCTTTAAAATCTATGGAAAAGAGGAGAGGGAGGCAGGAAGGGAACTGCGTTTTGAGTCTGAGATCACAGATACGATAGAACCGGGGAAAGAAGTGGTAACAGAGGATCCGTCCCTGCCAGCGTCCTATCGCTCCGTAACTCAGTCGGCGCATGTAGGTTACCGGGCTAAGCTCTGGAAGATTGTCCTTGTGGACGGAGAGGAGCAGGAGAGGATCCAATTGAATACCAGCTCCTATAACCCTTCGCCTCAGTATGTTACAGTGGGTAAACAGCCGGATGCTACGGAGGAGCCAACCTCTACCCCGCGCAAGAAGCCTGCATCTACATCCAAACCTACGCCAAAACCAACGCCGAAGGCCAAACCAACGCCAAAGGCCAAACCAACGCCGAAGAAGACAGAGACGCCGGTTCCATCTACGCCAGAGCCTGCAGCCACGGCTGTCAATGAATAGATGGAGAAAAGCGCAGGGGAAGCAGGAACAGGAGGCTAAGAATGAAAGTAGGAAAGGTGCCCGAGAATATATTAAAAAGGGCGATTCTGAGACAGATCCATTATAAAAGGCCGGAGATACTCCTCCACTCCGGAGTGGGAGAGGATTGCGCCGCTCTGGAAACGGAGCAGGGGGAAGCTCTGGTATTTTCTACAGATCCTATTACCGGCGCTTCTAAGGGGATAGGAGGCCTGGCTGTACATATCACGGCCAATGACTTGGCATCCAGCGGGGCAGAACCGGTGGGGATCCTTGTCAGTGTTCTTTTACCTCCGGCTGTCCAGGAGCCGGAGCTTCGCCAGATGATGCAGGAGATTACAACAGAGTGTGAGAAGCTTCATATTGAGGTGATGGGAGGACATACAGAGGTTACTGATATAGTAAACCGGCCGGTCATCACAGTGACTGGCATCGGCAAGGTAAAGAAAGAAAAGCTGGTCTCTACTGCAGGCCTTAAGCCGGGTGATGAGCTGGTAATGACTAAGTGGGCCGGACTGGAGGGGACTTCTATTATTGCTGCAGAGAAGGAGGAGCTGCTATCGGAAACCCTTCCCCAGGAATTGATAGAGGCAGGGCGGGAATTGCGCCAGCATATATCTGTTCTGCCGGAGGCGGCTATTGCCATGGAAGTGGGAGTGACGGCAATGCATGACGTGACCGAGGGAGGAATCTTTGGCGCACTGTGGGAAATGGGGGCGGCTTCCGGCGTAGGAATCCAGGTCGACCTCCACAGGATTCCCATACGGCAGGAGACTATCGAAATCTGCGAAGTGTTTGACATTAATCCCTATCAATTGATATCCAGTGGAAGCATGCTGATCGGCGCCGTCCAGGGGAATCTTTTGGTAGAGAAGCTGGCGGAGGCCGGGATCCCGGCGGCAGTGATCGGCCGCGCTACAGAGGGGAATGACCGGGTTGTGCGCAACGGGGAGGAATGCCGTTTTCTGGAGCCGGCGGGAAGTGACGAATTGTATAAAATATATCAAGCATAAAATAAAATATCACAAGTCGCAATGCGCAGAAATGAGGGAAATCAATAATGAAGAAACAGATTTTGGATGCGATTAGCAAAAACAGCCGCATATCCACCAAGGATCTGGCGGCGATGCTGGGGACAACGGAGCAGGAGGTAGAGAAAGAGCTTCAGGAAATGGAGGACGCCAAAGTGATCTGCGGTTATACTACCTTGATCAATTGGGATAATACTGATTGCGAAAAAGTAACTGCCCTGATCCAGGTTAAGGTGACGCCTCAGAGAGATATGGGCTTTAATAAGGTGGCAGAGCGCATTTACCGCTTTTCGGAGGTGAAAAGCGTATATTTGATGTCTGGCAATTTTGACCTGACAGTGATCATTGAAGGAAGCAGTATGAAAGAGGTGGCCCGCTTTGTATCTGAGAAGCTGTCTACCCTGGAATATGTAACCAGCACGGCGACATATTTTGTACTGAAGAAATACAAGGAGCACGGTGTGGCAATGACACAGGAGTCACAGAAAGCAGGAAGGATGTTGATTACACCATGAGAGATCCGTTATCAAAACAAATAAAAGAGATTGAACCCTCTGGCATTCGGAAATTTTTTGATATTGTCAGTGAAATGAAAGACGCCATTTCTCTGGGCGTGGGGGAGCCGGACTTTGATACGCCCTGGCATATCCGGGAAGAGGGGATTTATTCTTTGGAACAGGGGCGTACCTTCTATACGTCCAATGCAGGCCTGAAGGAGCTGAAGGAGGAGATCAGCAAATATCTGTCCAGGCGGTTTGCCCTGGAATATGACCCGATCGATGAAGTAATGGTAACTGTAGGCGGAAGTGAAGGGATCGATGGCGCGCTGCGGGCGATGCTGGATCCCGGAGACGAGGTCCTTCTGCCACAGCCCAGTTATGTTTCCTATGAACCTTGTGTCGTTCTGGCGGGAGGCGTCCCCAGGATTATTGAATTAAAGGAGGACAACAGCTTTAAGCTGACCAGAGAACAGATTTTGGAGAATATCACAGATAAAACCAAGATACTGATCATGCCCTATCCGAATAACCCTACCGGCGCGATCATGACCCGGGAGGATCTGGAAGAGATTGTCCAGACAGTATTGGAGAAAGACCTGTATGTGATCTCTGATGAGATTTATTCAGAACTGACATATGGAAGCGACCATGTATCGATTGCCTCTTTCCCGGGTATGAAGGAGAGGACGGTGGTGATCAACGGATTTTCCAAGTCTTATGCCATGACAGGCTGGAGATTGGGATATATCTGTGCCCCCGCAGTCATATTAGAGCAGATTTTGAAGATCCATCAGTTTGCGATTATGTGCGCCCCCACCAACAGCCAGTATGCTGCCGTAGAAGCGCTGCGCAACGGCGATGAAGATGTAGCGTCTATGCGGACGGCATATAACCAGAGGCGCAATTATCTGGTGAAGGCCTTGCGGGATATGGGAATGCAATGCTTCGAGCCATTTGGAGCCTTTTATACCTTCCCCAGTATCAAGAAATTTGGTATGAGTTCCGAAGAATTTGCCAACCGCCTGTTAAAGGAGGAGAAAGTTGCTGTCGTGCCGGGAACGGCTTTTGGAAGCAGCGGGGAAGGATTCCTGCGGATCTCCTACGCCTATTCCATAGAGGACCTGAAGAGGGGCTTAGAGCGGATAGAAGCCTTTATCAGCAGACTGTAACAGGAGCAGATATGTTAAACATTGTATTATTAGAGCCGGAAATGCCGGCGAATACCGGAAATATTGGAAGGACCTGCTGCGCCGTTGGCGCCCGTCTGCATCTCATTGAGCCTATGGGCTTTCATATTAATGACAAGCAGATCAAACGGGCCGGTCTGGATTATTGGGATCAGCTGGATGTGAAAATATATGACTGCTACCAGGATTTTCTGGAGCAGAATCCCAGGGCAGCTGAGAAGATGTATATGGCTACCACAAAGGCAAGGAGAACGTACTGCCAGGTGGAATATGAGCCGGATGCTTATATTATGTTTGGGAAAGAGAGCGCAGGGATTCCTGAGGAACTTTTGGTAGAACGGGAAGAGAACGCAATCCGCATTCCCATGAATGCCAATATACGTTCTCTGAACCTGTCCAATGCGGTGGCAATCGTCCTGTATGAGGCATTGCGCCAGAATCAGTTCTTTCAGATGGAGCTGGAGGGGGAACTGCACCGCCTCCATTGGAAGTCATAGCAGCTGTATGACTCCTGTATTTCTTTGTCTTCTTCCTATTTCTTTTTAGGATCAGAGCTTTGGGGCGTAAAGTCTGCGGCGGCCTCACCGTGTCCACAGTTAAACGTGATATTGCCATAATGCTCCGGCGTCTGGTTGTCTGATGCCGGGGCAGCAGAGCCGATGGTAAGATTTTCTTCAGGAGAAGTCAGGGTATAATTCTTCTCTGTGCCTGGCAGGGTTAAATGGATATCGCCCCGTGAGGTGGTAAATGAAGAATCGCCCTCTACCTTGCCGGTAAACTGCAGGTCTCCCCGGTCAGAATTGACGGTGATATTATGCATATCATTATTGTTTTGCCCCGGTCCCAGAGTGATATCCCGGGAGCCGGATATTGCGCCCTCTTCCTCCAGATAAAGCTCTCCAAGGGAGATAGATCCCCCTGTGGTATTCAGTTTCAGGTGGCCTGCCGATAGCAGAGCCATGGAAAAGTCTCCGTGCGTACAATTGATATCAATAGTATCGGCCTTTAGCGAATCTCCGGTGATATCGCTGAAGGAGGTATTGATCTTGATACTGTCCAGGGTTAATTTCCTGGGAAGGGTAATTACATAGCTGGCGTGGCCGCACAGCCATTTTGACGGCAGGCTGAGATTCATGCCCAGGACTTTTAATGTATATTTGCGGGAACTGGCTCCTGCATAGAAAATGCCGTCCTTAACGTAGCTATCAAAGTTGCCGGTGCCTGATACATCAAAGTTATCGCCAACGGCAAAGGAGATATCGCTGCGGATCAGATTCAGCTCCACAGCCTTGATCTGATCGGAGGGGACTTCTGCCAAAGGGACAGCCCCTTCTTCTAACGGTTCCCCCTGAAAGGAGGTAGCGATGGAAGTGATGCTCCCGCCCGTTATAATGCCGCCGCACAGCAGAAGAGCGCCTGCTATGGTCAAAAGAATAAGTATCGTTTTTATATTTGGTTTTTTCATGTCTTTCCTCCTGTCCTGATCTCGTAGCCTATCGTTTCAGTTTGGCCTGGATATTCTTGAATCGGGTCACCATACTGTAATATGTTCCTGGAAGGGCGCGGGTGATAAGATAGCGGTCGAGGAGGATACAGAGCAGCAATCCCACAAAAAGCAGTAAGGAGATGCCAAAGGTAAACATCACATTTGGCATCTGCAGCGTAAAGAGGCACAGCAAAGCCAACAGAAAGCAGCCTATACTGCCCAGGAAGGTTGCGGCAGCTGCCAGGATAACCCCTATAGCCAATACAGCCAGAAGGATCAGGGCGGCCAGAAAAGCGGGGATGGTCAGGATCAGCAGGGAAGAGGCCAATCCAGATTTCTGTCCTCCATACAGTGGGGAGGCATAATCACTTTCAGAAGAATCTCCCTTTCTCTGTTTTGCATTTTGCTTGCTGGCTTCAGATACCGCTTTATCCAGAGACTTGATATTGACCTGTGTTTTACGCTTTGCATCCTGCTGGGCCTTCAATTCTGCCTTGATGGCGTCATCATCCTGTTGCTGGAAGATGGGATTCCGCATAGCCTCAATATCTCTTTCTGAGAGAATGGGATCTTTGATTTGCGTGGGTTTGCTGGGAGCCGCCGGGGCCTCCGGAACAGCAGCCGTACTTGGGGCGCTCTCTTCTGGAGTGGCAGCAGCTCCGGTAGCAATGGAAGTCCAGGGAATGGCAGAAGCTTCCGGATGCTCAGTGGCTTCTGAGATTGCAGAGACATGCTGATTCGCTCCAGGTGTCTGCGCGGCAAGCCGTTGGGCGGACGATTCTTTGATCTGTTGCGCGATGAACTCCGGGGAGACAAATTCCTGTAGCAATTCCTTTTCCTTATCGGGTCCGGCATCAGCAAAATAGTCCTCGTAATATTCCATAGCCTGATCTCTGTCTTCCTGTGGAAGATCAGCGATCAGGCGGCTTAAATCACCTAAAAATTCGTATTTTGTCATTTTTCCCTCCATCTGCATTTCGGCAGTGCATATTCTGTCTTATTACGCAAGTATCCATTGCCTTATGGCAATGGATACTTATTAATTTATTATTTTAATGATTGTTATTTGTCCTGATTAGGCAGTAGATTTGCCTGCATCAGACGATATTTGAAGGAATTGATGTCAATTTCTTCTGATGCGGGTGCCTCAGCAGAAGCGGGCTTGGTATCCTCTTTGGGAGTAACCACTGCCTTAGTCTCTACTGACTTAGCCTCAGCAGGCTTAGCAGTAGCAGGTTTGGTGCTGATAGCCTTTGCCTCCAGAGGTTTTGTAATAGTAGCCCTTGTCTCTACTGGACGGGCATTGGGTGAAGCTGCTTTCGCCTCAAAGGATTTTGTATTCATTTCAGGCTTAATAACCTGCGCAGTCTCTTGTTCTGTGTTTTCCGTAGATGGACGGGTAACAGCAGGGATCGGAGACTTCTTTACGGCATAAGGCTTTGCTTTGCTAAACATAGAAGTCTTTTGCTGGGAACCCTGATTGCCCCGCAGCAGTTCTACTAAGTTGTCTACGGAACCGTCATCATTAGAGGCAGCCTTAGCAACAGGCTGGGGCTTGCGCTGTAGTGAAACAGGCTTTTGCTCCACAGGAGCTTTTGCTGTCACAGGTTTCGCAGCAGGCCTGGACTGTTCTGCAGCGACTCCAGTATTAGAAGCTTTTACTTCGTGGATATGAGGAGCCTTAGCTACAGTCTCTGCAGGACGCTTAGGCGCCTCCGGAGCAGCAGCCTTGACTGGCTCCGATTTAACCTTCTCAGCCGGTTTAACTTCCGCAACGGGCGTAGGGATGGAAGAGAGCTTCTCCACTGGCGCTGCCGGCTTGGAAGCTTTGCGGAACAGCTTGGGTTTTGCGCTGGTATCGTCATCCTTCAGAAGGTCTACCAGACTGTTCACGGCATCGTTGGTATCGGGATTCCGTACCTCTTTATACTGGATCTTATGCGCCTGAATGGTCTCGGGCTTCTTCTGCTGCGGCTCTTCCGGCGCTTTAACCGGCTGGGGCACAGCATCTGCCGTGATTTTTTCCACTGGAGCTGCAACGGTCTCTTTCTTTGCTCTGGGCTTGAAGAAACGGGCCTTTTTAGCCGGTTCGTCATTTTTCAGAAGATCTACCAGGCTGTTTACGGAATCGTCTGTATCAGGATTCCGTACCTCGGCATAGCGTGCCGGGGAAGGAGTCTCAACAGCAGCAGCGCTTTCCTTTTCCACAACGCTTTCCTCTGTTTTCACAGCTGCAACGGGTTCCTCCGTTTTAGCTGCAACAGGAGTATTGTTCTCGGCGTTATCATTCTTAACTTTATCTTTAGCATTATTAGAGCTTTTGACAACTCTGCTGAAGAAACCGGTTTTCTTGGCCGGTTCGTCATTTTTCAGAAGATCCACCAGGCTGTTCACCGTATCGTCCGTATCAGGATTCCGTACTTCTGCATATTTCTGATAGGTGGAAGTGGTCTGGGGAGCTGCCTCTGCTGCCGGAGCAGAGTGGATTTCCGCTGCCTCAACAGGTGCAGCAGGCGTATTCTGTGCTTTCTGTTCCTGATATGCACTGTGGGCTGTCATCTGGGATTCAAATGAACGCAGTTGCGACAGTAACCCTTCCAATTCACTTACCTTATCTGAAACTACATGCTCCTCTGCCGGTTCAGCTTCTGTTGCAATCTCTTCCTCTGCTTCCCCTAAAGCCATTTCTGCAAGGAAATCAGCCTCATCTGCGGAAGCTTCATCGTAAACAGGTTCTTCTGGCTGTACCTCTGCAATGTCAGCCGGAGCTGCGGCATCCTCGATCGAAATAACCGGGGAATCGGGAATTGACATGGTATTGTCAAATTCAAACAGCCCCTCTTCTTCCGTTAAGGAAGCATCGGAAGAATCCTGACCGATGGAAAATTCAAAGGAATCTTCCATTTGTCCCACGCTGTCCATTGCGATAGAATATTCATTAGCGGATTCCTGCTGGGAAGGCGCCGTATCAGGCGTCTTCTGAGGCGCTGCGGCCTCTTCTACAGGAGCACTCATAAGCAATGCGCTGGCATTTTGCAAATAGTTGGTCCAATTCTGCTGGCAGAATGCCAACCGCTCTTTGCCAGAGTCCGTAATCTTGTAAAAACGGCGGCTACGGCCTCCAATATCTTTATGATATACTTCAAGATATCCGTCAATTTCCATCTGTTTCAGCAAAGGATAGAATGTGGATTCAGGTACATCCAACTTCGAGCGGACTTCTTGCGTGATCCGGTAACCGTAAGTACCCTCTGGACTCTGGGCAACAATAGATAATATTACTGCATCCAGTATTAAATCACCCGTGTTGAACATCATAACATTCATCCCTTTCCGTTTGTATTTATGAAAAAGTGTTCCTTATGATCAGTATATGAACACCTTCGCATATGCTTCTTTCTCTCCCACAAACAATATTGCGATACTTTCTCTAATACTATTATCGTACCGTTGACTTATTATTTCAAGTGGGGATATATACAATTTTTTTGTCGATTTGTTAGCAATTATTACTAATCAACGCTATTGTGAAGTATTATATCACATATTTCAGAAAAAAGCACCCTCTTTTTTTAATTTATCAAAATTATAATAATTGTGGAAATAGACAGAAAGAAGGGAAAAAAATTGGTGATTATGGCGAAAAGTGCAAATAATAAATAAAAATGATTGAAAATCTTGGTCTAACATACTAAAATAGTATCGTTGTGTATTAATTTATTAAAAAGTTTTTACATATTAGGATAAGGTGCTAAAGATGCTGAAATAGGACTGGCCTTGCTGCACCGGATCCATATAAGATATGATCTAATGCCGTCGTGGACGGTGGAATGGAGGAAAAGATGAGCGAAAGTAAAGGAAAGATCGCAGTATTGACAAGTGGAGGAGATGCGCCGGGAATGAACGCTGCCATTCGCGCTGTCGTTCGTACAGGAATTACCAGAGGCTATGAAGTATATGGTGTACGCCATGGCTATAATGGGATCCTGAAGAGAGAGATGAAACTGATGCAGTATGAGGATGTGTCGGAAAAGCTTCAGCATGGAGGGACTTTTCTGTTTACAGCCAGAAGCGCAGAGTTTTATGAGATTGAAGGGAAGAAAAAGGCAGCGGCAATCTGTAAGGAACTGGGGATCGAATCCCTGATTGTGATCGGTGGAGACGGCTCTTTCAGCGGGGCAAAGGTACTCTCTACCTTTGGCGTGAATATTATCGGCATTCCGGGCACGATTGACCTGGACATTGCATATACAGATTATACGATAGGATTCGATACGGCAGTAAATACAGCGATGGAGGCGATCGACCGCCTTCGCGAGACCTCTAATTCCCATGAGCGCTGCAGTGTCGTAGAGGTGATGGGGCGTTCGGCCGGATATATCGCCCTTTGGTGCGGTATTGCCAACGGCGCAGAGGAAATCCTGCTTCCGGAGAAATATAATAATAATATCGATCAGTTAGTCGCCCGCATTAAGAGGAATCGGGAAAAGGGAATGACCCATCAGGTTATTGTTAATGCAGAGGGGGTAGGCCATTCCGAGGAGTTGGCAGAGCGCATCGAGAAGGAGACGGGGATAGAGACCCGGGCTACCATCCTGGGCCATTTGCAGAGAGGTGGAAGCCCGACTGCAAGAGACCGCGTCTATGCATCTATGATGGGAGCCTATGCCATTGACCTGATCGACAGAGGTTCTAAGAACCGTCTGATCGGTTACAAAGATGGAAAACTCTATGATGTGGATGTAGAGGAAGCGTTTAAGATGACAAAGGGCATTGATGAATATGAGTATGAGATTGCCAGACTGCTGGGAAGCAGAGACTGATCTGGCCATAAGAGAATGATCTTTGTTGTAATTATTATATAATATGTAGAAAAGGATTTCAGATCTTGCAAGGCGGCGCTGGAATCCTTTTTGACTAAAAGGAGATTTTGGGATGAGAAAACAATTTGTAACGAAAAGAATTGCTCCGGCAGTGATCGCCCTGTTGACGGCGGCATCTGTTTTGGCCGGATGCAAGGGAAATGAACAGGAGGCGTCTTCCCGCCGGGAGGAACAGGCGGCCTCTGCTACCCAGGAACAGCTGGGAGAGAGCGCTGATGGAGAAAAGGAAGCAGGCCAGGGTTCCCCCTATGAGACAACGCCCGCCCAAATGCGGGATTTGACAGCGCAGCAGCTTGTAGATGAGATACAGCTTGGCTGGAATCTGGGAGATACTCTGGATGTGTGCAATGCAGACCGAGACGGCGATGGGAAGGCGGACGAGACTGCAGAGACAGTGGATGAGACTCTTTGGGGAAATGTAAAGACTACGAAGGAATTGCTGGATAACCTGAAAAACGATGGAATCAACGGGGTGAGGATACCGGTGACCTGGCGGGATCATACCGGGGAAGCTCCGGACTATGCGATTGATGGAGAATGGATGGACCGGGTGGAGGAAGTAGTCCGGTACGCATATGAAAATGAAATGTATGTGATCCTTAACATGCACCATGACGGGGGCGGGGATCCGGATTTTGGCGCCTGGATCCGCAATGCTTCCGACAGCAGCCAGAAAGACGAGGTCATGGCCAGGTATAAGGCGGTTTGGGAGCAGATTGCCCGGCGTTTTGCTAATTATTCTGATCATCTGATTCTGGAATCCATGAATGAGGTGGGATTTGACGACCTGCCCAGTGAGGAGGCTTATGCCCTGCTGAATGAAATGAATCAGGCATTTGTAGACGTAGTCCGGGGGACTGGCGGCAACAATGCGACCCGCCATCTGCTGATCGCAGGATACTGGACGGATATTGAGGCAACCTGCAATAAGCTTTACCAGATGCCTGAGGATACCGTAAAAGATAAGCTGATCCTTTCGGTCCATTACTATACGCCGTGGGAATTTTGTACCACCAATATTCAGAATACCTGGGGAACCAAAGCAGATGTTAAGCTTATGCATGAAAAGATCGATGCCATATATGGGCATTATACAGCAAAGGGGATCCCGGTCCTGATCGGAGAGTATGGCTTTGGAAATAATGAAACCGCAAGCTGCATTTACTTTGCAGAAAATCTGGTGCAGTATTGCCACAGCAAGGGCATTGCCACCTTCCTGTGGGACAATGGCGGGATGTATGACCGGACCAATATGAAATGGAAGGTGGAGGGCTTGCAAGAAGCGCTTGCCCGCGCCGTAAGCGGAGAGGACTATAAGATCCGGAAAACAAAATAGGAGGCCTGCGGGGTTAATGCCGGGAATCAGGGGCGTGGGACTGGAGAGAGAAGATGAACTCCGTACCCGCGCCCTCTGTGCTTATAACCTTGATATTCTCGCCGTGTGCCTGGATGATCTCCTTGGTGATGGATAATCCCAGACCATTCCCGGTCTTGTCCTGTCCCCGGGATGTTTCTGTCTTATAAAAACGGGACCAAATCTTTTCTAAGTTTTCTTTAGGAATCCCCACACCATGGTCTTTCACGGATACAAATACTTTGTCATTGCGTTTTACGGTACTGATGTCAATAGAAGAATCTGGCTTGCTGAATTTGATGGCATTGTCTACCAGATTCTGGATGACGCGCTCGATTTTAGTGATATCGGCGTCCACCAATAAGTTTTTATCGCTGAAGGTCAGGCGGAAGGTAATACGCTTTTGGAGGCATTGCTGCTCAAAGGCTGCGGTGGTCATTTTCAGGATATGGTTAATGTTAAAGGTGCTGAACTGTAATAGCATTTTGCTGGTCTCGAACTGGTTGAGTTCCAGCAGGTTGGAAGTAAGCTTGGTAAGCCTTTGGGTCTCAAATAGGATGATATCTAAATATTTTTTCTGCTTCTCCGGAGGGATCGTGCCGTCAAGGATGGCTTCCGTATAGCCTTTGATGGATGTGAGGGGAGAGCGGAAGTCATGGGATACGTTGGCAACGAATTTTTTCTGATAGTCATTCATGGCTTTCATTTTCTCTGCCAGGTATTCCAGGGTCGCCGCCAATTGCCGGTAATTTGGATCGGCAAAGTGAGGCATGGGGTGTTCAAAATGATTGGAGGCATACTGTCGGGCGGCCTTAGTCATGGAGCGGAGAGGGCGTGTTATCTGGTAATCCAGGCAAAGGAAGGCCAAAAGCAGTAGGAAGAGGAACAGAAGAGAGAAGGGGGTGAGGGTATTGATATAGAACTGGGCTCTCTTCTGGATGTTTTCCATGGGCAGCAACAATACCAGGTATCCTTTTGTATTCATATTGGAGGTAAGAGGCTGCACCAGGGAAAGCGTCTCTTCCCCCTGCAATGTTCCCAGAGTGTTGCCTATATTGGTGCGCTGGGTCAGGAAATGGGGGTCATAGGCGTTGATATTCTCCTGTTCTGCATTATGTTCCCGATGGGAGTCTAGCAGTATATTGCCAGAAGCATCTGCCAGCCATACCCGTATATCCGACAAAGTGTCCAGAGAGCGGAGCCGGGTTCTCAGCTCGGGAATAGAGATATTCAGCTGCGCCTGCGAAGAGGGATCATCGGAAATATATTCCTGGCAGATTGCAACGGCTTTGTCATACAGATTGGCTTCAGACGATTCCAAAATCTTTTGGACAACGATCTTGTGGCCGTAACAATGGAATAACATCTGCATTGCCAGGGCGAGTAAGAGGTAGTACAGGATAAATTTTGTGCGGATTGTAGTCTTCAATACAAATTCCTTTCTCAGCTTTTCTTGAATGTTTCTGCCTGTGAACCCAAATATTCAAATTTGTAGCCAATGCCCCAGACAGTGGCGATATTCCATAGAGGGTGGTCTGTAAACTTCTCCCGGAGCCGCTTTATATGGACGTCTACCGTTCTGGTATCTCCTACATAGTCATAGCTCCAGATGTGGTCCAGCAGCTGTTCCCGAGTGAATACCTGGTTGGGATGCGAGGCCAGGAAATAGAATAATTCCAGTTCTTTTGGCGGCATGTCTATCCGTTTGTTTTGGAAATAAACGGAGTAATCTGTCAAATTGATGATCAGGTCCTCAAAATGGACGCATTCTTGCGGGAGGGTGGCAGGAAAGGGAGTGGGGGAAGGCAGGGCTTGCTGGCTTTGGGAAAAACGGCGCAGGACTGCTTTCACCCGGGCAACCAGTTCCTTGGAATCGAAGGGCTTCATGATATAGTCATCGGCCCCCAGCTCCAGCCCCAGGACCTTGTCAAAGGTCTCTCCTTTGGCAGACAGCATAATGACAGGAAGGGAGGAGGTTTTGCGGATTTCCCGGAGTATTTCATAACCATCCATACCTGGCAGCATAATATCCAAAAGCAGCAGGTCAGGCTGGTATTCCGTAACCTGAGACAAAGCTTGTTGGCCGTCTCCTACTACACAGGTATCAAAGCACTCTTTTGTCAGGTAGAGGCTGATCAATTCTGCAATATTGTTATCATCATCCACAATGAGTATTTTTTGCTTTTGCGTCATATTTTCACCAAGCGATAATTGCTGTTGTCCTTTCTCTCTGTATGGTTACCGGAAGGTTACAATCGTGGCTCCGGTGTTCCCCTCGTTAAACTCCCCGAGCCGGTAGGATTTAACATATTTCAGTTGTTTAAGCTGGTCATGGACTGCTTTGCGGAGGGCTCCGGTGCCTCTGCCGTGGATCACAGTAACCTGGCTCATATGGGCCAGATAGGCATCGTCCAGATATTTGTTCAGTACGGGGATTGCTTCATCCACTGTCATCCCGATCAAATTTACGCTTTGCCCGACTGAGGCGGATTTTTCCATACGTATCCTGCCGCTGCCGCTTTTTCCCTTTGGCTTAGAGGCAGAGGGGATCTCTTCCGGAAGAAGTTCCAGATCCTGAATGTTCACCTGGGTCCGCAGCAAGCCTGCATGAACGAACAAATCTCCCTTCTCATTGGGAAGGGTGCTGACAGTTCCCTTAGAATTCAGGGAAAGGATGCGCACATTGGAACCGATCTTCAGGTCTGAAGCTTTGATTTTCTTGTTTTTGTGCTGCTTGCCGCCAGAGAGGCCGGCCCCCGCCTGCCGTTTGTTTAGCTGTTCCCGGAGCTGCGCCCGCTCCTCCTCCATTTCCTGGATATGGCGGTCGCTTTTAGCCCACTTTGTATATTTACGGATTGTTTCGTCTGCATATTCCTTTGCCTCGGAAAGAATCCGGCTCGCTTCCTGGTTGGCATTCTGTAATATTTTTTCCTTGCTCTGCTCCAGCTTCTCTGTCTTCTCCCGCAATTCCTTTTTCAGTGCGGAAATTTCCTTGCGGTTGGCCGCCGCCTTCTGCTGCTCCTGCTCCAGGCGGATCCGGGTGGCTTCCAGGTTACTTAAGACATCTTCAAAGTTCTGGGCGTCAGAGGTTACTCTTTCCCTGGCGTCCTGGATGATGGATTCAGAAAGTCCCAGCTTGCCGGATATGGCAAATGCATTGCTTTTTCCCGGCACGCCGATCAGCAGGCGGTAAGTGGGACGCAGTGTGGACACGTCAAATTCGCAGCAGGCATTTTCCACATCCGGCGTCTGCAGAGCATACAGCTTCAATTCACTGTAATGGGTAGTAGCCATAACGATAGAATGGCGCTGGTGCAGGTCGGAGAGGATAGCGGTAGCCAGGGCCGCCCCTTCTATTGGATCCGTACCGGCCCCCAGCTCATCGAAAAGCACCAGGCTGTCGCTGTCTGCCTGGGATAGGATGGACACGGTATTGGTCATATGGGAAGAGAAAGTGCTTAAGCTCTGCTCAATGCTTTGTTCATCGCCAATGTCTGCATAGATCTCCTGAAAAATCTTCAGGCTGGAGCCATCGAAGGCGGGAATATGCAGTCCGGCCTGTCCCATCAGGGAAAATAATCCCACAGTCTTCAGGGAGACCGTCTTGCCTCCTGTATTAGGCCCGGTGACGATCAGCAGAGAGAAGTCTTTCCCCAGATGGATGTCTATGGGGACGACATGCAAAGGATCGATCAGCGGGTGGCGTCCCTTCTTAATATTAATATAGCCCTCCTCTGGGAATTTTGGCTCCGTCCCGCGCTGCTTCTTGGAAAGCATCCCTTTGGCAAAGATAAAATCCAGCTCGGACAGGATCATAAAGTCCTGTTCCAGGAGCTGGGACTGCTCGGCGGCTAAATTGCTTAACTGAGCCAGGATTTTTTCGATTTCTTCCTGTTCCTTTAGTTCCAAATCCCGGATATCATTATTGAGCTTGACTACGGCGGCCGGTTCAATGAAGAGGGTGGAACCGGTAGCAGATTGGTCATGCAGCATTCCATGGAAGGAGGAACGGTATTCTGCCTTGACAGGAAGGCAGAATCTGCCGTTGCGCATAGTAATGATGGCGTCCTGCAGCATATTCCTGGAATTGTTCAGGATAGCGGTAAGCTGCTCGCGGATCCTGTCGTTGGAGATCTTTAATTGGCGGCGTACCTGGGATAAGCCAGGGCTGGCGTCATCGGCCAATTCATCCTCTGCCAGGATGCAGCGCCTGATTTCCTGCAGCAGGGGAGCCAGGGGCTCCAATAATTCGTATCGTTCATAGAGAGAGTCCCGGGGGGCCTCTTCTTTATCAAAGGTCTGGCGGAAAAAAGATTTCACGGAAGCGGCGGTGGAGAGAAGGGAGGCGATAGCCAGCAGCTCCGGGCAGCTGAGAGTGGAACCGATCTCCAGGCGTTTCAGGCTTTCGCGGATATCCATGACGCCGCCAAAGGAAATCTCTCCTTTCATTAAAATATGTGTCAGGGCGTCCGAGGTCTCGCGCTGGGATGTGAGGATCCAGTTCCTGTCCGAGGAGGGAAGCAGTTGCTGGCAGTATTCCTTTCCCAGGGGGGAGGCCGCAAGAGCTGTCAACTGCTCCCTGATCTTATCATATTCCAAGGTGCGCAGTACTTTCTGGTTCATATATAAAAACTCCATTCTGATAATCGGTTATGCGAATTGATAGCTTTTCCTATCATACAACACTTCTTTAGGGAATAGCAATAGCCTTAAGAAATAAAAAAGAAATATAAAATGGAACAAGAGAATGGTAAAACTGTACAATAAATCAGGAATGGATTTGTGCAAAATAAACATAATCAATATATTCGCCGTGAATAGTAACAAAATATTCATAAAAGATTCATATTTTTGTGCTATAATTACCATATCAAGAGAGAACGGAAAAATAAAAGGATTGAGAGGCTGAAGAAATGAAAAGATATGGAACCATAGCAGCAGAAGGGAATGAGATGTAAATGAAAAGAAGCACAGATCATAAGGAAAACAATGAAAAGGAGAAGTATCAATTTATAACGGAACAGATCCGGCCGCAGAAGAAGCAGCATGTACTCCAGTTTATAAAACGTATCGGAATTGTAGCAGTTCTGGCAGTCGTGTTTGGAGGGGTATCAGGGCTGGCTTTAGTGGCAGTGGCTTCTATTTTTGGCGTTACGGATACGATGGTTGCCCGCCAGAGGATGGAGGCGGGGCTTATGGAGGAGGGCAGCAGCGAGGAGGCGGGCCTTCCGGCCACAGAGAAGCTGACGAAAGAGGAACTGGAGGATTATTTTACGATCACCCAGTATAAAGAGCTGAATGAACGGATTGCCGCACAGGGAGAACGGTGCGGGTCCTGCATTGTGGCAGTCGCGCAGAGCCGGGATGAGGATTGGTTCCAGTCCAATGAGAAAACAACGCAGCAATGTGGCGTGATATTCTGCGAGACAGAAGAATGCTATTTTATATTGACGATGACGGAGAATCTGTCAGAGTCAAAGAAAGCCGATGTACTCTTTCTTGGCGGGGAACGGATAGAGGCTAAGGTGAAAGGGAGAAGGGACGACCTGGGGATCGCTGTGCTGGCGGTGGATAAGGAGAAGCTTTCGGACGATACGCAAAAGGCTGTCACCATAGCGGAATTTGGAGGTGAATCTAATCTGAAATTAGGGACGCCCGTCATTGCGCTGGGATGCCCGGATGGCGTAATGTATTCCGTTATGTGGGGCAATATTATCAATGACAGCGTGGCTGCGGGGATCACAGATGGACAGGTGAATATGTACTGTACGGATATTGATTCCTGTGAGGATGGGAATGGGATCATTGTCAATCTAAAAGGCAAGGTGATCGGCATCACAGTAGAAAATCTTACCGATGTGGGCAGTGAGAGCAGCTTTTCCTTTTTGGGGCTTCCTGAGCTGAAGGACACCATTGATGATCTGGTCCAGGGACGCAAGCATGCCTATCTGGGGATACAGGGAAGTGACATGCAGAAGGGAACCCTTGGAGATTCGGAGGAACAGGGGATTTATATTACAGATGTCCTCCCCGATTCCCCGGCGTATGAAGGGGAGATCCGGGTGGCGGATCTGCTGGTGGGAATAGACGGCCATCCGGTCCAGACCCTGCAGCAGTTACAGCGTTATCTCGCCGGCTGCAGGCCGGGAGAACGGATCACAGTGACTGTGAAGCGTAAGGAAGAAGATATGGTCAGCAGGAAATTAAAAATCACCCTGAGATAGGCTGCTGCAATTATAATTTTTCAGCAGCTGTACCAGCTTGTGGCGAAACGCCTTTTCGCAGATCGTTTCATCGTGAAATGCAAACCGGTTAAAATCAAAGTGGGTCTCAAATACCATTTCCTGGGTGAATAATTCTACTTTTTTCTCTGGGGAACCAGGCCAGAAGATCATAATACAGCCGTCTGCCTCTGAGGGAGAAAGGTTCTGGGCCTTCACCCATTGTCCCAGAAACCTGTGGCTTATCATAAAAATATGGGAGTACAGACCGGTTACTTTCGCAAGGCGGGTTCCATTGACAGAAAAGGTATTCATATCATATCCGTCCCATTTGTCTTCCTGGGAGGCAGAGGGGGCGTGCTGTAAAAGCACTACAATGGGAAGCTGGCGCTGCGGATGCTCCAAAAGGCGGAGCAATCCGTCAAAGTCCGTTTGTTTGCTGACAAAATGCGCCTTGGCGCTCAGGCGGATCCCATCCAACAGCCCTATCTTATTCGACAGGTCGGCGAGAAAGGAAGGCTTGCAGAAGGTTTCCTTGTGGATGGTGCCGCGGGGGATGCTGTAGCTGGTAACATGGCGAAGCTGCAGCAAATCCCCTCTTCTTTTGATGGAAGAATCCATTTGCCAAAGAGTGCCGATGTGCTGGGTATCAATATAGCAAAGCTGTATCTCAAAGGAGGGCTGTCCTGGCTGGAAACGGATATCCAGACTGTAACCCGGGAGCTGTCCATGATAGGAGGAAATATCTGCGGGCAGGTCAGGAAATACAGCATTCATCTTATGCTTTGCCCACTTGTACAGGATGTTGGCTGCGGTTAAAAATTCGTTATGCATATCCCGGCTGGCCCGGTGGAGCAGAGGGATATCTATATGAAATAGCGTATAGGAATCTAAAGGAGACAGAGAGGGCTTCTGGAAGCTGTGTTCTGCCTGCGGGGAGGCAAGCTGGCGGCATACCCGGCCGATTTCCTCATTGTGGACGCTTGTGTCATTCAGGATCTGGATGATCAGATTGTGCGTCACATGAGTGGAATCCTGCTTTAACAATTCCCGGATCAGGCTGTGGCGGGAACATTTAAAAAACTGTTTGGCGACCTCCCGGTTCTGGTCAAAGATCGAAAGGATCCTGTGATCCAGGGGGATGCTGTCATCCATTTTAATGCGGAATTTGCTTTTCAGCATCAGTTCCCAATTGCCATTTTTGTAATGGTTGTAAGACAGCTGATCGAAAAGCTGTACCAGGGACCAGTCGCTTAATTCCAGGTTGGCCAGGATGCAGTTCAAAATACGGGACAGCTCTTCGCTGCCCTGCCAGAATTGGGCATCGGAGAGGAGGCTTTTATAACGCATATCGTGTTCGATCTCATGCCAGCCTTCAAAGAAAACGGTGCGGAACTGGATCTCAAAGGTGGTGTCGATGGGGAGGGTCCAAATGGATCTCGTGTAGCTGCGGAAATATTCTGCGGGGATCTTAAAGACGCCGTTGATCTTGGCTGCTTTAAATTCATCGGCATTGTAATTTGTTTTGGACCAGGAATCCACCATCTGAAAGGTACTCTCCATAATATCCCTGCAGATGCTCAGGTCATCATAATAATAGAGGACGACACGGAGGCCGATCAGATCCTGGAGATTCTTGGGATTGGCCTGGGTGCCGTATTGTCCGTGGAGAAGCTTGCGGGCGATGGACTCTACTGATTTGACCCGGGAGAAGATACGGAAATAAAGGCCGCAGGACTGGAAGATTTCCCGGACTGCATCGGTGAGGTACTCGCAAAGCTCATTTAATTTCTTAAAGTCTATCTGTTCTCTAAGCTGATATTCCAACTCTTCTTTTTCCTGCATATCATTTCCTCATTTCTATAGAATCATGGACCGTTCCGGAGATCCTTCAAAGCACTGTCAATAGTTTACCATAAGTAAAAGGATTTGTGTATTGCTTTCCCAGCTGCCGGGATTGCCCTTTTGCATGTGTTCTGCTATAATTAGCAAAGCGCTGGGGAGGAAGAGGCGCTACGTTATTATTATGCAGGAATGGAGTTTATTTATGAAAGAGATTGAGTTTGATGTAGAGCTTACTGCCGGAGAATTGTACCGGTTTACTATGCGCCATACTTATGTGAGTCTGTCAGGGATCTTTGGCTTGTTGATCAGCGCAGCCGGCATAGCCTGCCTGGTTCTCCGCTTTGACACATTGGACGGGACCGCCAGGTTACTTTTCGCGATCTTGGGGCTGCTTTTCACTGTGGTACAGCCGGTGATGCTTTTCTTTAAGACTAAGGCGCAGGTGCGCAAGAATAAAAATATCAATGCATCGCTGCATTACTGTCTGGGAGAAGAGGGGATCCGGATATCCCGGGGAGAGGAAGAGGTCAGGGTAAAGTGGCATGAGGTCCGGAAGAAGGTCCTTTCCGGAAGAAATCTCTATCTTTACATGTCTCCCGTCCGCGCTTTTATTTTCCCGGAACGCCAGTGTGGCGGCCAGTTCGATGCGTTAGTGGAACTGACATCGGCTATGATGGAGAAATACCGGGATCATATTCCGGAACAGGAAGAGGAGCAAAAGGAGGGGCAGGATGACGATGGAAAGCTTTTGTGAGGAAGACACCCGGCAGATCGGAGAGAAGATGGCGGCATCCTGCAAGCCGGGAGACATTATTCTGCTGAATGGAGACCTGGGGGTGGGCAAGACTGTATTTACCAAGGGATTTGGGAAGGGACTGGGGATTCAGGATACGATCACCAGCCCTACCTATACGATCCTGCAGATCTATGAAGAGGGACGCCTGCCCTTATATCATTTTGACGTGTACCGCATCGCTGACATTGAGGAAATGGAAGAGATCGGCTATGAGGAATATTTTTATGGAGATGGGGTATGCCTGATCGAATGGGCGGAACTGATCCGGGAATTGATCCCGGAGAAAGCAGTCTCTGTACGGATTGAAAAGGACATGGAGAAAGGGTTTGATTACCGCAGGATCTTGATCGGATAAGGAGGGAGGAGGAAATGAAAATATTAGGAATCGACAGCTCCGGGATGGCGGCTTCCGTGGCAGTGCTGGCGGATGATGTGCTGGCGGCAGAATTTACCGTGAATAATAAAAAGACCCATTCCCAGACATTGCTGCCCATGCTGGACCAGGCAGTAAAGATGTCGGGGATCGCCCTGGAAGAACTGGACGGGATTGCTGTGGCGTCCGGCCCCGGCTCTTTTACCGGCCTCAGGATCGGAGCGTCAACAGCAAAGGGGCTGGGATTAGCCCTGGACAAGCCCTTGGTGGCGGTGCCTACCCTGGAAGGGCTGGCATATCAACTGGCAGAAGCGGAAGGATTGATCTGTCCGGTCATGGATGCCAGGAGGGATCAGGTATATACGGCAGTGTACCGCATGGAAGAGGGAAGGCTGACGAAGGTTCTGGAGCAGCAGGCGATCGATATTTGGGAACTCCTGGGATATCTGAACCAATACTCCGATCAGATCCATTTTTTAGGAGACGGGGTGCCGGTATATCAGGATGCTATCCGACAGGGGCTGAAAGGAAGCTATGATTTTGCCCCGGCTCACAGATTACGCCAGAGCGCGGCTGCCATTGCAACGTTGGGGGCTGTATATTTTCAGGAGGGAAGGATAGAGAAGGCTTCGGAATTCAGGCCGGTTTATCTCCGTCCATCCCAGGCGGAAAGAGAGAGGGCGGAAAGGCTTCATGAGGATTAAACAGATCGAGGAACAGGACATTCCCGCAATTTGTAAAATAGAACAGGATAATTTTACCAGGCCTTGGGGCAAGGGCAGCCTGGAAGGGTTTGTCGATAATCCGGCTGCTGTCTTCTTGAAAGCGCAGATCAATGAAGAACTGGCGGGTTATTGCCTGTTTCTGCTTTCCTTTGACACAGGCGACTTGTATCGTATTGCTGTAAAGCCGGAAAGAAAAAGGCAAGGGGTGGGCGCCCGGCTGCTGGAAGAAGGCCTGCTTCAATGCGGGCAGAAGGGAGCGGACAGGATCCTGTTAGAGGTCCGCGCTTCCAACACACCGGCTATAGCGCTCTACCAGAAGCATTTCTTTCAGAAATTGGGACGGAGAAAAGGATATTATACGCAGCCTGCAGAGGATGCTGTTATTATGTGCAGAAGCCTGCCGGAAATTTCCACTATACAAAAGAGAGACTTGTTTTTATAATCTAAAGTAAGGGAGAAAATGGACGGCTTTGGCCGGAAAGGAGATACTTTGATGAACGAGATACTCAAATGCAATGGTTGTGGAAGGGAACTCCGGATGGAGAATGGGATCTTAAAGGAAGATGTGTTTGAAGGAAAAAAGCAGTGGGGCTATTTTTCAAAAAAAGATGGAGAAATCCATTCTTTCCTTCTCTGCGAGGACTGCTATGAAGACATGATATCCAAATTAATGATCCCGCCTGTAGTGACAGAGGCTACAGAATTATGATATAATGGGTACGCAGCAACGAACTGCAATCGTGGTAAGGGGCTTGGACTGGCTGCCAGACAGTCAGTATCATGCCCTTTTCTGTTTTTTCGTTATTATTGGAGCCGCAGGAGGCGGCATGGAGGATCTGTATGTTAGATGTATGTTTGCTGGGGACCAGCGGGATGATGCCTTTGCCAGGGCGGTGGCTGACTGCTTTGATGACCCGGTTGGAAGGGAGCAGCCTGCTGATCGATTGTGGGGAGGGCACACAGGTTGCCATCCGGGAAAAAGGCTGGAGTGTGAACCCTATCGATACGATTTGTTTTACCCATTTTCATGGAGACCATATTAGCGGACTGCCAGGATTGCTGCTGTCTATGGGAAATTCTGAGCGGACAGAACCGGTGACATTGGTCGGGCCGAAAGGGTTGGAACGGGTAGTCAATGCTTTGCGGGTGATTGCGCCGGGGCTTCCTTTTCCACTGCAGTTTATAGAATTGTCAGAGCGGGAACATTCCCTGGAGATTAACGGCTACCGCTTAACGGCCTTCCGCGTCAATCATAATGTCGTCTGTTATGGATATTCGATTGAAGTCCCGCGGGGCGGCAAATTCTATCCAGAGCTGGCCAAGCAGAATCAGGTTCCGCTAAAGCTGTGGAGCCGGCTGCAGAAAGGGGAGACCATTGAGGAAGAAGGGCGGGTATATACCCCGGATATGGTTATCGGAGAACCGAGACGGGGGATCAAACTCACCTATTGTACCGATACCCGGCCAACGCCTTCTCTGATAGAGAATGCGGCGGATTCCGATCTGTTGATCTGTGAGGGCATGTATGGGGAAGAGGAAAAGCAGAAAAAGGCAGAGGAACATAAGCATATGACGATGTACGAGGCGGCCAGGACGGCAAAGGAGGCTGGAGTGGGGGAGCTTTGGCTGACGCATTACAGTCCGTCCATGCTTTATCCGGAGAATTATATGCGGGAGGTCAAAAAAATATTTCCGGCGGCAAAGGCAGGCAAGGACAGAAAGAGCTGTACTCTGCAATTTCCCGAGGAAACTTAATGCAATTTCTGGAAATATATTGTATAATACAAATAATATTGGGCTGTAGCGCTTTACGAAGGGGGAATAAAGAATGAACAGAAAGGTGATAACAGCGTTTGTCGCGATCCTGTGTGCGGCGGCATTACTCTTAGGAGGTTATTACAAAATGTCCCAGAATAATGAATCGCAGGAGGAGGAGGCGGAACTTCCCAGCTCTGAGATTGAAAAGCTGAAGGCGAAGGATCTGGAGAACAGTTATCCGGGGACTCCCTCAGAGGTAGTAAAAATGTACTGGCGGCTGAACCAGTGTCTGTATAATACAGAGATGAAAGAGGAGGATCTGGAGGATCTGCTGAAGCAGCTGCGTCTGCTGTATGATGAAGAATTTCTGGAATATGAAGAAAATAGCTGGGAGAAAATGTTAGGCAGGCTGAAGGCGGAGATTAAGGCATTTTCCAAGGAAGGAAGGCTGATATCCTCCTATACAGTGGATAATGACAGCGATGTAAAATATGCCACCCAGGATGGCAGAAAGTGCGCCACGCTGGACACCAGCATGTTTGAGAGCGTGAAGAGCAAACATACTATAGTGTATGAGGAATTTCTGTGCCGTCAGGATAAAAATGGAAAATGGAAGATCCTGGGATGGAAGGAAATTGATAATGAAGAGGAATAAGATATGAGTCAGGATGTAATAATGCTGGGGATCGAGAGCTCCTGCGACGAGACGGCTGCCGCCGTAGTCAGGAACGGGCGGGAGGTCCTGTCCAACGTAATCTCCTCCCAGATCGATATTCATACTCTGTATGGCGGCGTAGTTCCGGAGATTGCTTCCAGGAAGCATGTGGAAAGGGTCAATCAGGTAATTGAAGAAGCTTTGTCAGAGGCATCGGTATCTCTGCAAGATATTACTGCTGTCAGCGTAACTTATGGGCCTGGACTGGTGGGGGCGCTGCTGGTGGGAGTAGGGACTGCCAAGGCGTTGGCATACGGCCTGCATAAGCCGCTGGTAGGCGTCCATCATATCGAGGGGCATATTGCTGCCAACTATATCGAACATCCGGAACTGGAGCCGCCGTTTTTATGCCTGGTAGTATCGGGAGGGCATACCCATCTGGTGCGGGTAGAGGAATATAATAAATTTCAGATCATCGGCTGTACGCATGACGATGCTGCAGGGGAAGCCTTTGATAAGGTAGCCCGGGCAATCGGGCTGGGCTATCCCGGAGGGCCTAAGGTAGACAGGCTGGCCAGGGAAGGGAACCCCCATGCCATAGAATTTCCCAGGGCAAAGGTGGGAGGATCGGAATTGGATTTCAGCTTTTCCGGTTTAAAATCAGCCGTATTAAATTACCTCAATGGCTGCCGTATGAAGGGAGAGGAGATTCATGCGGCGGATGTAGCCGCCTCCTTTCAGCAGGCTGTTGTGGATGTGCTTGTGGACCGCACTGTAAGAGGGGCCCGAAAGCTGGGGGAGACAAAGATTGCTGTGGCGGGAGGAGTAGCTGCCAATTCTGCATTGCGCAGGGCCATGGAGCAGGCATGCCAAGAGGAACACCTGACATTATATCATCCATCGCCGGTTTACTGTACAGATAACGGCGCTATGATAGGGGTGCAGGGGTATTATGAATATATGGCAGGGATAAGGCATGGTCTGGACCTGAATGCGGTCCCCTCTCTGGCGATCGGGCAGAGAGGCTGCTTATAAAAGAATCTTCTTTTCTTATCATATGCTTTGTGATATACTTATCCGTATTAGAATACTTACATAAAGGATGGTCGGAAATGAAACGCATTTTATTAATTGATGACAGTATGATCCAGCGCAGGACCTTAAATATGCTGTTACAGAATAACTATGAGACATTAATGGCGCCATCTGGACTTGAGGGCATCAAGATTGCTAAGAAGGAACAGCCGGATTTGATCTTATTAGATTATGATATGCCTATTATGAGCGGAAAGGAAACCTTTCGGAAGCTGCAGAATGAGGACGAAACGAAGGATATCCCTGTGATTTTCCTTACAGGGGTAGATGATCGGGAAGATGTGGAGGCTGTATTGAAATGCCGTCCGCAGGGCTATCTTCTGAAGCCGGTGGAGCAAGACCGTCTGCTCAAGACAATTCAAAAAATCCTATTAGATTAAGTTGGCCGAGACAATGAGAATAGGATAGGGGAGAAGGAAAGAGGATGCCGGAAGGGATGATTCAGAAGAAGGAACAAGGGGTAATAGAGAGAGGTTTATTGCTGTTCTATTTTATCTTCAGCGCTGCTTTGACCGTTGTCGCCGTGGAAAACGGATGGTCGATCTGGATGGCGCTGCTGGTAGACGGAGGCTGGCTGTTTGCCCTCATCCTGCACTGCGCCAATATCCAGACTTATATATTCCGCGCCTATGCGATGACCTGTCTGCTGCAGATCAGCGCCATAATCTGGTCAATCTGTACCGGGAGTTTTTCTATGACAGTACCGGTTCTTTCTATGCTTGCGATCACTCTTGTATTTTATGGCATCCCTGAGATTGCCTACATAACGGTGGGAGTATCCCTCTTTTTAGTGGTTTATCATCTTTTGATCCAGCACACAGTAGATCTTTCTTCAAAAAATAAAGTTTTCCAGCTTGTTTTGGAGATTGGTTCCGTTTTCTTTATTCAGCATATTACATATATCCTCAATAAAAAGCGTCTGGAAGGGGTAGAGCGCCAAAGGAAGACAATCGCTTCCCTGCAGGCGGCAGAACGGAGTAAAGACGATTTTATGGCCAATGTCAGCCATGAGATCCGGACGCCGATCAATACGATCTGTGGAATGAGCGAGATTCTATTGCGGGAGGAGCTGGAAGACCAGGTCCGGGCAGATGTATTCAGCATCCAGACAGCAGGGCGGAATCTCCAGTCCATTGTCAGCGATGTATTGGATTTTACGGAAATGCAGTCTGGAAAAATAACACTGGTAGAGGAATATTACAATATCGCTTCTACCATTAATGATGTGATTAATATGTCTATGGCCCGTAAGAGCGCAAAACAGATCGATCTGATCGTGGATTGCGATGCCGGTATCCCCAGTGGGCTGATAGGGGATGAGCAGAAGATCCGGAGGGTCATAATGAATCTGGTGAATAATGCGTTAAAATTTACTGTAGAGGGCTGTGTCAGCATTATCATCAACGCAAGAAAAACGGACTATGGCATTAATCTGATCGTTCGTGTCAAGGATACCGGTATCGGTATGAAAAAAGAGAGTATGGAGAAGCTGTTTACCAATTTTAATCAGGTAGATACCAGGCGCAACCGCCAAAAGGAAGGCATTGGGCTTGGCCTTGCGATCTCCCAGGCGTTGGTGGAGACTATGGGCGGCTTTATCACTGTATCCAGTGAGTATGGCAAGGGGAGCGAGGTGCAATTTGTCGTCCCGCAGAAAGTGGAGGATCCCGCCCCTATTGCCTCAGTATGGGACCGGGAAGGCGTGAACATAGCCATCTATGTAGATATGGAACGGTATGACCGTCCGGAGGTGCGCGAGGCATATACCCAGGTGATTTTCCACATGATCACCCAGCTGAAGGTGAAAAGCCATATCTGCCAGAATCTGGAAGAATTAAAGAGAAGGGCGGAGAGGGAGAATTTTACCCATATTTTTATCAGTATTGAGGAGTACGAAGAAGACAAAGATTATTTTGATGCGATTTCGGAAGAGGCCAAAGTTATCACGATCATTGAACGCTTTAACGATATGAGGATTTCCAATCCCAGGATCCAGCGTTTGTATAAGCCGTTTTTCATCTTGCCCATTGTCATGATATTAAATGATGAGAAGATGGTCCGGGGGATTGATGCAAACTATGATTACCAGGGAGGCTTTATTGCGCCGGAGACAAATGTGCTGGTAGTGGATGACAATCTGATGAATATCCGTGTGCTGGAGGGATTGCTTCAGCCGTATAAAATTAAAGTGGCCATAGCGACCAGTGGGGCGGAAGCCCTGGAAAAGATTGAGGGTATGGGATATGACGCCGTCTTTATGGACCATATGATGCCGGAAATGGACGGGATTGAGACTCTGCAGAGGATCCGCCAGAAGCAGGGGAATTATTTCAGGAAACTTCCGGTGGTCGCTGTGACAGCGAACGCTGTAGGCGGGATGCGGGAAGTATTTTTGAATGAAGGTTTTCAGGATTTTATCGCCAAGCCGATCGAAGTATCTGTATTGGAACGAGTGCTGAAGCGGATACTCCCCCAGGAGAAGCTCCATTCTGTTTCCAAGCATACGGAAGCTTCTGTGACAGAGGAGGAGCCTCCCGAAGGACAGGACAGTTCCCCGCGTTATACAGATCTGCCGCCGGAAAGCTTTAACGAGGAAATGGGAATAAAATATTGCGGCAGCCTGGACAACTATATTGAAATCCTGCAGCTGAGCAGTATACAGGGGCAGGAGGAACGAGAACGGATAGAAGAATTTTATAAGGAAAGGGACTGGAAGAATTATGGGACTCTGGTTCACGCCTTGAAGAGCACAATGATCAGCATCGGTGTGGAAAAGCTGTCTGCTATGGCAAAAGAACTGGAGCTGGCGGCAAAACGGGGCGATGAAGAATATGTATTAGAGCATCATGCCCAGATGGCAGCTGAATATGAACGGATCCTGCAATTACTTCAAGAGAGCAGGACGGTTCATCCTCAATTTGGCAAGGAGGCCCTGGACGGGCCGGAACAGCTTGGAGAGGAAGCATTGGATAAAGCGGCGCAGGAATTTAAGGCTTAAGAAGCTTATAGGCAGAATGAGAGGATAAAATGCGGGAAAAGATAAGAAAGGTAATTTACAGAGGGGCTGCAGATATAAGAGAGCAGCTGTTCCGCCTGATACTGGTGGTGGGAATGATGGTATGTATCACTGCGATACTGGCAGGGTTTGCGTTGAACAATCCCCTGATCAATGCCCTTCCTATATGCGCCCTTCTATTCATTATTTTGATTGCGGTCGTAATGACATTCCAATACCATAAAGTGGACTTTGCCTCCGTATTGTTTGCAGTATTTGTCATCTGCGGGATATTCCCTTTTGTCTTTTTCTCCAGTGGAGGGATCAATGGGGGCGCTACAATATGGTTTGTGCTGGGGATTCTGTATATTTTTATCATGTTCCGCAAGAAAACGCTTGTTATTTTTCTTACCCTGGCTATTGGGACAGACATTGGGACCTATGTATTTGCCTATCGTAATCCGGAGCTGATCATATCCCTTGGCTCCAAATCGGCAGTCTATTATGATTCTCTGTTTGCCGTGGTCGTTGTGGGGATCGCTGTGGGACTTATCATGCGTTTTCAGCTCCAATCATACGAAAAAGAGAGGGAGCGGACTCTGGAGCAAAAGAATGAGATTGAGAAGATTATTAAATCGAAAGACGCCTTCTTTACAAATATGAGCCATGAGATCCGGACGCCGATCAATACGATCATCGGCTTAAATGAAATGATCCTGCGGGAAGAGATTTCTGATGAAGTGGCAGAAGATGCGCTGAAAGTGAAAAATGCCAGTAAGATACTGCTGGCCCTGATCAATGATATCTTAGATTTTTCCCAGATTGAAAGCGAGCGTATGGCGATTGTCCCGGTGGAGTACAGGACAAGGGAACTGTTTGATGACGTAATAGGGTTGCTGCAGATCCGGATGAGTGAGAAAAACCTGAACTTTTATATCGATATTGACAGCGATCTGCCTGCTGTGCTACTTGGGGATGAAATGCGTATTAAGCAGATTTTGATCAATCTGCTGACTAATAGCGCAAAATATACCCAGAAGGGATCTGTGACACTGTCCGTGCGGGGCGAGAAGACAGAAGAGGACAGGGAACGTCTGACGGTCTCTGTTTCGGATACAGGCATCGGTATCAAGAAGGAGGATCTGGAATCACTATACGATTATTTTAAGAGGATTGACCGGGAGAAAAACCGTAAAATAGAAGGAAGCGGCCTGGGCCTTGCGATCACAAAGCAGCTCGTCAGCCTGATGGGAGGAACGATCACGGTTGACAGTATTTATAAAAAAGGCTCTGTGTTCACCGTGACTCTGGATCAGCAGATTGTAGACGGCAAGCCTGTCGGTAATGTGGATTATCTCGGGAAATTGCAGAGTAAAGAATTGAGGCACTATAAACATACTTTTGAAGCGCCTATGGCCAAAGTTCTTGTCGTGGACGACAATGAGACAAACCTGATGGTGATCCGTAAACTTCTGCGGGCTACTAAGGTTCAGATCGACACCGCCAAAAGTGGAGAGGAATGTCTGGAATTAATCAAGAAAAAGATGTATCATGTCATCCTTCTGGATAGTATGATGCCGGGGATGGACGGGGAGCAGACTTTAAAAGCGATCCGCCACAGGGAAAGCCGCCTGATCCGGCAGATACCGGTGATCATAGTTACGGCTAATGTATCTGCTGCCGACAGGCAGAGATATCTGGAAAACGGCTTTGACGGTTATCTGGCCAAGCCGATCGATGCGAGCCTGCTGGAAGGGGAAATATTAAAATTCCTGCCGCAAGGCCTGATCGAGTATCGGATCAATGGAGGGAAATCGGATCCATCGGCTGCAGCGGCCCAGGCAATCTTACGGCGGAAGCGGAAAAAAATCCAGATTTCTACCGACTGCGTCAGCGATCTGTCCAAAGAATATGTGGAGTATTATGATCTGAAGATGATATACTCTTATGTGGAAACAGAGAAAGGTGTTTTCCGCGATACGATAGAAATGGATGCGGATAACCTTGCCCGCCATCTGTCGCATCAGGGAAGCAGGGCGGTTGCTGTCAGTGCATCCGTAGAGGAGTTTGAGAATTTCTATGCAGAAGCCCTTACTGAGGCAGAGGAGTTGATCCACATTTCTATGGCTTCCGGAGCCGGCGGCAGCTACCAGAATGCAGCCCAGGCCGCAGAGGGGTTTGACCATGTCCATGTTATTGATGCCGGGCAGATCTCCTGTGGCGAGGGGTTGCTGGTATTGGCTGCCAGCCGTCTTCTTCGTAATGGCTGCAATCAGGTAGAGGAACTTTGCGATGCACTGAATACATTGAAAAACCAGATTGACACAACATTTTTAATGCCTACCATACAGAACTACTATGCCAGCGGGCATGGGGGAAGAGGGATCAAAATGTTTTGTGATGCTTTCCGGCTGCATCCTATTGTGAGAATGCATCAGAGCAATGCCAAAATAAGAGGATTTCGGACCGGTAACCTGGATAAGGCAAAGAAGCGTTTCATCCGCAGGGTCCTTTGGAGGAAGAGCCGCATAGATCCTACGGTCGTATTTATTACTCACGCAGGCTGTACGATCAAAGAGCAGGAAGAATTTGTCAATGAAGTGTTAAAATATATTCCCTTTGAAAAGGTAATTATAGAAAAAGCTTCGGTGTCTTGTTCCAGTAACGGGGGGCTCGGCACAATGGGCTTGTCTTATCTGAAAAAAGGCGCCTTCTGATTCTGTCAGAGCCGGGCTCTGAGTGGGCTCGTCTGATCCGATGTAAGATGTGATCCGAGAAAATGGTCGAAATCTGTCGGTCGATAATAGTACAAAAATTGGAAAATTCTGTTATAATGTACTTGTCTGCAATACAGGAAGTAAAACTTCCGGGAGCCGTTTTGCCTTGTGTGAAACGGCTCCTACACTTTTTCACGGGATTGTCAGACGCAGCTTCGCATTTCAGATTCCGGAAAATATGCAAAACGTGAAAAAAGGCTTGACGGAATCCGGGGAGAATGTTATACTTGACAAGCAGCGTTTTTGAGAAGCGACTATTTGAGACGGTGTAAAGTTATGGAGAGGTATCGAAGTGGTCATAACGAGGCGGTCTTGAAAACCGTTTGTCCGCAAGGGCGCGTGGGTTCGAATCCCACCCTCTCCGCTTTACCGAGATAAAAAGAAGAACGCGAAAGCGTTTTCTTTTTTGTCCGGAGATATGATTGGGAGAAGTACCCAAGAGGCTGAAGGGGCTCCCCTGGAAAGGGAGTAGGTCGTTAATAGCGGCGCGAGGGTTCAAATCCCTCCTTCTCCGTTTAGAAAGTATGTTAAAAATATACTTCGAAATGATGGAAAGTATCGGGAAATGGTACTTTCTTCTTTTTTTGGGGATAGGAAATTGCTCGAAGAGAAGCAGAACGCATGGCGCCAGCGCAGACGGTGTCCTTTTTATGGGATAGGAAATTGATCAAAAGTAGTGGGACGCATGGCGTCAGTGCAGGCGGTGTTCTTTTTTTACATCTGAAAAATCGTCTCCCCTGTTTTTAGGAATAAGATTCAATACAACAAAAGAAGCGCCGTCGGTTATTTAAGGAAAACTGTATATTTTCATTTTATGCTTGTACAGCTGAAAAATGTATGATAGAATAAAATTTCTGATATTTCCAAAAAACTCCATTTCAGAATGGGTAAATATATGGTTATCTGCCTTTTCGGATAAAAGCTCCATTGTACAGACAAGGTCGGCAATTTGAAATAATTTATAGTCTATGGGTTTCGCTTTCCGAAATTCAACATGGATATATAACGAGCTGAATACGGATGTGAGGATTTTAGTGAGTTCAATTTGCCCATTATCATAGTAGACAATAATATTATTAAAGCTATTCAAAAAATTCTCATCGCGTTTCAGCTCATTAGCCAGAGCCTTTGATACCTTGGAAGTTATTGTTATGACATCTGGACATTCGCTTTTCCTTATCTTGATGTAGGAATACTGAAAATCAAGCTTGCGGGCAAAGTTGAATAAGGCATTGAACAGGCGTTTCCGTTCCTTGATCCAAGCGTTGGAATACACGGATTCGCGCCGTATCAGTAGACCAGTGTGAATGGCATGATTTTGATAGCCTAAATTGGCTAGATGGGTATCGAAAACTTTTATGTTTTTAGAAATATCCGTATTTTGGTTATGTAATATCATAGAAACAAGGTAGTAGGGTGCATGGGCTTCATAGGGACCGAAGTCGCCGGACTCGCCTATGAAAACACTAAGTATCTTTTCTGACATACAATCACCCTTTGATAATAAAGCTGAAAATGAAAATGGCGGGGAAATTCCCCGCCGTTCGGTGGACCAGGGCCTTTCGACCAGTCCAAAATCAGTTATCACTGATTTATTATGCATTACTATAAGCGAAATATTCAAGAAGGTCAGTTACCTCCCATTATTTATGTAGGAAAGTACCGGGAAATGGTACTTTCTTCTTTTTTGGGGTCGAAAAAGTTTTGTCACTGCTCTGCCATTAAGAATCATTGACCTAGAAAATCCCCCAATATTAAGATGGCTTTTAAAACTAAAAGCGAGATGAGATTATGTATAGCAAAGAAGATAACCAGTCTGGCTTTGAATTATGGAAAGGCAATTAAACTTGTTGATACGAAAGGCAATCTTTTTGGACTGCGGACAATCTGCATACAGTGCAATGGATGTGCCCATCATGTAGTCTGTCCATCAAAGCGGAATTTAAGTGTGGCGGCATTAGGCTGTTGCTCTTTGATTAACCGATCACAAAACCGGGCAGAACGGAACTCCTTTTATTACTTCATCAATCCTTTTTTCTTGGCATAATCACAAATAAAAGAAACAAATGCAAATATCAACAATATAAAGATAGACAGCATATTCCATATATCAGAAGTAGGCTCCTCTATCATTTTTGATAGTATTACATTGACAATGATCAAGAAGGGGATAGCTAACAAAAAAGTTGTTCCTAGAGCAATTAACTTCCTTGTTTTTCCAATGTGGTTAAAAATTGCGGCTATTATCCATAAGAAAGCGATTGAAGTTACCGCTATTACTGCGCCAATTGAAAATACTTCTTTCACTTTTAGTAAATTGCCTAATAAAAACAGATAGGGAATGATAAAAACGCTTAATGATATTAAACTTACAAAAATCCCTCTTTTCCCCAATATAATACTTGGCAAAGATATAACCCATGCAAAAACAATGGAACTGACCGGGATTAGTGACCATGTTAAATCACCGGATATTGCAATATTGCAAATGAGACATACCATAATCCCTATCAAAAGTGTTACGGAAAACAAAATTGAAATAATCACATTCTTTGTCATGTTATTTTCATCTTTCCTTTTCAAAGCAATCAAATTTTCATCTGCCTTTTTTTCAAAACTTTCCATGTCAATTTCCTCTCCGCTTAACAACTCGTTTACTGTAATTCCCAATATTTCGCAAAGTTCTAACATTATAGATGAATCAGGCATACTTTTACCTGTTTCCCATTTAGATACCGCCCTATCTGTAATGTTTAATTTTTCTGCTAACTGCGCCTGAGTTAGTTTTTTCTCTTTACGACATTTGGCAATGAATTTTCCAATCTCTGTCTGATTCATCATTTCTCTCCTTTCAGCTTGAACGATACGCCTAACTATATGTTTTTCACACGAACCAGTGGTTGGGTTGAGGAGATTCAACCATTGGTTGGGGAATTTTTTTGTTGTTTTCTGTATCATTTTAGCATACGGCTGAGAATTTTCCTATCTTGTACGTTTTGACATATGAAAAAGGAATGAGCATCTTGTTATAAATAAATATGTCCATATAGTAGTAGAAACTGATATGACAAGTATCGGGGATTCTGCATTTATCGGGCTTGACAGTCTGACAAGCATCGAGATGCCGGACAGCGTTTTATGATTGTAGAAAGCCTGTCAGTTAATTGCAGGAAGCCATGTATCGTTCAAAGTCCTCTTCCGATATGCCCGCCGTAGAGGCAGCGTCCTGGACAGAAAGCTTTTTCAGATTTACAAGAGTTGCCAGAGTTTGAAGGGTTCCCTCACGTTGTCCCTCACGTCGTCCCACAAGGATGCCTTCCTCATGGCTTTCTTTTCTCATTTCAGAAATAGCAATACACATATCGACCTCTCCTTTCTCGTTTGCTGTAAGTTTCAATTTAGAATTTGTAACGCTGTTTGCAATATCTGCAGTCAGCGGGTTCATATGCCTGTATCTGTCATCGCTCTCGACAAGT
>CANPZE010000001.1 GCA_947589315.1 uncultured Lachnospiraceae bacterium | reverse complement strand
CAGTATCTGGGGGCTTAAGCCTTTCCCAGGTATCCGATGCAGTCCTGCAGGACAACCAACAGATTCTTCAGAGTACGAGGGATAAGCAGAAATTAGTACTGGACCGGGAACTGGGCCAGATCAAGCAGTCAGTAGACAATCTGGCCAGCATTTGCATGGATGAGCTGACAGATTTTGAACAGTTCAAAAGTAAAAAATCCTATGTACAGGATTACACAGAAGCCCTGTTGCCGATCGCCAAGCAATTTGCATTAAACACGCAGGGCGCAATGACATGCTATGTTCGTTATAATCCTGATTTTACAGAACCTACGTCTGGGATCTTTCTTACCCGGAATGATACAGAAAGTGATTTTGAGGCAATTACTCCTACAGATTTCAGTCAATATGACCCTTCCGATCTGGAACATGTGGGGTGGTATTACATTCCTGTAAAGAATGGGGAACCGATCTGGATGGATCCTTATTTAAATGCCAATATCAATCTGTATATGATCTCCTATGTGGTTCCCCTGTTTGTTGATGGGGAGTCTGTGGGCATCGTAGGGATGGATATTGATTTTACTATGATACAGGACCAGATCGATCAGATCCAGCTATATCATTCCGGATACGCTTTTTTGACCAGCGGAAACGATACGCTCCTGAGCCACAAAGAACTTGAAGCAGGGACGGAACTGTCAGAAGATAAGCAGTATGCGGAGCTGACTGCATTGCTGGATGATGAGAGCAAGAAGGATACCGTAAATTATTATACCTACAATGGGAAGAAAAAATGTATGGCATATGATACACTGGAGAATGGCATGAAGCTGGTACTCAGTGTACCCTCAAAGGAACTCCAGTCCACAATTACGGATCTGATACGGCAGATTTCCTTTGCAGAGCTTGTTTCTATCTTGCTGGCACTGATTGTAGGAATTATTATCAGTATCCGTATCACCAGGCCGTTAAAGCAGATTACTGGGATTGTGGCCAATACCGCTTCCCTTGATTTTGCCCATAATCCGGAGCTGGCGCATTTGTGCAGATCTAAGGATGAGATCGGCGGGATTGCCAGGGCGGTAGAACAGATGCAGAACCGCCTGAGGCAGATGGTAACAAAGATACAGGACGTCAATGCAGGAATGGACAAAAATATGATGCAGCTGGATACTACTACCAGTCAGGTGGTAGAAATGTGTAGCGATAATTCAGCCACTACGCAGGAGCTGGCAGCTACAATGCAGGAGACAGCAGCATCTGCAGAGACTATTTATCAGAGTGTGGAGCAGATCAACAGTTATGCGGCGGAGATCTCTGAACTTTCCATCCAGGGGGATGAAATGTCTCAGGATGTCCATAAACGTGCTGTACATATGCAGGAAATGACAGAAAAGGCTGCCGAGAAAACACAGCAAATGTATGAGGCGGTGCGGAAACAATCTGATGAAGCTCTGCAGAAGGCCAATGCGGTACAGAAGATTAAGGAAATGACAGATGCGATAACGCAGATTTCTTCCCAGACCAACCTTCTGGCATTGAACGCATCCATTGAAGCGGCCCGGGCTGGCGAGGCGGGAAAAGGTTTCGCTGTAGTGGCCTCAGAGATCGGCAATCTGGCGAACCAGACCCTGGAGACCGTTACTAATATAGATGGGATTGTAAAGGATGTCTTTGATTCTGTAAACAATATGGAGAGCTGTCTGGCCAGCTCTACTGAATTTTTGGAGAAAACCGTATTGTCCGATTATACAGAGTTTAGAGAGGTTAGTGAACGATATACGGATGATGCTATGGTCTTCCGGGACAGCATGGAAAGGATCCGTAATTCTGCAGAGGTGATGACAGAGACCACAGAAAGCGTTACCCAGGCAATATCTGGCATTAATACAGCTGTGAATGAAGCCGCTAATGGGGTTACTGATATCGCAGAGAAGACTACAGAAATGGTAGGCCAGGTTTCTGCTGCCCATGAGGATGTGGATAAAAATAAAACCAGCCTCAGGGATTTTGAAGAGGTAGTAGACCAGTTTAAGTTATAGAATTTAATATAGGAGGTGTAGTATGGTTACAAAACAATTTCAAAATTTATCCTTGTCTGCCCTTGGCATGGGAACAATGCGGCTCCCGGTCATTGATGGCGATGATTCCAGAGTGGACGAGGAAAAGGCGGCTGAGATCATTGATTATGCCATGGCCCATGGAATCAATTATTATGATACGGCATGGGGATACCATGGAGGTAATTCAGAGACAGCTGTTGGAAATGCACTGAAGAAATATCCTCGTAATAGCTTTTATCTTGCAACAAAGTTTCCAGGGTATGATCTCTCCAATATGGGGAAGGCAGAAGAGATCTTTGAAAAGCAGCTGGAAAAATGCGGCGTAGAATATTTTGATTTCTATCTCTTCCACAATGTGTGTGAGATGAACATTGACGCCTATCTCAATGAAGAGAAATATGGGACGTTTGCCTATCTGATGAAACAGAAGGAAAATGGGAGGATCCGTCATTTAGGATTTTCTGCTCATGGAAGCTGCGAGGTGATGAAGCGTTTTCTGGATGCCTATGGCGAGCATATGGAATTTTGCCAGATCCAGCTAAACTACATTGACTGGTCCTTCCAGGATGGGAAAGAAAAGGTGGAACTGCTCAGAGAACACCAGATTCCTATATGGGTTATGGAGCCTTTACGGGGAGGACGGCTGGCGAAATTACCGGAAGCTGAGGAAAAGCGCTTAAAAGAGCTGCGGCCGGGTGAGGAAATTCCGGCATGGGCATTCCGCTTTCTGCAAAGCATTCCCAATGTGACGATGGTTTTATCTGGAATGTCCAGCTTTGATCAGGTAAAGGATAATATAAATACCTTTGAGACAGAAAAGCCTTTGTCTCAGGAGGAAATGAAGGAGCTTCTGGACATTGCCCATCGGGCTTTACAGGGGATCCTGCCCTGCACGGCCTGTCACTACTGTGTCAGCCATTGTCCGAATGGGCTGGATATTCCGAAATTGCTGGAACTTTATAATGAACATAGTTTTACCGGAGGCGGATTTATTGCGCCGATGGCGTTGATGGCAATTGCCCCGGAAAAGCAGCCTACGGCCTGTATTGGATGCCGCAGCTGTGAGGCAGTCTGTCCCCAGCAGATTAAGATTGCCGATGCCATGTCTGATTTTGCGGCTCAGCTGAAGGGATGACCGCTTAGATATTTTACGGCCCATGGAGAACATGTGCTGGATAATTATATGAACAGTATTGAGATTATGGCTTATTGTAAAGATACTGAGCGAACCACTATCAATAAATTAAAACAGCGATAAGGAGGAGATATCAATGGCATGTTTTATTGTACCTGCTGCGGAAGCAGTCATTTCAACAATTGTAGAAAAGCAACTGAAAAAGAGCGAGGGAGAACCGCAGGCTGTTCAGGTTGTATCAGAAGAAGCCGGGATTGAGACGGTAGAAAGGATTCCCTTTTCCAGAAAGATACACTGGCTGTCCAATATGCTTTGGGGCGGTTCCGGCCTGCTGGCATTTGAGCATGTGTGGCATGGAGAGGTCGTTCCCTGGGTTCCCTTCCTATCAGCGGCGGGGAATGCTGCAGATAGGCTGGAGATGCTGCGCGAAATGGCTACCGTAGGCGTTACCATGGGTGTTGTGGTGACCGGAGTATGGCTGGGCATTGTAGCCGTCACATCGGCCATGGAGAAAAAAGTCCTGCTGCAGGCGGCAAAGCGGTAAGGAGGCGGATATGACGCTACTGACTACTATTTTTGCAGCGATCATCAGTACAGTTATCTGGTATAAGAACGCACCGGAAAGCCAAATGATGGTAGGAGTTCTTTGTTGGATGTACTGGGGAGCTTCTTTGATGTGGATGGTTGATGCCGTATACGAATATATAGAGTTACATATGGCATATTTTCAGCCGTCCCCGGCGGATATGCTGAATGATTTTTATCTTGGCCTTTCTGTTGTGGCCGTGGGATTGGTCATCTGGCTTGTGATTCTTCTGATCAAGGATCCCAAAGGTGTTGTAAAGGCAGCGCTATTCAAAAAGAAGAATTAAAACAGAGTGAGATCGGTTCTGCTGAAGGGGCGGAACCGATTTTAAATATATAGGAGATCCCGCTCAGAAGGGATTTCTCCTGATCGGACAGGGAGAGCAGGTATGAAGAGTGAGACAAAACAAATCCTTGAGGCTGTCAAAAACGGCAGGATGTCTGTAGAAGAGGCTCTTTTAAAAATAAAATCGGAACCTTATGAGGATATTGGATATGCTAAGGTAGACCTTCACCGGAAGGTGCAGCAGGGGGTTTCCGAGGTGATCTATGGAGCCGGGAAGACGCCGGAGCAGATGATTGGCATTGTAGATGCCATGAAGAAAAATGGACAGGAGAGGATCCTGATCACACGCCTTTCTGAAGAAGGGGCAGAGATCATAGGGCGCAGGCATGCCATGTCCTATCATAAAGAGGGAAGGCTTGGGATCCTCGGCGGGCTTCCGGTTCCTGATGGCATTGGCAGGATTGTGGTAGCCACAGGCGGGACCAGTGATATTCCCGTGGCAGAGGAGGCGGCGCTTACAGCAGAAGCCCTGGGAAATGATGTGACCAGATTATATGATGTGGGGGTTGCCGGATTACATCGGCTTCTGTCCTATAAAGAGGATATTATGGAGGCCAGTGTGATCATAGCCATCGCAGGAATGGAGGGGGCCCTGGCCAGCGTCCTTGGCGGGCTGGCAGATTGTCCGGTCATTGCAGTTCCTACCAGCGTAGGATATGGCGCTTCTTTCCATGGTTTATCGGCGCTGCTTTCTATGCTGAATTCCTGTGCCAGCGGAGTATGTGTCGTGAATATTGATAATGGCTTTGGCGCCGGATACCTGGCGAGTATGATCAATCATATGGAGGGAAGTTCCTCACTGGCTGAAAAAGAAGGAGAATAAGAAAAAATATGAAGGTATTGTATTTTGATTGTGGAATGGGGGCAGCGGGGGATATGCTGACAGCGGCCTTGTTGGAATTGCTTCCTGCCTCTCAGGAGTGGATTGCTGCGTTTAATGCATTGAATATTCCCGGAGTGGAATTTGGGGAGGAGAAATCTGTAAAATGCGGGATCACCGGTACGCATCTCACGGTTAAGGTAAACGGTATGGAGGAAGGCCACCACCATGGCCATAGCCACGAGGAGGGGCATCACCACCATGTGCACAGAACTATGCATGAGATCTCCCATATTGTATCGGGGTTGTCATTGCCGGACAAAGTAAAAGAAGATATACTGGCGGTTTATACACTGATCGCAGAGGCGGAGAGCCATGCCCATGGCGTTCCTATATCAGAGATTCATTTTCATGAGGTGGGAACAATGGATGCGATTGCCGATGTGACGGCATTTTGCATATTGATGGATAAGCTGGCGCCGGATGAGGTGGTGGTATCGCCTGTTCATGTGGGAAGCGGGCAGGTACAGTGCGCTCATGGGATTCTTCCGGTACCCGCTCCGGCTACCGCATATATCTTAAAGGATATTCCCATTTATGGAGGCAGCATTTCCGGTGAATTGTGTACCCCTACAGGCGCTGCACTGCTCCGCCATTTTGCATTGCGCTTTGGCGACATGCCACAGATGCGGGTGCAGAAGATAGGCTATGGCATGGGGAAAAAGGATTTTCCGGCCGCCAATTGTGTCCGGGCCATGCTGGGAGAGACGGACGGCGGCACGGATCGTATTTTGGAGTTATCCTGCAATGTAGACGATATGACGGCAGAAGAGATTGCCTTTGCCGGGGAGCAGCTGTTCTCCGGCGGCGCCCGGGAGGTATATACCGTTCCCATTGGCATGAAGAAGTCCCGGCCGGGCACACTGATCCGGGTAATATGCGAGGAGCGGCAGCGGGAAGAAATGTTGAGGAGGCTGTTCTGCTATACTACTACGATTGGCGTTCGGGAAAACATAATGCGCCGCTATGTTTTAGACCGCAGGATAGAAACAATACAGACTCCCTATGGGGAGGTACGATGTAAGCAATCTTCTGGGTACGGGGTATCCCATGAGAAATACGAATATGAAGATCTGGCCCGCATTGCGAGAGAACAGGGGATCAGCGTGGGAGAAGCCAGGCGGCGGATTGAGACAGAATAAAAAATAATGGAAGGGCGAGGCATATATGGATACATTACAGCAGAAGGAACAGACATTGAAAGAGTATTTACAGGGACTGGGCAGTGTGGTCGTTGCCTTTTCTTCCGGTGTGGATTCCACGTTCCTGCTAAAGATGGCGCATGATGTGCTGGGAGACCGGGCAATTGCCGTCACAGCGCAGTCCTGCTCCTTTCCCCAGAGGGAATTAGAGGAGGCCAGGGCCTTTTGCCAGGCAGAGAAAATCAGGCATATCATTGTAGAGTCTGAGGAATTATCCATCGAGGGATTCCGTCACAATCCCAACAATCGGTGTTACCTCTGCAAGCGGGAGCTGTTTACAAAAATATGGGAAATTGCCCGGAAGGAGGATATTTCTTATGTTGTCGAAGGCTCTAATCTGGATGACAATGGAGATTACCGTCCCGGGCTGCAGGCTGTTGCAGAACTGGGGGTGAAAAGCCCGCTGCGGGAGGCGGGCATGAATAAGGAGGAGATCCGCCGGCTGTCCAGAGAATTGGGACTTGCAACCTGGGATAAACAATCCTTTGCCTGCCTGTCCTCTCGGTTCGTTTATGGGGAGGAGATTACCGAAGAAAAGCTTTCTATGGTAGATAAAGCAGAGCAAAGGCTTCTTGACCTTGGCTTCCATCAGGTGCGTGTGCGCATTCATGGAAAACTGGCCAGGATTGAAATCCTTCCCTCAGAATTTGGAAAGATTCTGGAAAAGGATGTTGCAGGCCGGTTAGATCAATATTTTCGGGAACTGGGCTTTCTTTATGTCACCCTTGATCTGGGAGGCTATCAAATGGGAAGCATGAACAAGACCTTGTGATCAGAGCTTCCAAGGGTAGAGAATTTATGTTAAGACCGTTTTGAACCGGGGAGAAGTGGAATCGAAAATGGAGATTACAGTAGAAGAGTTAAAAAAATTAAAAGAAGGAAGCTATCAGCTCCTTGATATCCGAAATGAGCTAGAGGCCTCTTATGGGGCCATTCCTGGCGCAGTCCATCTGTCCCGGGATGCTATTGAAAGCCATCCGGCAGTGGATCTCAGCCGTAAACTTGTTATCTGCTGCAGCCGGGGGCAATTCAGCCTGGAGGTCGCAGAGGAGCTGGCGGCGCAGGGCTATGACGCCGTCAGTCTGTCCGGGGGATATCAGGCCTGGCTGCTGAGCCAGGCGCAGGAAGAGCCGGAGCAGGACTTTGCCAAAGATGTGGAACAGAGCCTGCGCAAGAAGTTCCGCAAAGCAATTTGGTGCAAATTTGTGAAAGCGATTAACCGGTATGAGCTGGTCAAGGAGGGGGACCGCATTGCGGTGTGCATCTCCGGGGGCAAGGATTCTATGCTGATGGCAAAGCTTTTTCAGGAACTGAAACGCCACAATAAATTTGAATTTGAAGTACGGTATCTGGTGATGGATCCGGGATACAGCCCGGTAAACCGCCAAGTGATAGAGGATAATGCCAGAAGGTTGCATGTCCCTGTCACCATTTTTGAATCAGATATCTTTGATTCTGTATACCATATAGAGAAATCTCCCTGCTATCTCTGCGCCAGAATGCGGCGGGGACATTTATATCATTATGCCCAGGAGCTGGGCTGCAATAAAATCGCCCTGGGCCATCACTTTGATGATGTGATTGAGACGATCCTGATGGGGATGCTGTACGGCTCTCAGGTGCAGACTATGATGCCCAAGCTCCACAGCTTGAATTTTGAAGGCATGGAACTGATCCGCCCCCTGTACCTGGTGAGGGAGGAGGATATTAAAGCATGGCGTGATCATAACGGGCTGCATTTTATCCAGTGCGCCTGCAAGTTTACCGATACCTGCACTACCTGTGACAACGAAGAAAGCCGTTCCAAGCGGCTGGAAGTCAAGGAATTGATCCGGGAACTGAAGAAGAAAAACCCCTATGTAGAAGCCAATATTTTTAAAAGCGTGGAGAATGTAAATCTGGATACAGTAATCGCTTATAAGCAGAAGGGAAAGAAGCATCATTTTCTGGACCATTATGACGAATGAATAAGGATCATTTTGGGGAGGATAATGATACCTTGCTACATTAGCCCTTCGCAAAGGAGACTCACAGCATGAATACAAAAATGAAAAGGATATTAGTCCGTGCAGGGATGTCACCTCTCCAGAATTATCTTCCCAATGAGGCGATCATACACAATCTGATCGGTAACAATATTGGAAATCTATTGTTTCAGTCCGGCGTCTGTAAGGCATTGTTATGCCAGGATACCGTGATTGATACTATGAACACGGCCAGGCCGTATTCTCAGGAGGACATCAGACAGATCAACGAGGAATATGATTGTCTTGTCTTCCCTTTTGCCAATGCATTCCGGCGAAGCTTTATTGACCAGTTAAACGCCGTTACCAGCCTGGTGAAACAGGTGCGATGCCCCTGCGTGGTGGTGGGGGTAGGGATGCAGGAACCGCTGGAGGGCAGGCTGTCGTCAACGAAGCTGGATACTGCCGTTGCCGATTTTATGAAAGCAATCTTACAAAAATCCAGTATGGTAGGAGTCCGCGGAGAATACACAGCACAGTATCTGACAAAGCTGGGCTTCCGGGCAGAACGGGATTTTACGGTGATAGGCTGTCCTTCTATGTATCTATATGGGAAGAAGCTTCCGGAACTGCGGATAGAGGACCTGACGCCGTATTCCCGGGTCAGTATGAACTCTAAGATCAGCCTTCCTCAGAAATTTCATGATTTTATGTACCGATGCAGCAGGGAACTGCCGGATCATCAGTATGTACCTCAGGTAGTGGAGGAGCTTCGGCAGATGTATATGGGGAAAAAATATCCTGCCGGATTTGCCAAAAGGATTCCAAAGCATTTTCCGGTGGATTTTACTCATCCTGCTTACCAGTCCGGCGTTGGCATCAGCTTTGTCAATCTGCCCTCCTGGCTGAAATATCTTAAAGACAAGGATTTTTCCGTTGGCAGCCGGATCCATGGGAACATTGCCGCTATACTGGCGGGCACTCCCTGTTATATCATCGCTTCCGATAAACGGATCATAGAATTGGCGGATTACCATGAGATCCCCTATCTTACGATTCAGGAATTAAAAAAAGATACCAGTATTTTTGACCTGTACGATAAAGCGGACTTTTCCCGGATCCGGAAAGGTCATAGAAAACGGTTTATGCATTATCTGGATTTCCTGCAGACCAATAATCTTTCCACAATTTTTGACGAGAAGGGCAACTGCCCCGGAACGGCTCCCTTCGACCAGCTGCTAAAGAAAATAAGGTTTGCCCCGCCGGTCAGAGCCTTTTCCAATCTGTCCCCCCAGGAACAACTGAAACGGCTCCGGGGAATCTACCGGGAGGAGGAGAAACGTCATTCCGGAACGGCATATCAGGCGTTCCTGTACCGATACCAGGGGGAAGAAAGCTCTCCAATAGAGGGGGACGGCCATGCCGGGGGGAATTTGCAACCTTGAGCTTTGGGTGTATACTATAATAGTGATAAAGGAAATTTTTTATTTGCCCACGATAACGAAAGAAGGAATTGATGAATGAAGAACCAGATCCTTATGTATCTTAGGAAATCCACAAGGGGGCTCCTGCGCCTTATGAAATGGCTGCTTCTTTCCGTAGTGGCAGGCTTGGTGATAGGAAGTTTCAGCACCCTGTTTGCCTATTGCATTTTACAGGTTACTGCATTTCGGGAACAGCATCCGCAGATCGTATATTTTTTGCCCCTGGCGGGACTTCTTATTGTAGTATTATATAAGCTTTTCCAATATACCAATGATAAAGGGACCAATCTGGTACTCTCCACAATCCATGCAAAATCCCAGATTCCTTTAAGGATCGCGCCCTTGATTATGATTTCTACAGTGATCACCCATCTTTTTGGAGGCTCTGCCGGGCGGGAGGGGGCCGCTCTGCAATTGGGAGGAAGTATCGGAAATCAGTTGGGGCGATGGTTCCGGCTGGACGAAGAAGATCAGCATGTGATGATCATGTGTGGCATGAGCGCCGCCTTTTCGGCCCTCTTTGGAACACCCGTGGCGGCGGCTATCTTTTCTATGGAAGTGGTTAGCGTGGGGGTCATGTATTATGCGGCATTAGTGCCTTGTGTCTTTGCCTCTCTGATTGCTTCTAATTTTGCCAGTAATCTGGGGATCCGTCCGGAGAACTTTCATATTATGGAGATCCCCCTGCTGACTGTGCCCAATGGGATAAAAATGATAATTCTGGCATTGGTCTGCGCTGTGGTCAGCGTTTTATTCTGTATGCTCTTACATGGGCTGGGAGACTGGTTCCGGGAGCATCTGCCCAATCCTTATCAGAGGATTTTCCTGGCGGGGCTTGCTGTGGTATTGCTGACCTGGCTTGTGGGGACAGAAGATTACCTGGGGGCAGGAATTCCGATCATCCAGCGGGCCATTGCGGGAAAAGCGGTCTGGTATGCCTTTCTGGCGAAGATGGTCTTTACTGCTTTGACCCTGGAATCCGGCTTCAAGGGAGGGGAGATCGTGCCTTCCTTTGTCGTAGGAGCGACCCTGGGCTGCCTGCTGGGCAAAATTATGGGACTGTCTCCGTCCCTCTGTGCGGCTGCCGGCATGATCGCTTTATTTTGCGGAGTGACGAACTGCCCGGTGACCTCGATGCTCATTGCCTTTGAACTGTTTGGATTTGCAGGGGTTCCTTACTTTCTCATTGCAATCTCCATCAGTTATCTGATGTCAGGATATTACGGCCTGTATGAAGATCAGAGTATAATTTATTCTAAGTATAAGGCGAAATACATCAATAAAAAAGCACATTAACAGTTAATGAAAGGCATATTAACAGTTAATAAAAAGCATATTAACAGTTTTGTTTGCTTTTCCCCGGGGATAAGACTATAATGGAACACAAAGCCTGCCGGCGGGAACAGAACCTGGGACAGGGAGGGCCCTCTATGGCAGAGACTCGAATGAGGATCAAGGATTGGTAAAGGAAGGAAGTTTAGTACAGACATGAAATTCAGAGATATCCAAAAGCCTGCTTTTATGCAGGAGGCGGCACAGAGCAGATCCCATGGGATTTTTTTCTACGTATTGATCACACTGATGCTTTATCTGGTCGGAAGCCTATTGGGAGGGATCCTGCAGATCCCGGGTATGATGGTCTATTTCTTCCAGAGTCCGGAGTACCTGCGGATGCTTCAGACGGGGACCCCAGATATCAATACGATGATGAAGCTGATGGAAAATATACCGGAATGGTATACTATATTATTAGTATTATCCTCCGGTTTGCTGATTCCCGTATTCCTGGTCTATTGTAGATGGGTGGATGGCCGGAAGCTGCGCACCATGGGCTTTGTCAGGAAGAAAATGCTCCGCCAGTATCTGCTGGGTCTGGTATTGGGGGGAGGCATGTTCTGCATTGCGGTGGGAATTTGCATTCTCTCTGGGAGTGTTTCTTTTACAGGGTTAGCAGGGAATGTGATCCCTCTCTATATTATATTTTATTTCTTGGCTTATTTATTTCAGGGAATGGCAGAAGAAGTGCTCTGCCGGGGCTTCCTCTTTGTCTGTCTGACGAAAAGGCATTCTGTGGTTTTGTCGGCGGTGATCAGCGCCATATTCTTTTCTGCGCTGCATGGAATGAATGCGGGGGTATCTTCCCTGGCCTTTTTGAACCTGTTTTTATTTGGGATGTTTATGGCCCTTCTCTTTGTAGCCTGTGAAAATATCTGGATCGTGGGAGCCGTCCACACCGCCTGGAATTTTGTACAGGGCAATATTTTTGGTATCCAGGTGAGCGGCCTCTCTAAGCAGAATTCTGTCTTTGGCGCAGAATTGAGAGAGGGCTGGAGCAGCATTAACGGAGGAAGCTTCGGCCTGGAGGGCGGTCTGGCAGTCACTGGCGTATTGCTGGCCTCGCTGGCCATCCTGATAGTATATTTCCGCAAGACCGGCAAATTGGCGGAGCCGGAACGTATTGGGGAAGGGGAAAGCTTTAACCGGCAGCTGGAGAATTGTTCTTCTGCCGCCAGTGAAGTGAAAGCAGCCGTTCCCCCTGTGCCTCAATCTGCGCCCCTGGGAGAGCAGCCGGAGAAGCAGGGGAGAAAATCAACGGAGCCCCCTGCTGCCGGCAGTGCAAAGGAAAAGACAATATTTGACGAGAATTATTTTAAAGATTAACCAGGAGTGCTTCCCTGTTTTTAGGAGAAAGCTTCCTCCAGCATCTGCCGGATACGGCAGCCATAGCTGTGCTTTTGCAGTACTGTGCGCTGTCCGTGTCCGGCGATTTTTTTCCGTTCTTCCGGGTGTTCCAGATAATAGGCGGCTTTCACCGCCAAATCTTCCAGCCCATCGTATATCACGAGATCCTTGCCGTTTTCCAGGAGACTGGCGTATTCTGCCCGGTAATCCGTGAGAAGAAATCCTCCGGCAGCCAGGACATCCCAGACACGAAGAGGGATGCCGCTTTCGATATTGGGAATTGTCATATTAAGATTGATTTTGCTGCTGGCAAAGATTCTGTCCATTTCCGTATGGTAATCTACCGGAGGATGGACATTTACACCGGGCAGAACCGGATGGCCAGGGGTGTATAAGTCTACCGGAAAGAGGCGCGCCAGCTCCGTCAAAGTATTTCGGCGGGACCGAGCGGCGACCTCGTAGGAAAGGACGCTGGTGGCAAAATGAAGTTTTAGCATGGTGTCCCGTCCTGTCAATATCTCCAGATCCTCCGGGGAGCATAGCCCCCTTTGGAGTATTTCCTGGCGAAGATCTCTCCTGCAGCGGCCCTGTGGTCCGTCTTGCCCCTCGTTTTCCTGCGCCCAGTCTTCCAGGTGAAGATAGGGCGCCAGCTGTTCCAGAACGGCGTCCGTCAGCATGGAGGAGAGAAGATTGCCGCAGCCGATATGGGACTGGGCTTCCAGGGCGGCGTCCAGATAGCCGCAGAGGTAATCCGGCAATTTCCCCTCCAATTCATGATACCGGCTCTTGTCATACAGGCTGCCCACGAAGGCAACAGAGGGCAGCTCCTCTTCCAATGGAGCGATTGCCTCCGGCGCCTCTCCGGCCAGAGGGAGATAAAAGCTGTGGGATACATTCAGGGCCTGTAATGTCTGGAATTCCTGGTAATCAAAGGTGAAAATCCGATTGGTGGGCAGGTACACAGAAGGATGGTGCAATTGGAGCAGGGGGGTATCGCAGGTCCAGGAAAGATACAGGACGGAAGCCATATCACAGGCTTGGGCGATGGAGATATAGTAATTGACAGAGAACAGGGCGTCATAATGGCAGGCCGTCAGACGCTGGTACAGGACCTGAGTAAATCCGGGATCTACGGCGGAATTTTTTACAGGCAAGACAAGGACATCGATGTGATGTCCCTGTCTCTGGAATGCTTTTATGATTTTCCGGTAGGGATAGATATCCCATTGACACACTAATATATGATATTCTCTCATCCCGTATTATGCATCCTTCATGATATCTTTGGCGGCAGTGGAAAGCATCAGTTTAATCCGGTTCAGCTGGTTTACTTCACTGGCGCCTGGGTCATAGTCTACGGCTACAATGTTGGATTCCGGGTATCTTCTGCGCAATTCTTTGATCACTCCCTTGCCCACTACATGATTGGGCAGGCAGCCAAAGGGCTGTGCGCAGACAATATTGGGTACGCCGGAATGGATCAATTCAATCATTTCCCCGGTGAGGAACCAGCCTTCCCCGGTCTGATTGCCGGCACAGACAATAGGGTCTGCATATTCCGCCAGAGTCTGGACGGGCACTGGCGGGTTGAAACGGTTGCTGGCGGCAAAGGCTTCCCGCAAAGGCTTTCTGTATTGTTCCAGGATCTGGATCGCCAGATTATTAAAGCGGGCGCTGGATTTCTTTTTGCCCAGATACTCCGCCTTAAAGTTAGCATTGTACAGGCTGTACATAAAGAAATCGGTCAGATCGGGGCATACCGCCTCTGCGCCTTCTGCCTCCAGCAGCTCTACCAGATAATTGTTGGCCAGGGGAAGGAATTTTACCAGGATCTCTCCTACGATTCCCACTCTTGGCTTCCGGATCTCCTTTAAAGGAAGCTCGTCAAATTCTTTCACGATCTGATGGACATTCTTCTTAAATTCTTTAAAATTGCCCCGGGTCACCGCATCCTGTACTATTTTTTTCCATTTCTGGTGGAGGGCGTTGGCAGAGCCGGGTACGGCCTCATAAGGGCGGGTCCGATAGAGAACCCGCATAAAGACATCGCCGTACAGCACGGCCTGGATTGCTTTCTGCCCGATCTCCAGGTTCAAAGAAAGTCCAGGATTCTTCTCAATGCCGGCGCTCAGGGAGATAACTGGTATCTGGGGCATTCCGGCGTTTTCCAGGGCCCGGCGGATAAAGCCAATGTAATTGGTCGCGCGGCAGCCGCCTCCTGTCTGGGAAATGATCAGGGCTACCCGGTTCAGGTCATATTTTCCGGACAGCAGGGCCTGCATGAACTGTCCCACCACCAGCAGGGAAGGATAGCAGGCATCGTTATTTACATATTTCAGCCCGTAGTCAACGCATTCGCTGGTACTGGGCAGCATTTCCATATGATATCCACAGGAGGACAGGGCAGGGGCCAGAATGTCAAAATGAATAGGAGACATCTGGGGAACCAGGATGGTATAATCCCTGCGCATCTCTTTAGTAAAGATTACCCTGTGATGGGCCGTATCCTGGATCTGGGGCCGGATTTTCTTCTGCTCCCGTTCCTTCACCGCAGCCAGCAGTGAACGGATACGGATACGGGCAGCCCCCAGGTTATTTACCTCATCGATCTTCAGCACGGTATAGATCTTATTGCATTTGGTCAAAATATCGCTGACCTGGTCAGTAGTCACTGCGTCCAGACCACAGCCAAAGGAATTCAATTGGATCAGATCCAGGTCGCTGCGGGTGCGGACATAGGAAGCGGCTTTGTACAGACGGGAGTGATACATCCATTGGTCCATTACGATGGTGGGACGGTCTACCTGCCCCAGGTGGGAAATGCTGTCTTCCGTCAATACGGCTACGCCGTAGGAGGTAATCAGTTCAGGAATACCATGGTTGATCTCCGGGTCAATATGGTAAGGACGTCCCGCCAGGACAATGCCCCGGCGTCCGGTCTCCTTCATATAGTTTAGGACTTCCTCTCCTTTTCGCTGCATTTCCAGCCGTACCGCCAGCAGCTCCTTCCAGGCAGCCTGGGCCGCATGGCGGATCTCGGATGCAGACAGGGGGTTCCCGGCCATAGGGCTATCCTCCTCCCGGGAAGTATTATCCCAGGCAGCCCGGCCTTCCTTCATAAAATATTGTACCAGGCGTTTGGTGACAATTGCTTCGCTTTCCAGGGAAAGGAAGGGGTTCTGGTACAGGATATCTTCCCTTCGCAATTCTTCAATATTGTTTTTGATATTTTCCCCATAGGAGGTAACGATAGGACAATTATAATGATTGTTGGAGTCCTTTACCTCACACCGTTCATAAGGGATGCAGGGATAGAAAATGTATTTCACTCCCTGGCGCAGCAGCCAGGTTACATGGCCGTGGGCCAGCTTGGCAGGATAGCATTCTGATTCACTGGGAATGGATTCAATTCCCAGCTCATAAATCTTCCGGCTGGACTCGGGAGAGAGTACGACACGATAGCCCAGCTGGGTAAAGAACGTGAACCAGAAAGGATAATTTTCATACATATTCAGTACTCTGGGGAGGCCTACCGTACCCCGTACCGCATGCTCCTCATCGAGAGGAGTATAGTGTTCAAAGAGCCGTTTATTTTTATATTCAAAAAGGTTCGGTATATTGTCCTTGTTCTTCTGCTTGCCGATTCCCCTCTCACAGCGGTTGCCGGAAATGAACTGGCGTCCTCCGGTGAAACGGTTGATCGTGAGAAGGCAATGGTTGGTACAGCCTTTACAGCGTGACATCGAGGTATCAAATTTCAACTCATTGATCTGGTCGATGGTAAGCATTGTGGTAGGCTGTCCGGTATAATGGCTGCGGGCGATCAGGGCCGCGCCGAAGGCTCCCATGATACCGGCAATGTCCGGGCGTACCGCCTGGCATCCGGATATCCGCTCAAAGCTGCGCAGGACGGCATCATTGTAAAACGTACCTCCCTGTACGACTACTTTTTCTCCCAGATCCTTGGGATCGGTAAGCTTAATTACCTTCAGCAGAGCATTTTTAATGACAGAATAAGCCAGTCCGGCGGAAATATCCGCAACGGAAGCTCCTTCCTTCTGGGCCTGTTTCACCTTAGAGTTCATAAATACTGTACAGCGGGAACCCAGGTCGATTGGATTTTCTGCAAAAAGAGCTACCTTCGCAAAATCTGCCACCTCATAATTTAGAGATTTGGCAAAGGTCTCAATAAAGGACCCGCAGCCGGAGGAGCAGGCCTCGTTCAGCTGTACCTTATCTACAGAATGGTTCTTGATCTTAATGCATTTCATATCCTGCCCGCCGATGTCCAGGATACAATCCACCTGGGGTTCAAAGAAGGCGGCGGCATTATAATGCGCCACAGTCTCTACTTCACCCTCGTCCAGCAGCAGGGCCGCTTTTAACAGAGCTTCTCCATATCCGGTAGAGCAGGAGCGGACAATCTGCGCGCCTTCCGGCATCTGGGAATAAATATCCTTGATCGCCCGGATGGCTGTCTTTAAAGGGCTGCCGTTGTTGTTGCTGTAAAAGGAATAGAGCAGAGAACCGTCTTCTCCGATCACAGCGATCTTGGTGGTAGTGGAGCCGGCGTCAATCCCCAGGAACAGCTTTCCCTGGTAAGAGGAAAAATCTCCCTTTTTCACATCATTTTCGGAATGTTTTTTCACAAAATCCTGATATTCTGCTTCATTGTGGAATAAAGGCTCCAGCCGGGTCACTTCAAATTCCATGTTGATCTTATGGCACAGATCAGACCTCAGCCTGCCCAGAGAGGAAAGGTTCTCCTGGGAAGCATTCATGGCGGCGCCGGAAGCGGCAAACAGATGGGAATGCTCCGGTGCGATGATCTGGTCTCCGGTAAGATGCAGCGTGCGGACAAATGCCTGCTTCAGTTCAGTAAGGAAATGAAGGGGGCCTCCCAGAAAGGCCACATTGCCCCGGATCGGTTTGCCACAGGCCAGTCCGCTGATTGTCTGATTGACTACTGCCTGAAATATAGAGGCAGCCAGATCTTCTTTGGTAGCGCCTTCGTTGATCAGCGGCTGGATATCTGTCTTGGCAAATACCCCGCAGCGGGCTGCAATGGGATAGATAGACCGATAATTTTTGGCGTACTCATTCAGGCCGGCGGCATCCGTTTTCAGCAGGGAAGCCATCTGGTCGATGAAGGAACCTGTTCCGCCGGCGCAGATACCGTTCATTCTCTGGTCGATACCGCCGGTAAAATATATAATCTTAGCATCCTCTCCGCCGAGTTCGATCGCTACATCGGTGTGAGGCGCAAAATCCTTCAGGGAGGTAGCGACTGCCACTACCTCCTGTACAAAGGGAATATTTAAATGTTTGGAAAGGGTCAGGCCGCCGGAGCCGGTGATCACCGGAGAGACCGGAAGGTCTCCCAGTTCCTGAAAGGCATCGGCAATAATAGCGGCCAGTGTTTCTTGAATATTTGCGTAATGTCTTTGGTAGTCGGAGAAAATAATCTCCCCGGCCGGATTTAAAATTGCTATTTTTACTGTAGTGGAACCAATATCAATTCCCAAGGTATGACATGATAATTTCATGGTTTGCTACATCCTTTCTTCACTTCGGCAAAATCCGCCATGTTTTCCTATTATAAGACAAAAAATAACGAAATGCAACACGAACCATTTGGCAGGGCTGGAATATATTTGAAGTAGTATGACAAATAGGAGGTATTCTTATGGATTATTGTGATGGGATCATGTATTCCATTAAAAACGGCGACACCTTATATTCAATTAGTATGAAATACAAAGTACCATTAGCACTGCTGCTTCGGGCGAATCCCTATGTGGATGTCTATAATTTACAGATCGGAGAGACTATTTGCATTCCCGTAAAACGTAAAAAGCCCAATAAGCCTTATTGGTATCCCAAGGGGTGCTGCCAGTGGGCAGAACAGAAGGAGGCTGCGCAGGAGGGGCAGCAGGAGGAAGGAACCGTGGAGGAAGCAGAGATGGGAGAGGAACTCCAGAATACGCCCCAGGGACAGCAGGCGGCTGAAGGGCAGGATATGGCAATGGAGCAGGAACGGGGAAGGAGCCAGGCGATCCCAGAGAGCCAGGCGCTGCCGGGAAGCCGGATGATGCAGGGAAGAGACCGGGATGATGACTGGGACGATGACCGGGACGAAGATCGTTTTGTCCAATGGAAAAGATATGTGACCCAGCCAGGGGATACCCTGGAGATGGCAGTATCTGACGGAGGCAGAGTCTCAGAAGATGATATTGAAGATTTTATTGACAAAAACGGCGCGGGACGGATTTATCTTTTGCCAGGGATTTCCTATTATAGAAAGGTTTGACAAAGAATATCCCTATGACTATAATGTAGCATGTGGAAAGTTTCCGGATTTTCCACATGCTTTTCTTTTTGGGAATCCCTGCAGGATAAAGGGATATCAGTGCAGAAATGAGGTTTGTATGAATCAGTTTTTGAATCGGCTGGAGAAAAAATTTGGGCGGTATGCTATTCAGGATCTGACCAAATATATTATCGTACTGTATTGTGCGGGAGCTGCCCTGGAGCTTTTGCTGGGCAAGGCGTTTTATTATAACTATCTGGCATTGGATATGAGGGCAGTCTTTCATGGGCAGATATGGCGGCTTTTTACGTATCTGATCGAACCCTATGGGTATTATCAGGGAATGGGGATGATCATCAGTATCCTGTTTTTTGCGATCCAGGTCAGTCTGTTTCTGATGTTTGGAAGGACGCTGGAACAAGTATGGGGAACTTTCCGGTTTAACATGTATTTTTTGTCCGGATATTTGTTGAATATTGTGGCGGCATTGATCCTGTATCTCTCCCCGCTGCATGCGGAGATTTATGATTCCGGATTTCAGTATATCTATTGGTCTATGTTTTTTGCCTATGCGGCAGTGAACCCGGATATGAAGCTGCTGTGGAATTTTATTATTCCCATCCGGATAAAATGGCTGGCATTGATGGAGGCATTGGTGTTGCTGTACATGGTAGGGAATAATCTATATCTGGGGATCATTTATTACTTTGTGGAACATCAGCCTGAGGCAGGCGGGGCTCTGATCAGTGCGGGGATTGCTATTTTAGTGGCTCTGGGCAACTTTTTAGTGTTCTTCTTCTCTACCCGGAATTATCACCGGATCTCACCGGGGGAGATCCACCGGAGGCGCGCCTTCAAGAAGAAGGTGGAGCGGGCCAGGACGAAGCCGGGAGGCACCCGTCATCGCTGCGCCGTCTGCGGAAGGACGGAATTGGACGACCCCAGCCTGGATTTCCGGTATTGCTCTAAATGTAACGGCAATTATGAATATTGTTCCGAGCATTTATTTACCCACCAGCATGTGAAATAAATAAAGCTAGATCATAACATAAAATCAGTACAGAAATGAGGGAAAGTATGTTAGAGAGAATCATTGCATTGGCGGCATTGGCGGTCATGCTGCTGCTGTTCCGCCCCCTTTGCCGTTTCCTGCGGGGGACAGAGCAGGCAGGAGCGTCTGGCAGGAAGGGAGGAAAAGACTCCCGGAGAAAGGGCAAGAGCCCTGCCGCAGAAACGTATGTTATATCGGACCAGCAGGAGAAAATCATTGGCCTGACGGTATTTACTGCTATTATGATAGGGGCATTTCTGCTTAGAGTGCTTATTGCAGTGATCCACAAGGGATATGAGACGGATATGAACTGCTTCCTGTTGTGGGGGGATATGGTCTATAACGATGGGATTGGCAAATTCTATCTGTCGGAGTCTTTTCATGATTATCCGCCAGGATATATGTATATCCTGTATGTGATCGGATGGCTGCGCTCTGTCTTTGGGATTGCCTGGGATTCTGCGGTAAGTATTCTTATGACTAAGATGCCGGCCATTCTGGCAGATCTGGGGACAGGCTATCTTCTTTACCGGGTGGCATCCCGCCGCTTTAAAGAGTCCGGGGCGGCTCTGCTGTCTGCCATCTACCTGTTTTGTCCGCTGGTCATTCTGGACAGCGTGGTATGGGGACAGACAGACAGTGTATTTACTTTCTTTATCGTGCTGATGTGTTATCTGATCACAGAAAAGAAGCTGATCCCCTCATATTTTGTATTTGCGCTGGCTATTCTGGTCAAGCCTCAGTCTCTGATCTTTACGCCGGTATTGATCTATGGGATTATCGATCAGGTATTTCTGGAAGATTTTAACTGGAAGAAGTTCTGGACCAATCTGGGCCTGGGGCTTGCGGCAATCCTGCTGATCGGGCTGCTGATGCTGCCTTTTGGCTTCCACGAGGCGCTGGGCCAGTATACAGATACGCTGGGATCCTATGAATACGCTTCTGTCAATGCATATAATTTCTGGACGTTATGCAAATTGAACTGGGAGTCTCAGGATGGAGCAGGCCTTCTGGGGATCACATATAAGAATTGGGGAACCGTGGCTATTGTGCTGACTGTAGCAGCGGCCACCATTATGAGCCTGCGCTGTAAAAAGGAGCGTTCTAAGTATTATTTTCTGGGGGCATTTATTGTAACCTGCGTATTCCTGTTCTCTGTGAGAATGCATGAGAGATATATATTCCCCGCTGCCATTCTGTTGCTCATGGCCTTTGCCGTGCGCCCCAGGAAGGCGTTGTATGTATTGTATTCCTTACTGTCTGCGGTAAGCTTTTATAATATAGCCTATGTTTTATTCCATTTTGATCCCAACAATTATGACCGGGGAGATAAGGTGATGTTCCTTGTGTCCTTCCTGGCTCTGGCTGTATTTGGGGTTATGGTCTATGTTGCTGTCAAATATTATTGCCAGTACCGGGAAGAACGGGTGGAGCAGGAGGAACAGGCGGGGCAGGTCGTAAGCCGCGCAGGGAAGAGAGCGGGGCAGGACAAATCGGTGATCCGTGCTTCTGAAAAGATGGAAAAGATGACCAGGGCAGATTATATCATTATGGGTGTGATCACCCTGATCTATGGGATTGTCGCCTTTTACCATCTGGGAAATATGTCAGCTCCCGAGACTACCTATTCTGTGGTACAGGAGGGAACGATACAGCTGGATTTCGGGCAGCAGGTCACCTTTTCAAAAATGTGGGATTTTCTGGGCTATAAGAACAATCCTACTTATATTGTAGAGTATACCAGTGACCCGAATGGCCAGTGGACGGCCCTGTATTCCGAGGGCAATACCTGGGATGCAGGCAGCGTGTTTGCCTGGAATTCCATTGATCTGCCGGTGACTACACAGTATATCCGGATCTATCCCAGCTCTGCCACCACGGAGGACAGCCTGCAGGAACTGGTATTTCAGGATGCAGAGGGGAATGAAGTGCTTCCGGTGAACTCTTATACCTATCCTAATCTTTTTGATGAGCAGGAGCTTTTTGAGGGGAGCACAACGAATGATAACGGCACGTATTTTGATGAAATCTACCATGCCCGTACTGCTTATGAAATGATACATGACCAATACTGCTATGAGAATACCCATCCTCCTCTGGGCAAGTTTATTATGTCTCTGGGAATCCGTATGTTTGGGATGGATCCCTTTGGATGGCGTTTTATGGGAAATGTGTTTGGGATACTGATGCTGCCTGTATTTTACCTCTTTGGGAAGAAAATGTTCCGGGAGACATGGGCGGCGGGGATCCTTACAGTGTTATTTGCCTTTGATTTCATGCACTTTGCCCAGACAAGGATCGCTACGATCGATGTATTTGTAACTTTGTTTATCATAATATCCTATTTCTTCATGTATTGTTACAGCCGTCTCAGCTTTTACGATACAGAGCTGAAGAAGACCTTTATTCCCCTGGGGTTATGTGGGATCGCTATGGGTCTGGGATGGGCCAGTAAATGGACCGGGATCTATTCCTCAGCCGGACTGGCGGTGATCTTTTTCGCTCTGATGGTCCAGAGATTCCGGGAATATATCTATGCAGTAAAACACCCGGATGGGGCAACGGAGGGAATCCTCCACAAAGACATTGTAGACAATTTCCATAAAAAATTGATCAAGACTTTGCTGTTCTGCTGTGTATTTTTTGTCCTGATACCCGCAGTGATCTATACATTGTCATATATTCCGATGAATGATGGGACAGACCGGGGACTGATCGCAAGAATGATCGCTTCCCAGAAGACGATGTATGATTATCACAGCAAGCTGGATTCAAAGCATGCCTATTCCTCTAAATGGTATCAATGGCCGATCATGTACCGGCCTATATGGTATTATTCCAGAGTGATTTCGGATACTGTCCGGGAAGGGATCAGCGCTTTTGGCAACCCGCTGGTATGGTGGGCAGGGATTCCCGCCTTTCTGGTAATGCTGTATCTGATCTTTGCCAAAAAGGACAGAAAGGCGGCGTTCCTGGCGGTGGGGTATCTGTCGCAATATGCCCCCTGGATGTTGATCGGAAGAGTGGTATTTATCTACCACTATTTTCCCAGCGTGCCCTTTATTACTGCCATGGTCGTATACTGTATGTATTTGCTTGTGAAGAGATTTCCCAAAGCAAAGAAGTGGATGTTTGTCTATACGGGAGCGGCGTTGGTGCTCTTTATCATGTTCTATCCCGTACTGAGCGGAGAACCGACTACGGTGGATTATGTGCAGCATTGGCTGAAGTGGTTTAAGACCTGGGTATTGCTCCAGACCTGGCAGTAGGGGAAATGATGAATAGAAAAAGTGAGGTTGAATATGGGAAGCGAGATTCGGGAATGTGTTAAGGCTCTTGAGGGTGGAAAGGCAGGAAAGGAGCGTCTGCAGGACTATGTCCGGGAGTCAGTGCGCCTGCATGCCGGCTATGAGACTTACAATTTAATGATGGATTACTATCTCTTTTATGAAACGATATCAGAGGAGGGTTCCTATGCCTCTTCCGTTGAAAAGGAGACGGAGGCCCTGAACCGGATCCTCCGGGATTATCTGGAGAAGTCCGGGCAGGGCTGCCTGGCCCCGGAGGAGGCGGGAGAGCTGGAAGGACGGCTGTCAGCTCTGCGGGAAGAGATTATTGAGAAGGTGAAAGTCCTTACTGCCTATGTGGACCGGTTTGTCATATATGAGTATGTGCTGAACCGTATCCAGTATCGCTTTGAAGACCAGGAAATGATGCCGGGTGATGAAGAATTTATCCATCAGGTGATTTCTTATATCTTTGGTTCGGAAGACAATGTGATTGTCAATAACCGGATCCGGGAGGTGCTGGGACAGCTCCCGATGCGCATGACCAGAAAGCATTATTATGATCTGGTCCGGGACAGTATCTCTTTATATAAAGGATCCCAGAAGAACGCTCTGGAAGGGTATCTGTACATGTTCCGGACCAATGCCATGATCTATCAGACGGAGGGGATGAAAAAATATTTTACGGAATTTGTCGCTGATCTGGAAGAACTGGCGTCCCTGGATTATGAGAAGCTGGGGGAACAGGGATATCGCATTTATGAGGAAAAGATCAGAAAGAATGCCTCTAAGCTTACAGAAATCACGGATCTGTATATGCTCCTGATCCAGCTGGCCAATCAGCTTTATAGCATAGTGCTGGCAGCGGGCAGAGAAAGACCCGTCTATGACATCCCAAAGGCGGAAAAGGTGGTCCGGGGGATCAATGACCTGTTTCTGGAGCAGACCAGCCATGTCTGGGAGGAAATGGGAGAGGAACTGTCGACTGCCACAGAAGAGGAAAAGCTGGAGTGGCTGGGCAAAAATTTCCCAGGGATTGAGGGCAGACTGGAAGCCTTCCAGGATGGAGTGACCATGGCAGATTCTGCGCTAGACGGGATTATGGAAGACTGGCAGGATGCGATCCGGGAGCAGGGGCTGGAAGAGGCTTTTTCCTGTCTGAAGAAGATGGCATGCCTTTCCTCCAACAGTAACTTTGTAGAGCTGGCAAGCGTGGAGGATACTGGTAAAGTGACGCCAGAGCTGGCAGAGGAGGAGACGGAGCGCCTGGTCGGAGAGCTGAAGGCTGTCTTTCAGAATAGCAGCCGTATGGTGCGCCGCTCTATTATGGCTAATACTCTGGAGAAGATGCCTGTGTTCTTCACCACATCCCAGGAAGTGGTGGATTATATCTGCCAGTCCCTCTCCCTGTGTGAGGATGAGGCAGAAAAATACGCATCGAAACAGTTGATCCAGGGCTTGATGGAATACGTACAGGAGTATGAATAAAACAGGCGGTACAGGAGGGAGCGGGATGCTGGTCTGGAGTCCGAAATTGTATATGGATGCTTCGGTGGCAAAACGGCCGGAGAAATACCGGCGCATGCTGGAGCGGCATCGTCCGCTCCCGGCAGTGTACTGTATTACTCTTCCGGTGAACGAGGAAAATAGTATGGAAATTTATTCTTCCCGGGAATTTTGGTTCCAATATAACCAACAGCGCAGACTGGTGGTCATAGGGATGGCCAGGAGCCGGAGGGAAGCCAGGAAACTTGTAACCAGGATCTGCGAGGATGTGTACCGGCAGTTTGGAGATCTATCGGCGCAGAGGATCCATGCATACTTTAGTACGCATGCATACTAAAGTATGCATGCATATTTTAATATGCATGAAAACATAGGAACAGATGGGGTGAGACAGTGAGAGATCGTGGGAGGTGAGTGATCTGGCAGCGGTATTTGGCATTGTGGGGATGGTCGTTAAGGCGATCGGCCTCATCGCGGCAGGGCTCCTGGGGCTTGTTTTATTCGTCCTGCTGTTGCTGCTTCTGGTCCCGGTCCGGTATAAGCTGCGCATAGCCTGTGTCCCGGAGGAAGCTTCTTCTCATGCCGGCGCCGGAGGCTGGCAGGTGAAGGGATGGGTCAGCTGGCTGCTCCATATCGTCCATATCCCTGTATGGCAAGGACCCTGCGGCGTAGAATATAAGGTAAGGATATTGGGGATCCCTTGGAAGCCGTCCCAGAAAAAGAAGGCGGAGAAGAGAAGAAAAGAGCCGGCTCAGATACAGCGGCAAAGAGAGGAGCATAAGGCTGTGGAAGCGGCGCCGCCGGAACAGGAGAAAGAGCCGGAGGGGGATTTTAAACAGAAAATCTTGCTATTTTGCCAGAGATTGGGTAGAATATATGATAAATTGCAAAGTCTTATCCAGGGAAGCCGCCGGCTGTGGACAGCGCTGGCAGAGGGCGGGCAGAAGGCTGGCAGAGTGAAGGAGTTCCTTCAGTCGGAGACTGTCTGTAACGCCTGGGGATCAGCCAAAGAATGTTTTGGTTATCTTTGGAGGCATTCCCATCCCCGGAGGGTACGGGGAGATATCCTGCTGGGAACAGGGGATCCCTGCAGCACGGGGGAACTTTTAGGCGGGCTGGGCATTGCCTATGCTTTTCTGGGGGGCGGTGTCCGGATCACCCCGGATTTTGAGAGGCAGATTCTGTGCGGGTATCTGGAACTTCAGGGAAGGCTGCGATTAGTACATGTGGTCAGAATGCTTTGGAAGCTTTGGTCTGCCGATGCATGGAAACGGTTCCGTAAAGAATTGGATCAATTAAAGGAGGAATTATAATGGGGGATAATAATTTCAGTACGACAGTGGGTTCTCTGTTCAGGGGGATGGAAGGATTTTTAACCACGAAGACTGTGGTAGGCGATGCGGTGAAGTTTGACGATGGAACTATTATTCTGCCTTTGGTGGATGTAAGCTTTGGCGTGGGAGCCGGCGCCTTCAGTGAACATAATAAGAAAGAAAATGCAGGAGGCGGCATGGGAGGCAAGATCCAGCCCAGCGCGATCCTGATCATCAAGGATGGGGAGAGCCGCCTGGTGAACGTTAAGAATCAGGATGGTGTGACAAAGGTATTGGATATGGTACCGGACCTGGTGGATAAGTTTGCCGCCGGGAAAGGAAAAGGAAAGAAGGCAGACAGCAGGACAGACGTGGATACTCAGGAGTATTAAGAGCCGGAGGAGATATCAAAAAGAACGGTGTGGGAAATTAAAATCAAAAAAATAAAAATATTTCTTGCATATTGAAAGAGAATTTGATAGAATATTCACGTTGTGTAATGAAAGATACGAGAGAATCAGCGGTCCGTGATACGGATCCGCCTGTCTGGAAGTATGAGGCTGAATAGATTAAGGAGGTGCTTACGATGGCAAAATGTTCAGTATGTGGTAAGGGCGTTCACTTTGGAAACGCAGTGAGCCATTCCCATAGAAGAAGCAATAAGATGTGGAAGCCAAATATCAAATCCGTAAGGGTAAAGGTAAATGGCGGCACAAAGAAAATGCCGGTATGTACAGGATGTTTACGTTCTGGAGCAGTTGAGCGTGCGTAAGGGCATCTCGTTATGGATCGCAAGGGTGACATATTCTGTTTGATAGATAGGATATGCCGCCTTTTTTGGTGTCGGGAACTTGTCCAAAGAAAGGGAAGGGATCGGCAGGCTGGTTGTGGGACAGGCATCGCTTTGCTGCTATCGCCGCCGCGGAAACAGGTCTGCGGCAGTCAACAGCAGAACAGGTTATATGCCAGAATCAGACAGAGTAAAATGATCAGCAATGCAATGACACCGTTGTTAATGAAAAACATAATGGTCATTCCCAATGCGATCCAAAATAAAATAAAACCAATCATTCTACGCATAAATTCTTCTCCTGGAGGTTTTCTTTTTGGAAAGAATAGGGTATACTGTAACATATGATAAAATATGTTATTTTTGAACAAAGAAAAAACTCTGTGGCATGAAAGGGATTGGACGATGTCCTTTCTGATATAATCTACAGAACTGGAGATAATCTTGCATGGAAACGGGGGAAGGCATATGAAGGGGAAAATGAGCACCCAGATGGGAAATGTTGTGATAGATCGTGAAGTATTGGCGAAGTATGCGGGATCTGCTACCACAGAATGCTTCGGCGTAGTGGGAATGGCAGCGGTGAATGTCAAGGACGGCGTGACCAGGCTTTTGAAGCGGGAAAGCGTAAGCCGCGGCGTGAATGTAGCTGTGATGAATAATAAGCTCCGCATTGAGCTGCATGTTATTGTAGCTTATGGCGTGAGTATCCGGGCAGTGGCTCAGAATATTCTGGAAAATGTCCGTTGCAGAGTCGAGACCTATACCGGCATGGAGGTAGCCAAGATCAGCGTAGTAGTAGAAGGCGTTCGTGTAGTTGATGATTGATGGAATAAACCTTGAGGAGGAACAGTAGGGATGAGGGCAATAGACGCTTCTATGCTAAAGAAATGTTTTCTGTCTGGAGCTGCAGCATTGGAGGCAAGGAAAGAATATATTAATGAACTAAACGTATTTCCTGTTCCGGATGGCGATACGGGAACCAATATGACAATGACCATATTGTCAGCGGTCAGGGAGGTAAATAAGCTGGAAGCTCCTACGATAGAGCAGATCACCAGAGCGATGGCCAGCGGCTCCCTGCGGGGGGCAAGAGGAAATTCCGGCGTCATCCTCTCTCAGATATTCCGGGGCTTTGCCAAGGAAATGAAAGGGTTGGACAGGATTGAGATCACAGATCTCGGAAACGCAGTCCAGTATGCAGCCGCTACGGCGTATAAGGCAGTCATGAAGCCGAAGGAAGGGACGATCCTGACAGTGGCCAAAGCCGGCGGAGAGAGGGCGGTAGAGCTGCTGATGGCAGATTCTGAGGAGGACATTCTGGAATTTGCCCGGGATATAGCCTCCTACATGGAAGAGACATTGGAAAAGACGCCGGATATGCTTCCTGTTCTGAAGCAGGCAGGCGTAGTGGATTCCGGCGGAGAAGGGCTGATGACCTTTGTACGGGGCTGTATTGACGCTCTTAGCGGCAAGGAGATTGAATATCGACTGGAGCCCGCAGCATCCGCTTCTCCTTCTGCAGGCATTATGGGCGGGGCTGAGGAATCCGATATCCGGTTTGGCTATTGTACAGAATTTATCATTATGCTGGATCGCAGCAACGGGCAGGCAGAGCAGGAATTGAAGAAATATCTCCAGAGCCTGGGAGATTGCGTGGTGGTCGTGGCAGACGATGGCATTGTCAAAGTCCACGTACATACCAATGACCCGGGACTGGCGATACAAAAGGCGTTGAAATATGGCGCCCTGACCAGTATCAAGATCGATAATATGAGGGAAGAACACAATGAGAAGGTGATCCGGGATGCGCAGCGGCTGTCCCAGGAGCAGCAGAGCGACCAGGAAAAAGGCCAGGAGGAACAGGGGGAGGAGGCTCCCCGTAAGGACACAGGCTTTGTGGCAGTTTCTTCCGGAGACGGCCTCAGGGAAATCTTCCGGGATCTGGGGGCAGATTTCGTGATAGAAGGCGGCCAGACCATGAACCCCAGTACAGAGGATCTGCTGGAGGCGATCGATGCGGTGAATGCCAATGTGGTTTATGTCCTCCCTAACAATGGAAATATCATCCTGGCTGCGCAGCAGGCCGCCCGCATGGCCAAAGGAAAACAAGTGGTAGTGATACCGTCCGGCAATATCCCCCAGGGGATTGTGGCCATGATCAGTTATATGCCCGGCAGGTCTGCGGAAGAGAATCTGGAGCAGATCACCGGGGAACTGGAGAGGCTGAAGACCGGGGAGGTCACTTATGCAGTAAGGGATACCGTGATGGATGGCAGAGAGATCCATCAGGGAGATTATATGGGACTTACGGACAAAACCATACTTTCCGTGGGATCAGGGTTGCAGGAGACCACGCTGGAACTCCTCCAGGGATTGATTGATGAGGAAAGCGAGCTGGTGAGCCTGTATTATGGAGATAACGTGACGGAAGAAGAGGCAGAGGAGCTGGCGGGACGGATCATGGAGCAATATCCGGACCTGGAGGCAGAGATCCAATATGGTGGCCAGCCCATATACTCCTATTTCCTCTCCGTAGAATAGCGGGATCATAGAGAAAGGGATCAAATGAAATTAAGTGACAGCATTCGCGAGATTAAGGGTGTTGGTGAGAAAAGTGAGAAGCTCTTCGCAAAACTGGGGATTCATACAGTGGAGGAGCTTCTCCGCTTTTATCCCAGAGAATTTGAGATTGTAGAGGATATCCGCCCTATCGCCTGCGTGAGGGAAGGACAAACTGTAGTTATTATGGGCAGCCTGGCGGGCTCTCCCCGGGCAAAGCGGGCGGGCAATCTGAAGATATTATCAGGAACGGTGAAAGACTCCAGCGGCCAATTGGCTGTTACCTGGTTCAATATGATGTTTTTGCAGAAAACATTACATATGGGCACGAAATACATATTGCGGGGAAGAGTAGTGCGCAAGAATGGCGTGCTGAATCTCCAGCAGCCTAAGATATTGACAGAGCAGGAATATCACCGGCAGCTTCACCAATTACAGCCGGTATATTCCCTTACGGCGGGACTAACCAATCGCAGCGTGGCTAAGGCGGTATCATCGGCTCTCCAGGAGACGGATCTGAATGGAGATTTTCTTCCTTTGGAGATACGGAAGCAGTATGATCTGATGCTGCAGAAAAAAGCGCTCTGCGCTGTCCATTTCCCGAAAAGCCGGGAAGAATACCGCCAGGCTAGAAAGCGTTTGGTCTTTGAGGAATTTTTCCTGTTTACATTGGCCCTGAATCAGATGAAACGCAGTAAACACCGGAAGCAGTCGGGATATGTTATGAAGCATTTTGAGCGGGCGGACAGCCTGGTGGGACAGCTGCCCTATCCCCTGACCCGGGCCCAGCAACGCACCTGGGAGGAATTAAAGGAGGATATGGGATCTGGTCTGGTCATGAATCGGCTGATCCAGGGAGATGTGGGCTGCGGTAAGACTATCATAGCTATCTTGGCTCTTTTGGGCTGTGTAGAAAACGGGCATCAGGGAGCAATGATGGCTCCTACAGAGGTATTGGCCAGGCAGCATATGGATTCCTTTTCCCAGATACTGGAGCCTTTGGGGATCCGTTTACAGCTGTTGACAGGATCCATGACCCAGGCGCAGAAGAGAGAGGCTTATCAGAAGATGAAAGAAGGAGAGGCAGATCTTGTGATCGGTACCCATGCCCTGATCCAGGAAAAGGCAGAATTCCGGGATCTGGCTCTGGTAGTGACTGATGAGCAGCACCGTTTTGGCGTAAAGCAGAGACAGGCTCTGTCCGGCAAGGGGGAAGAGCCCCATATGCTGGTAATGAGTGCAACGCCCATTCCCCGTACATTGGCGATCATATTGTATGGGGATCTGGATGTATCCCTGATCGATATGCTGCCGTCCAACCGCCTTCCGGTCAAGAATTGTGTAGTGGGAACAGAGTATCGTCCCCAGGCCTATCGGTTTATGCAGAAGCAGATTGAGCAGGGAAGGCAGGCGTATATTATCTGCCCCATGGTGGAGGAAGGGGAGAACCTGGAAGTGGAGAATGTAACGGATTATGCCCAGAGCCTGCGGGGGATCCTGCCCCCCTCTGTCCGGATCGGGATTCTCCATGGGAAGATGAAAGCCGCAGAAAAGGATCGGATTATGGAAGAGTACATGAAAGGAGAGTTGGATCTTTTAGTATCTACTACTGTAATCGAGGTGGGGATCAATGTACCCAATGCCACTGTAATGATGATCGAGAATGCGGAACGGTTTGGACTTGCCCAGCTCCACCAGCTGCGGGGACGGGTAGGACGGGGAGGAGAACAATCTTATTGCATATTTATGGCCGGGAATACTTCCCGGGAGGTTATGGAACGCCTTTCTGTGATCGGCGGTTCTAATGATGGCTTTTTTATTGCCCAACAGGATCTGAAGATGCGTGGCCCGGGAGATCTTTTTGGGATCCGCCAGAGTGGGGAACTGGATTTTGTATTGGCGGATATTTATCAGGATGCAGATCTGCTCCAGGCGGCCAATGAGGCCTCCCAGTCCTTCCAGAGGGAGGATGTGCTGGAACTATGCAATAAGTACGAGGGATTACATCGCAAATTGTCGGGCTATTCTGGAGAAATCTTTTTGTAGGACTTTTCATTTAGGGGGAATCATAGTAAAATGAATGTATTCTATTTGTGAGGAAAGGAGAGAACTATGGGCCATTTGTTGTATTCCGATGAAAAGCTGGTGCAGATTGGCCGCAGCAATTATGAGAAGCTGGTATCCTACTGCAACAGGCTGGAAAAAGAAGGCTTCTGGGAGCAGGCGGAACAGGTGATGAAGCAGTCCAGCGTCCAGGTTCTGGATACCTATGTGCAGTCTGTTCTCTTAAACCTCGCAATGCATTGCGGAAGGATTCTGGATAATCAGCGGGATTTCCTGCTGATCGTAACGGACACCAATCCCCTGGAGATCCCCAGAGAGGGAGACTTGCCGGAGGAAGCCATAGCATATGGGAAGAAAGTAGGGGCGCTGCCGCCCATCCTGTTACAGCTGTGCGGTGTATATGATAGGGAGAGGGCGGGAAATCTGTCGGCCTCTTTTCTGGATGCCTTTCTGAACATTCTCCTTTGCATGGCCTATCTCAATGATGGGAAGGATGCGCGGGTGAATCAGTTTATCCAGGAATATTATAATAAGATCAGTAACTTTCTTCAATTCGGGGAAGAGGTGAATGCCCGTTATCTGTTCCGCAAGCTTAGCGGCGATAAGATAGAAAGTGAAGTCGTGTGGCTGTGCCAGCAGATCCGGGAGGAGAAGGCGCCCTCCTTGGCAGAAGCTGAGAAGGCAGGGCTTAAGGAGGAGAAAAAGCACCCAAGGAAAAGAAAGCAGCAGAAGGCGGAGCAGGCGCGGCAATCCTGGCTCGAGCGGCAGAAGAAGGAAGAGGGGCGCAGAGAGCTGGAACAGCAGCGTTTGGAATCCCAGCGGAGAGAAAAGCGCAGTCTGGAAGAACAGAAACGGCTGGAAGAGGAACAACGGCTCGAAGAGGAACAGCGGATTGAAGAGGAACAACGCCTGAAAGAAGAACAGCGGATTGAAGAAGAACAGCGGCTCGAAGAACAGAGGCGAAAGGCAGAGCAGGAGGAAAAGGAGAGGATCGCCCGGGAGGAGGCTCTGGCCAGAGAAGAATTCCAGAAGGTAAAGAAGAGGATCCAGGAGCGGGAGCGCGCAGAAAAGGAAGCTCAGGAGAAGCGGATGAAGGAGCTTCTGGAGGAATTGAATGGCCTGGTGGGATTGGATAACGTGAAAGAGGAGATCCGTTCTCTGATCAATCTCATTAAAATCCGCAAATTGCGGGAGGCTATGAATATGCCTACTATGGATATGTCCTACCACATGGTATTTACAGGGAGTCCCGGTACAGGAAAGACTACCGTGGCAAGGCTGGTGGCAAAGATCTATAAGGAACTGGGCGTCCTTTCTGAGGGAAACCTGATCGAGACGGACCGTTCCGGCCTGGTGGCCGGTTATGTGGGACAGACGGCGATTAATGTGAGGGAAGTAGTGGAGCAGGCTGTAGGAGGCGTTCTGTTCATTGATGAGGCCTACTCTCTGGTGAATAAAGAGATCGGCAATGATTTTGGTTCTGAGGCGGTAGATACTCTGGTGAAGCTGATGGAAGACTATCGGGATGATCTGGTAGTGATCGTAGCCGGATATACGGAAGAGATGCAGGTGTTCTTAAAGAGCAATACAGGGCTGATCTCCCGCTTTAACAAATTTATTGCCTTTGCGGACTACAGTATTAAGGAACTGTTAGATATTTTAGACGTGATGGCAGGGAAGGCGGGGCTGCATTTGGAGGAGCAGGCCCGGAAGCGGGTAGAAGAGCAGCTGGAAGAAATGACAGAAGAGCAATGGCAGGAGTTTGGTAATGCCAGAGGGATCCGAAACGTATTTGAGAAGATTGTGACTAATCAGGCCAACCGCCTGGTGGAGCTGGAAGCGCCTGACCGGGAAGCCCTTATGACGTTGACTGCTGAAGATGTCCGGATATGATCTGGAGAAAGATATCTGAAAGGACTATGCAGAGGGATGCAGAATTTTCTGATATATTTATTAAATGGGATTTTAGCAGCCGGGGGAGGAGCCCTGTTGGCATATGATATTTTTTATTCTGGAGAGAGCCACCCTGTCCGTGACCTGCAGATCCTGATCGTATTGGCAGGATCTATAGCGATAACCTGTGGGATCTACAGGGAGAATTTTCTGGGCTCATATCGAAGGTATCAAAATACGTATAAAGATATTCTGGGAGACGCCTTTTCTCATGACAAAAGGAAACGCCGTATGCTCTTGAAAGCGATAGATTATTACAACAGAGACTATTATGCGAAGGCAGAGGGCCTGCTGTCGAGCCTTCGGAAGAAATGCGGGCAGTACGGGATGACTGCAGCGGAGCGCTGTGCAGTAGGGCTTTTTGAAGCCTTGTGCATGGAGGAGACAGGACGCTATGAAGAAGCGATAGCGGTCTATGAGAGTATTCTGGAAAGGGATCAGGAGAATGCGCTGGTATGGTCCAATCTGGGAGTGGATTATGAGAAGGCGGGAAGGCAGGAGGATGCCCTGCGCGCTTATCAGAAGGCTGTCGCCCTGGAGCCTCATAACGGTGTCGCATATAATAATCTGGCAGTGTGTTATTTGTATATAGGGAAGCCTGAGAAGGCATTGGAAACCGCCTTGCTGGCTCTTCAGCTGGATTCGGGACAGTCAGGCGCTATCAAGGCTGCCGCTGCAGCCAATATCCTGCTGGGGAGAAAAAGGGATGGGGAGAGGTATGAGAAGATGTATGTTGCCAATGGTGGAGACTGGGAGGAAATCCGGCAGTTAGTGAGGCAGCTTCAGTAAAAAAGAGTATCCATCTAGTATTTGCAGTGCAGGAGGGAATGTGCTACAATACACAATAGTGACAGCATCAACAGGAGGAAGATTATGCGGGTGATTGCAGGGACGGCCAGAAGACTGCAGCTGGTTACGCCGTCTGGGAAGCATACTAGGCCCACTTCGGACAAAATCAAAGAAACCCTGTTCAATATTCTTCAGGCGGAAGTGCCGGGCGCACGGTTCTTGGATCTGTTTAGTGGGAGCGGGGGAATTGGGATAGAGGCTCTGAGCCGCGGGGCGTTGGAAGCGGTCATGGTAGATAATGACAGGGAGGCAGTCAGGTGCATTAAGGAAAATATTCATCATACCCATTTTACCCAGGTATCCCAGGTGATGGCGATGGATGTGTTGCAGGCATTAAGAAGGCTGGAACTGACCGGGCGGCCCTTTGATATTGTATTTATGGATCCCCCATACGGAGCAGGCTGGGAAGAAAAGGTGCTGCCCCGGCTCCTGGACTCCATTCTGGTGAAGGAGGGGACCCTGATCGTTGTAGAGACCTCTTTAGAGACTGATATCGCATGGATGGAATCGCTTGCCTGTACTATGGAGAGAGTGAAAGAATATAAATCCAACCGCCATGTATTCTTAAGGGTATAGATAGAGAGAAGGATTTGGCAAGGAATGGAGGAACCTATGAGCAGAGCCGTATTTCCGGGAAGCTTTGATCCGGTGACGAATGGCCATGTGGATCTGATCCGGAGGGCTGCGGAGATTTTTGATGAGCTGGTTCTGGGAGTGCTGGTCAACAGCGGGAAGGAACCGCTGCTGACTACAGAGGAACGGATCGGGCTATTGGAACAGGTTACCGGCGATATACCAAATGTGCAGGTGGCGTCCTTTGACGGGCTTTTAATAGATTTTGTAGACAGGATGGAAGCAGATGTGATCGTCCGGGGGCTCCGTACCCCGGCGGATTATGAATATGAATTGCCATTGGCCCAGGCCAATTATCGTCTGAACCGCAAGGCAGACACGGTATTTTTGGCCACGGCGCCAGAATATTCCTATATCAGTTCCAGCGGCGTCAAAGAGCTGTTACGGTATCAGGGGGATATATCTCAGATGGTTCCCGCTTGCGTAGCGGGTTATATGAAGGAGAAGTTAAATACTTAAGGGCAGATAGGAGAGGTACTTATGCAGTCAAGTAGAATTGAACAGAAGATCGATGATATCTACAGCTTTGTAGAGAGCTGCAAGATGCAGCATTTATCTACCACCAAGGTAGTAGTCCCGAAAAATGAATTGTATGATCTATTAGACGATCTGCAGAGGGATGTGCCGGAGGAGATCAAACGCTATCAGAAAATGCTGAAGCAAAGAGATGCGATTCTGGAGGATGCGGAAAGCAAGGCGGCTGCGATCCTGTCGGATGCCCAGGAGCAGTATAAGGCCCTGGTAGAAGAGCATACGATCATGCAGGAGGCATACCAGCAGGCTGAGGTTACAGTGCAGAATGCGAATGAAGAGGCAGACCGGATCATTGCCAACGCAAGAGCGCAGGCTGAGGAGATTGGAAACGGCGCACTCTATTATACCAAGGATCTGTTGGAAATGGTGGAGAAGATCATTGTAGAGGCTTATGATAGCACAATGAGGAATTCCCAGCGGTTGGAAAAGAATCTCCAGGGTTATCTGGAAGTGATCCAGCAGAATAAAGAGGAACTGATACCAGAGGAGGCGCCGGGGGAAGACGCTGCCTATCCGGAAGAGGAATATCCGGAGGAGGACAGCCCGGAGGAAGAGGAATAATTTTACCTGAGACAGAATAGAATCTGGATCGGAAAGGAAATGGTCAGTGGAATGAACACGAAGAATGCTGTGGAAGTAGTCATTAATGGGAATCAGTATACGCTATGCGGATATGAGAGCAACGAATATCTGCAGCAGATTGCCAACCATATCAATGAAAAATATACAGAATTTAAGCAGCAGGAGGGTTATAGCCGTCTGGATACGGACATGAAAAATATCCTGCTGGCCATTAATCTGACGGACGATTATTATAAGGCCCGGGAACAGGCCGGGGAACTGCAGCAGCAGACAGAGGATCTGGAAAAAGAGCTTTTTGAAATGAAGCATGAACTGATCGATCGTCAGACCAGGATAGAAGAGCTGGAGAAAGAGCTGGCAGAGCAGAAACAGCTCTGTGAGGAATCCAGGAACCAGATGATCCGTCTGGAAGCGGAGCTGGAGCGTCCTGTGGGAGATACGGAAGCGGCGGCCACCCGGGACAATAAGAACGGAGGGCGCCGCAACTACAGGAAGGCAGACAATGGTTCCGGGCAGAAAAAAGGATAAAAGACAAGAAGGGGGCTGTTTTTTCAGTCCCCCTCGTTATTTGAGGTGAGTAAGGGGATGCAGGCTTGTGAGAGGACAAGAGGGATCAGTGAAAGGAAGCGGCCGGAGATTCTGGCTCCCGCCGGTTCGATGGAAGGGCTGCGGGCAGCCATAGCTGCAGGCTGCGATGCCGTATATATGGGAGGCAGCCGTTTCGGCGCCAGGGCTTATGCCCAGAACCCGGAGCAGGACGGAATGCTGGAAGCGATCCGTTATTGCCATCGTTATGGCAAAAAGCTGTATCTGACAGTAAATACACTGCTGCGGGAGGAAGAACTCCAGGGGCAGCTGTATCAATATATCAGCCCTTATTATGAGATTGGGCTGGATGCTGCCATTGTCCAGGATGTAGGGGTAATGCGTTTTCTCCACCGGGAATTTCCGGGGCTGGAGCTCCACGCCAGTACACAGATGACATTGACAATGGGGGTGGATGAAAAGATACTCAAGCCCTATGGAGTTACCAGAATAGTTCCCGCCCGGGAGCTGACGCTGGAAGAACTGGGCATTATGCGGCAGCAGACAGATCTGGAACTGGAGATCTTTGTACATGGGGCCTTATGTTACTGTTATTCCGGACAGTGCCTGTTCAGCAGCATGCTGGGAGGACGGAGCGGCAACCGGGGACGGTGCGCCCAGCCCTGCCGCCTGCCCTATCAGCTGGCAGGAAAGGGAAAGCAGGCAAGGGAGCAGTATCTGTTAAGCCCCAAAGAAAATAATGCGTTATCTTATATCGGGGAACTGATTGAGGCGGGAATGGATTCCTTTAAGATTGAGGGCCGGATGAAGAAGCCGGAATATACTGCGTTTACTACATATATTTATCGGAAATATACGGATCTCTATCTGGAACTGGGGCAGGAAGGCTACCGCCAGTACCTGCAGGAACATTCCCGGGAATGGGAAGAGGACAGGCGCAGGCTCGGGGAATTATACAACAGAAGCGGCTTTACACAGGGATATCTGGAAGGGGCGGCAGGGGTTCCCCTAAAGAAAAAAGGGCAGGAAAAAGGCAGTATGCTGTCCCATCTTCGTCCAAGGCATGGGGGAATCCTGGCAGGCCGGGTAGTGCAGGCCGGGAAGCGGCAGGCGGCCTATGAGACGGCGCTGCCGCTCCATGCCCAGGATATTGTGGAATTCCGCAATGGGAGGCAGCAGACTTTATATGAATATACGATAGGGGAGGACCGGCCTGCCCATTGTCAGATTTCCTGTAGAATCCTTCCCGGGAGTAATATCCGGGCAGGGGATTTGGTATATCGCACCCGGGACGCCCGGCTGCTGTCCTGGATCCGGGAGAATCTGCTGCCCCAGCCTCCCCTTCCCGTGGATGCCTGTTTTACAGCCAAGGAGGGGAAGCCTATGCTCCTGGAACTGACCTACGGGCAACCGGGGGAGGGGACTCTTTTCTCTGCGGCGGTATCTGGAGGGGTCTGTCAGAGGGCGGAGAAGCAGCCGGCAGACAGGGACAGTGTAAGAAAATATTTACAGCAGACAGGGGATACACCCTTTGTCATGGAATCCTGCCGGATCGATCTGGGGGAGAATTTATTTCTTCCTGTAGGAGAGATTAAGAGGCTCCGGCGGCAAGGTTTCGTTCAGTTACAGGAGAAGCTGGAACTTGCGGGAGCGCGGAAGAGGCAGGAGGAACGGAAAGAGGATTGGGAGAAAAAGGCCGGGAGAGGAAAGCCGGAGCCTGATCCCGGGAAAGCTTTGGCTGAAGGAACGGAGAGACCGGCGGAATTGGAAGATGTGACAAGAAGCGTTGCCGTGGCTTCCTGGGATCAGCTGGAACAGACCTTGTCTGTCCCCTGGGTGCAATTGGTCTACGTGAAGATGGATCTGTTAGGGCGGCAGGAGCTGGAGGCGGCGGTGGAAAGGATTCTCGCAGCGGGAAAGAGAGCCGGGCTGGCCATGCCTTACATATTCCGGGAGGGAGTGTATCAGGCAGAGAAGGAAGAGGCAGGAGGGGCGTTGTCCCTTTATCGGGATCCCCGCCTGAGCGCCTTTTTAGTCCGCAATATGGAATCCTGGATATTTTTAACGGATGTGGCCGGCGTCCATCCGGGCCGCATTGTCCTTGACAGCCAGATGTATGTTATGAACCGGGAGGCCGCTGCTTTCTGGCAGGAGCAGGGCTGCGGGCGGATTACCTTCCCTCTGGAGCTGACCGGGGAAGAATGGGGGAGGCTGTCAGCAGGCAGGACGGCATGCCCTTGGCAGGAGGCCGTTTGTTACGGGCATATTCCATTGATGGTGTCTGCCCAGTGCGTAAGCTTTAATACAGAGGGCTGCCATGGAAAGGGAGGCGGGCAGACTCTCATACGGGATGGAAAAGGGAGAGAATTTATAGTGTACAATGTCTGCAAGTATTGTTATAATCTCATTTATCAGAAGGAGCCCCTCTGTCTGCTGGAGGAGCGGGAACGCTTGCAGAGTATGGGAATATCCCGGTTCCGCTATGATTTTACGATAGAATCTGCGGAAGAGACAGCCCGGGCGCTGGCGGGGGATGTCCGGGGACATAAGGGACATTTTTATACAGGAATTGAGTAAGAGGAGATAAGAGGAAAGCTATGGACAAGCAGGGAGCAGTGGAAAAGCTCGGAAGATGGCTGGGCAACTATAATGCCGTAGGCGTGGCGCACACGGTTGCCGTAGAATTGTCAAAATACATTATTATCGTATTGTTCGCCATATACACATGGCATTGCTTTACGGTATTTCTGGGAAGGAATGTGGAGAGGCAGGAAAGGATCTATCAGAGACAGAAAAAAATGATGTTTGCCATTCATTTTATCTGCTCCCTGGTCCTGTTTCTCAACAGCCTGGAGTTTAAGATCCTGCTCTTTTATCTGGCGCAGCTGGCCTTCCTGGTCTTTGTCAGCCGGGCATATCCCTTTGTATACGAGGGGATGTCCCGGACTGTATTGAACAATATGCTCATGCTGCTGATGATCGGTTTTGTTATGATCGAGCGGCTGAATACGGCCTATGCAGTCCGTCAGATGGTCTTTGCCGCAGGGATCTGTGTGATAGGGCTTTTTATCCCTTATATGATTGAAAGGTTTCCTTATTTTGACCGTTTTGGCTGGTTTTACGCTATAGGCGGCTTAGTGCTGCTGGGACTGGTCTTTGTGATCGGCAAAGAGGTCTACGGAGCGAGAAACTGGATTGTCATTGGCGGATTTGCCCTGCAGCCCTCTGAATTTGTGAAGATCATCTATGTCTTTTTTGCTGCGGCATTGCTGGCCCGGGCTGCCGACTTTGGCAATGTGGTAAAGGTTACGGTGACTGCCGCCATACATGTATTGATCCTGGTGGCGGAGAAGGATCTGGGAGCCGCCCTGATCTTCTTTGTGACCTACCTTGTCATCCTGTATGTGTCCAGCGAGAATCTGCTCTATCTGCTGCTGGGCCTGGCGGCCGGGGGGATTGCTTCGGTCGGGGCATATCAGCTGTTTGACCATGTGAAGGTGAGAGTGGCCGCCTGGCAGGATCCCTGGGGAACCATTGATTCCCAGGGATATCAGGTAGCGCAATCTCTTTTTGCCATTGGTACAGGGGGCTGGTTTGGCATGGGGCTGGGGCAGGGCCTGCCGGGAAAGATCCCTGTGGCAGAAAGCGATTTTATCTTTGCGGCTATTGCAGAAGAGCTGGGGGTATTTTTTGCGGTCTGTGTGGTACTGGTAGAGGTGAGCTGCTTTGTAATGTTTGTAAACATTGCTCTGAAAATGACCAGACGATTTTATAAGCTGACGGCCCTGGGGCTGAGTGTGGAATATATCTTCCAAACATTTTTGACGATCGGCGGTGTGACGAAATTCATCCCTTCTACCGGAGTTACATTGCCTCTGGTAAGTTATGGAGGAAGTTCTGTTATAAGTACTGTGATCCTGTTTAGTATTATCCAGGGAATGTATGTGCTGAACAAAGAGGAGGCGGAAGGAAATGACAGTAAGGCGAGAAAGAAACAGGGTACGCGCAGGAAGAGCAAGGAATCCTGAAAAAGAACAGCAGGAGGGGGCGCAGAGACTGGTTTCCAGGAGGCCCCAGAGCAGGGACAGGATGAGAGAGGAAAGGCAAGAGCAGAAGAACCCTCCGGCCGGAGAAGAGAAAAAGCGCCTCCAAAGGAAGGGAAACCGGCAGATCGTGTTAGTAGCTTATTGCTTTGTTGCCGTATTCCTGGGGATGATAGGGTATCTTGTCCATTTTATGGTCCAGGACAGTGGGAGGATTATTAATAACCCTTATAATAAACGGCAGGAACTTTTGGCAGAACGTGTGATCCGGGGAGATATCCTGTCTGCCGATGGAAAGGTGCTGGCGCATACCAGTACAGACGGTTCCGGAAAGGATATCCGCACGTATCCCTTTGGCAGGGTGTTTTGCCATGTGGTAGGGAGGAATACGAATAGCATGACAGGACTGGAGCTGGCCCAATGTTTTCCCCTGCTGACCTCTCATTCTAATCCGTTGAAGCAGCTGGCCAATGAATTTAAAGGGAAGAAGAATCAGGGGGACACAGTCGTTACCACACTGGATTCCCGCCTTCAGCAGACGGCTTATGATGCTCTCGGCAGCTATAAGGGGGCTGTAGTGGCCCTGGAACCTTCCACTGGCAAGATCCTGGCGATGGTATCCAAACCGGATTACGATCCCAATACGGTGGAGGCCGACTGGCAGAGGCTTTTGGAGGACAGCGGGGAAGAGAGCGCCCTTTTAAACAGAGCGACCCAGGGACAGTATCCGCCAGGCTCTACGTTTAAGCTTATCACTGCAATAGAGTATATACGGGAGAATCCCCGGAGCTATAAGGAGTATCAGTACCAATGCGGCGGTTCAGCGGTCTTTCAGGGAAGCTCCATGAAATGTTATGATGGAGAGGTTCATGGGACTGTGGATCTCCAGAGTTCCCTGGCCCATTCTTGCAACACCTCCTTTGCCAATCTTGGAACTACATTAAATTTGAAAGGGCTTCGGAATCTGTGTAATGGTTTCCTCTTCAACCAGAAGCTTCCGGTAGATTTTGAATATAATAAGAGCCAGTTTGTCTTAAAGCAGGGGGCGGATACCGGCGAGGTGATCCAGACGGCGATCGGGCAGGGCAAGACGATGATAACTCCATTGCAGAATGGAATGGTCAGCGCCGCAATTGCCAACAAGGGGGAAATGATGACGCCCTATCTGGTGGACCATATCGAGAATGATGAGGGGCGGGAAATAGAGAGTTTCAATCCCCAATCCTGTGGAAAGCCGATCAGTAAAAAGCTGGCCCGGAAAATAAAAAATATGATGAAGGCCGTAATTACAGAGGGAACCGCTAATTCTCTCAGCAGTCTTTCCTACTCCGTGGCCGGCAAGACAGGTTCTGCCGAGATTGATTCAGAGGGAACCTCCCATGCCTGGTTTGTGGGATTTGCGCCGGCAGAGAATCCCAGGATCGCAGTCAGCATTGTGGTAGAGGGAGCCGGGACCGGAAGCCAGTATGCTGTTCCCATCGCCCGGGAGATGTTCCGGGAATATCTGGGAGAATAGATCAGTAAAAATATGCAATTTAAGGGATGGTTTCGCATTGCAATACATAGGAAAAAAGGGTATACTAGAGACAGGTTTGGTGACACACCCGCAAGGAGGGATTGCAATGATTGAGGCAACAAGCTGCGGCGGTGTGGTTATATTCAGAGGGAAGATTTTACTACTGTATAAGAATTACAAAAACCGTTATGAGGGATGGGTTCTGCCTAAAGGCACAGTAGAAGAAGGGGAAGAATACAAGGATACCGCTCTTCGGGAGGTGAGGGAAGAGACCGGTTCCCAGGCCGATATTATCAAATATATCGGCAAGAGCCAGTACACCTTCAATATACCATCAGATACAGTAATAAAAGATGTTCACTGGTATCTGATGATGGCTGACAGCTATTACAGTAAACCGCAGCGAGAAGAATACTTTACGGATTCTGGTTTTTACAAATATCATGAAGCGTATCATTTACTGAAATTTGCCAATGAGAAACAAATATTAGAAAAAGCATATAGTGAATATATAGACTTGAAGAGAAGCAATCTTTGGGGCAATCCAAAATATTTTTAATATAAGTCCTGGAGAAAAAAGGAAAATACGGCAGACTGCAGAAAAAGGGCAGTGGGGATAAGGGCTGAAGCCTTCCGAAAAAATAGTAGTGATAAAAGGGAGAATTATTGACATTTTTGTAAAAAGGTTGTATACTTTCAGTGTGAGGCGATACGATTTAAGGCGTTCATTTATTATTTTGTAAGGGAGAATAAGCATGGGAAATAATATTTTAATTGTCGATGATGCAGCATTCATGAGAATGATGGTAAAAGATATTCTGACAAAAGGTGGTTACAATGTGGTAGGTGAAGCTGAGAATGGTGTTGTTGCTGTTCAGAAGTATGCTGAATTAAAACCTGATCTTGTAACATTAGATATTACCATGCCAGAAATGGATGGAATCCAGGCCTTGAAGAAGATCAAAGAGACCGATGGAGGAGCGAATGTTATTATGTGTTCTGCAATGGGACAGCAGGCCATGGTTATCGAAGCGATCCAGAATGGCGCCAAGGATTTTATCGTAAAGCCGTTCCAGGCAGACCGTGTGTTGGAGGCTGTGAAGAAGGTTATTGGTTAGTACATAGCAAAATTAAAAAGAATGGAAAACAAAGGAGCAGTTTTTAATGGGACTGCTTCTTTTTTGCTATTGCTGAAAGGGACAAGACGTCAAAAAAAGCACAGACAAGGAACCTTTGCCCCTCAACCTGTGCTTTCTATGCCGCTGGCCGGACTCGAACCGGCACGGCTACTAACCGCTTGATTTTGAGTCAAGTGCGTCTGCCAATTCCGCCACAGCGGCAAGCTGTATATTCACAACAAATAAGATATTATCATTCTGACAGAATTTTGTCAATATCTTAACTGGCTTTTTCTGGGTATGCCATGATAATTTAAGAGAACGGCAGGAGGTTACTGTGAAATTATTTCAGATATCAGATTTACATTTGGGGAAGCAGCTGCATGGCTATTCCCTGCTGGATGAGCAAAAGTATATTTTGCAGCAGATCGTAGAACGGGCGCAGGAGGAACGGCCGGACGTCCTGTTAGTGTGCGGTGATATTTACGATAGAAGCGTACCGTCCGGGGAAGCTATGGCTTTATTTGACGAATTCCTGGTAAAGCTCGGAGGGCTGCCCTTTACGCTGCCTGTATTGGTGATCGCAGGGAATCATGATTCCCCGGAACGTCTGCGCTATGGCCGGGATTTTCTTCGGGCGCATCATATCTATATTTCTGTATTGCCCCCTCAGAGCAGGGAAGAGCATTTGGAGAAGGTGGTATTGGAAGATGAATGGGGGTTTGTGAATTTCTATCTATTGCCCTTTGTGCGCCCGGGAATGGTGCGGCATTATATGCCGGAAGAGGCGGCAAGAGGGGAAGAGAGCATAATCTGTAACTTGTTAGGGCAGGAGGATATCAAGGAAGAAGAGAGGAATGTCCTGCTTTCCCACCAGTTCTATATCAGTGGCGGCAAGCTGCCGGAGCGCTGCGATTCGGAACAGCCCCGGGTCAATGTGGGGGGATTGGATGCAGTTGACTGCAGTGCGGTAGACGTCTTTGATTATGTAGCCCTGGGGCATATCCACAGCCCCCAGGAGATTGGGAAGGAAGGGATAAGATACTGCGGAAGCCCCCTGCAGTATTCTGTTAGCGAGGCAGGGCAGAAAAAGGGGATCCTTGTGGCGGAGCTGAGAGAAAAGGGAAGCCGGGCGGACATCAGGCAGATTCCTCTGACACCGCTCCGCGAGATCAAATGTCTGCGGGGAAGCTTAGAGGAGCTGATCGCCCAGGCAGGGCAGGGCAATGGAGAGGACTATGTCAGCCTGACGGTTACTCAGGAAGAGATCCCCGATCAGCTGAGGCAGCTTTTGGAGCCGTATTATAAAGGGATTCTGGAGATTGTTGTAGATAACGCCAGAAGCCGCCATATCCTGGAAGAATCCCAGGAGGCTATAGATTATCAGGAAATGTCTCCAGATCAGGCATTTCGCTTGTTTTTCCGGGAAACCCAGGGAAGGGATATGAGTGAAGAGGAATTTAGTCTGTTGCAGGAGATTATCCGGGAAGGAGAGGAAGATGAAGCCGATTAAATTAATATTATCCTCTTTTGGTTCCTATGGGGAAAAGCAGGAGATTTCTTTTGCCCACAGGCAGCAGGGGCTTTTTCTTATAGCCGGGGATACCGGGAGCGGCAAATCCACAATCTTTGACGGGATTATGTTTGCCCTGTACGATACCATGAGCGGCCGGGAACGGAAGGGGAGCATGATGCGCAGTGAATATGCCAGGGAAGATTCCGATACCTGGGTGGAATTTACCTTCTCCTATCCGGACCAGGACGGGGAAAAGCGGTACACAGTACGGCGCAGCCCTGCTTACCAGAGGAGGAGCCGCAGAAAGAATAAGGATGGGGAATATGGCTATACCCGGCAATTAGGAAAGGTGAGCCTGATCATGCCGGACGGCCGGGAATATCCCGGGAAGGCGGCAGAGATCAACCGCAAGCTGGAAGAGATTGTTGGTCTGACCAAGGAGCAGTTCAGCAGAATGGCTATGATTGCCCAGGGGGAATTTCAGGAGCTGATCCTGGATAAAACGGGCAAGCGGAAGGAAATCTTCCAGGAGATTTTCTCAACCCAGATTTATGAGCAGATGGAAAAGCGGATCCAGGAGCGTTTTAAGAGAGAGCTTGCGCAGCAAAAGGAAAGCCGCGCCCAATTGGATACTATTCTGGAGAGAGTCAGGCTGCCGGAGGATGCGGAATTCCGGGAGGAGTGGGAGGACAGAAAGGAAAAGCAGGATATGCAGCCGGAGCTTTTGGAGGAAAGCTTCCAAAAGCTTTTGGAACAGCAAAGGGCAGACCTTGGCCGGAAGGAAGAGCAATTCTCCCATTGCCAGAAAATGCTCCGGCAGGCAGAGGCAGCTTTGGAGCGGGGGAAGGAATTAACACAGCTGTGGGACAGCCTGGAAGAGGAGAGGAAGCATTGGAGGGCACTGCAGGAACAGTCCGGGGAGTATGAGGAAAAGCGCCGGCAGCTGCAGCAGGGGCTGCGGGTGAGAGAGGCGGCCGGAATAGAACAGCAGCTCATAGAGCATCGCAGGGAATTGGAGGCCTCGCAGCAATATGGAGAGAGGCTGGCAAAGGAACAGAAGGAACTGGAACAGCTTCTGGAAGAAACAGCAGAACAGAATCGTGAGTTTCAAGAGAGATACCATCGGGACAAAAGGGAAAATATCCAGGAGATCACTTTATTGCAGCAGCAAATCCCAGACTACAAGCAATGGGAAGAAAAGAAAGGAAAATGGGAGAAGGCAAGGGATGGATATCAGGCCGCTGTACAGGAAAAGGAAAAGCTTGATAAGAAATCTGCCCTTTGCAGAGAGGAAAAGGAAAAGCTGCAGCAGAGTCTGGACGGGGAAGAGGAGGAGCTTCCGGTACAGCAGAGCAGGCTGGAGCTCAAGGAAAGGGAAACAGAGGAGAAGGAGAGACAGGTAAAACAGCTGGGAGAGGAATGTGGCCGGCTTCTCCGGTTCCAGGAGATAGTGGAGCAAAGGCGGAAGGAGAGTTTGCTGTGTGAGCAAGCCTGGGAGGAGATACGAAGAGAGGCAGAGGCAATGAACCGGAGCTATATTGCAGGACAGGCAGGATGGCTGGCTCAGAGCCTGACAGAAGGACAGCCCTGTCCAGTCTGCGGTTCCCTGGAACATCCATCCCCCTGTCCCGTACCCGAGGAGTCTGTGGGAGAGGAGATGCTGGAGGAGATCGACAGAAGAGAAAAAGAAGGAAAGGAGGCTATGAAACAGGCTACAGAGAAAGCGGTACGGGCTGTAGAGGAATTTCGTATGCGCCATGATCAGATCTGCGAGACGGGTCAGGCTCTGTTGGCGGATTTTACGCTGGCTACGGGACAACAGTCTGCCCGATCGCTATTGCTGTCTCTGGGAGAGGAAAAAGAAGAGATAAAGAGAGAGCTGGAGGAGTGTACAAGAAAAATCCAAGAGCAAAAAAGAAGGAAGGAACGTCTGGAAGAGCTGGAGAAGGAAAAGAATGTTTTACAGGAAAAGCTGGAAATACTGGGAAAGAGGCTGGAAGAACAGCGATTAGAAAAGGAATTACTGGAGCGGGAGACAGACCAACTGAAAGGGCGGCTGACGTACGGATCGTATCAGGAGGCCCAGGCTGCCCTGGAACGGCAGAAAGAGAAAGGGCAATTGCTGGAAAGGGAAAAGGAGAAAATAGAGAAAAAGGTTCAGAAAGAAAAGGAAAGGTTGGACAAGCTGCTGGGGCAGCAGGGGGAGAACAGCCGGAGAATAGAAGATGGCAAGCTTCTGTTGCAGAAAAGCCAGAAAGCTTTTGAGCAGGCATTGGCAGAGCTGGGTTACCGGATGGGAACAGAATGGGAAGAGGAAGAGGCGCAGTACCGGCAGGCTGTGGAGTGGGGCAAACAGATCGAACAGCTGCAGAAGGAACGAGAGGAGTATGAGAAGCAATGCAGCAGCAGCCAGGGAAGGATCAACGCTCTGGAGCAGCAGCTGCAGGACAGGGAAAAACCGGAATTGGAAGTATTAGAGGAACAGTGCGCCCTTTGGCGGCAAAAAACGGAGCAGGAAAGCCAGATCCGGCAGGAGGCAGCGTTTCTCTGTCAGGCGAACCGGGAGACTTACCAGAGTTGGAAGGAGAAGAGCCAGGAGTGGCGGTCATTCCAGAAAAAGTATGCCCTGGCTAAGTCTTTAAATGATGCGGCCAATGGCAAGATCCATTTCCAGACCTATATCCAGCGCCAGTATTTTGTTCAGATCATTCAGGCTGCCAATCTGCGCCTGGCAAAGATGAACGCCGATCAGTTCCTGCTGAAATGCAGGGATATAGGAGCTACCGGCCAGGGGGAGCTGGGCCTGGACCTGGATGTAGTAAATCCTTTGACGGGAAAGGTAAGAGACGCCCATACTCTGTCAGGAGGGGAGACGTTTATGGCGTCCCTGGCAATGGCCCTGGGGCTGGCAGATGTGGTACAGTCCTGCGCAGGAGCTACCCGTCTGGACACCATGTTTATTGATGAAGGCTTTGGCTCTCTCAGCGAAGAGGTCAGGAGCATGGCCGTAAAAGTTCTGTTGGAATTGGCGGGAAGCAATCGCCTGGTGGGAGTGATATCCCATGTCACAGAATTAAAGGAGCAGATCCCAGATCAGTTGATCGTAACAAAGGACAGCCGGGGAAGCCATGCCAGATGGGAATTGAATTAGCTGTCAGGAGTCTGCGCGAAGTAACGGCTTATTGACAAAACAATAGGAATCTCTTAATATACAATTATTCATACAAAAAAGATAGGAAAAGAGCGGATAACGCATAAAAAAGAATGGAGAAGCAAAGAATGAAGGAAAAGATAAAAGAGCAGATCGCACAGTGGAAAAAGGAACGCAATGCAGTGATATTGGCCCATTATTATGTGGATGGAGAGGTACAGGAGATTGCCGACCTGGTGGGGGATTCTTATTTCCTGGCCAAGAAAGCCACCCAGGTCTCGGCGGATGTGATTATTTTCTGTGGGGTATCCTTTATGGGGGAGAGCGCTAAGATACTGAATCCTGGGAAAAAAGTAATCATGGCCGATGCATTGGCGGACTGTCCTATGGCGCATATGGTAGATGTGGAGAGAATCCGGGAGGTGCGGAAGGAGCATCCGGAAGCGGCAGTAGTATGTTATGTGAATTCTGCCGCTGAGATCAAAGCGGCTTCCGATGTGTGCGTAACCTCTGCCAATGCCATAAAGATCGTGGACCGTCTTCCGAACCAGGAGATTTTCTTTATTCCCGATAACAACCTGGGACGTTATGTGGCAAAACAGCTTCCGGATAAGAAGTTTATCTTCCATGATGGATTCTGCCACGTACATAAAAGTATTTACAGAGAAAATGTCCGGAAGGCCAGGGAGCTTTATCCGGAGGCTCTGGTGCTGGCGCATCCGGAGTGTACGGAGGATGTGCTGGAGGAGGCCGATTTTATCGGAAGTACCTCCCAGATCATTGATCATGCTACTGCTTCGGAGGCCCGCGAGTTTATTATCTGTACGGAAATGGGCGTATTTTTTGAGTTGCAGCGGAAGAATCCGGAGAAGAAATTTTATTCTGTGGGACATCGCCAGTTCTGTCCCAATATGAAACGGATTCAGCTGGAAGGCGTGCTGCGGGCCCTGGAAAAAATGGAACCGGAAATGGAGCTGGAGGAGGAGCTGAGAAAGAGTGCGGAACGTCCTCTCCAGAGAATGTTGGAGCTGGCTGCAAAATAAGAGGAGATGGCAGACATGGATGTGGTAGAAGAGCTTATTAAAAATCACAGACTGACCCAAAATCAGTATGAGAAGCTTTTGGGGCTCTGGCAGGATCCCCAGACTGCCGGGCGCCTGGCCCAGGAGGCGGTAAGGCTGCGGAAGGAATATTATGGGGACCAGGTGTATACCCGGGGGCTGATCGAGTTTACTAATTACTGCAAAAATGATTGTTATTACTGTGGGATCCGCAGAGGGAATCCCCATGCAGTCCGTTACCGGCTGACGGAGGAAGAGATCCTGGAATGCTGTCAGCAGGGGCATGAGCTGGGGTTCCGCACCTTTGTCCTTCAGGGAGGCGAGGATCCTTATTTTACGGATGAAAGGATGGCGCAGATTGTCCGCAGGATCAAACAGGAGTATCCGGAGCATGCGCTGACTCTTTCGATCGGAGAGAGATCCTATGAAAGCTACCGGCTGCTGCGCGAGGCGGGAGCCGACCGATATCTGCTGCGGCATGAGACTGCCAACGATGCGCATTATCACAGCCTGCATCCCAAAGAAATGAGCCTGGACGCCAGAAAGCAATGCCTGTATCAGCTGAAGGAGCTGGGATATCAGGTGGGGGCCGGCTTCATGGTAGGTTCCCCGGGGCAGACGATGGCTTGTCTGGCAGAGGATCTGGTATTTCTGCAGGAGCTGCAGCCACATATGGTCGGAATCGGGCCCTTCATTCCCCACCATGACACAATATATGCCAGTGAGAAGCCGGGAAGCGTGGAATTGACATTGTACCTTTTGTCAGTGATCCGGATCATGCTTCCCCGGGTCTTGCTTCCCGCTACGACTGCTTTAGGGACGCTGGATCCCCGGGGGAGGGAAAAGGGCCTGGAGGCTGGGGCTAATGTAGTCATGCCCAATCTCTCCCCGGTAAAGAACAGAAAGCTGTATGATCTCTATGACAATAAAATATGTACCGGAGAAGAGGCAGCAGAATGCAGAGGCTGCCTTAGCCGAAGGGTAGAAAGCGTAGGTTATCATCTGGTAGTCGCCCGCGGAGACAGCCGGCAATAAAAATCTTATTTATCCGGGTTGACAAATATGAATTGCTGGCATATAATATCACCAGCAAATAAACCTACAAAATATATCGGAAAAGAGGGGATTAAAATGGCAAATATTTATAAGGGGACTTTAGGCCTGATCGGGAATACGCCTCTGGTGGAGGTAACCAATCTGGAAAAAGAACTGGAGCTGGAGGCAACGATCCTGGTGAAACTGGAGTATTTTAATCCGGCAGGGAGCGTTAAGGACAGAATTGCCAAAGCGATGATCGAGGATGCGGAGGAAAAAGGACTGTTGAAGAAGAACTCTGTGATTATTGAGCCGACCTCCGGTAATACGGGAATCGGCCTGGCTTCCATTGCCGCCGCCAAGGGCTATCGTCTGATACTGACTATGCCAGAGACTATGAGTGTGGAACGGAGAAATATTTTGAAGGCGTATGGGGCTGAACTGGTGCTGACGGAAGGCGCCCTGGGGATGAAGGGGGCTATCGCCAAGGCAGATGAGCTTGCCAAAGAGACGCCGGATAGTTTCATTCCGGGGCAGTTTGTAAATCCGGCGAATCCGGCAATCCACAGAAAGACTACAGGGCCGGAGATCTGGGAGGACACAGATGGAAAGGTGGATCTTTTTGTTGCCGGGGTGGGTACCGGCGGTACCCTGACAGGGGTAGGAGAATATCTGAAGGAAAAGAATCCGGATGTGAAGGTGGTAGCTATCGAGCCAGCAAGTTCGCCGGTGCTTTCCCAGGGGAAAGGCGGGCCTCATAAGATCCAGGGGATCGGAGCCGGTTTTGTCCCGGATGTACTGAACACAAAGATTTATGATGAGATCATACCCATTGAAAATGAAGATGCGTTTGCTACCGGCAAGCTCCTGGCAAAACAGGAAGGAGTTCTGGTGGGGATTTCCTCAGGCGCCGCCCTGTATGGGGCGATCCAGCTCGCAAAACGGCCGGAGAATAAGGGGAAGACAATTGTGGTACTCTTGCCGGATACAGGAGACAGATACTATTCTACGCCATTGTTTATGGAGTGATACGATTATAGCTTAAAAAGGGAAAGAGAGCCGTTGATTATGAAGTTATCTAAAAAAAGCAGATATGGCCTTATTGCATTGATTGATCTATCTGTCCATTCTCAGGACGGCCATATTGCATTGTGTGAGATTGCAGAAAGAAATGATATTTCTCCCCAGTATCTGGAGCAGGTTTTTGCCAGCCTGCGCCGGGCGGGTATTGTGAAAAGCATCCGAGGGGCCCAGGGAGGATATCTGTTGGCAAAAGAACCATCTAAGATAACGGCTGCAGCAATTCTCTCTGCGCTGGAGGGGAGCTATCACATGGAAGATGAGAAAGCCCCCCAGGGCAGCGGAAGAGACGGGATTGCTAATTCGATCCAGGAACTGCTGATTGACAAGGTCAACGGCGAATTGGATGAGATTTTAAACAACCTGACATTGGCAGATTTTCAAAAGAGCTATTTAGAATATAATGTAGACAGCAATATGTACTATATATAAATAGACAGAAAGAGGACGTTATGTCGTATTTTCCCTTTTTTGTAAATTTAGAAGGAAAAGAATGCCTGTTAATTGGAGGAGGCGATGTTGCGTACCGGAAGGTGCGCGCATTGCTTCCTTTTCGTATTAAAATACATATGGTAGCGCAGAAATACTGTGCCGGCCTGCTGGAACTCCAGTCCCGGACAAAGGGGGAGCTGCTGTGTCTGGAGCAACGGTCTTTTCGAGAGGAAGATCTGGAAGGGATGTTGTTTGTCATTGCTGCCACAGAGGATCGGGCTTTGAACCGAAGAATTGCCGGGCTGTGCCAGGAAAAAGATATTTTAGTCAATGTAGTGGATGACAGAGAGCTATGTAGTTTTTATTTTCCCGCACTGGTGAAGCAGGAAGAATTGGTAGTGGGGATCAGCAGCGGAGGGAAAAGTCCTTTGCTGGCTTCTAAACTCAGGCAGAGCCTGGAGAAACAGCTGCCCGGATATTATGGGGAATTGAATCAGGTTCTGGGAGAATTGCGGGATACCGTCCAAGAGGAGGCTGAGGACGAGCTTCTGCGCAGAAAGTGTTATGAGGAGGTCATCCGGCAGAGTGAGGAGCAGGGGAAGGCTTTATCTGTATGGGAGGCGCAGGCTGTAGTTGGGGAATTGTTACAGGGATCTTCTGAGACATTCACAGTGGGGAAGGAATGAGGAAATGATACGAATTGGAACGAGAGGAAGTAAGCTGGCGATGGTTCAGGCTGAACTGGTCAGACAGCAGATTATGGCAGCCTTTCCAGAAGAGACGGTGGTAATTGTACCCATTGAGACAAAAGGGGATCGGGAGATTGATCAGCCGTTGACTTCCTTTGGGGGAAAAGGCGCCTTTATCCAGGAGATTGAAGAACAGCTGCAGAAGGGGACTATTGATATTGCAGTACACAGTGCAAAGGATGTGCCCATGGAGCTGGCAGAAGGGCTGGCGCTGGGAGCCGTATTGGAGAGAGAAGATCCTGGGGATGTGCTGGTGACATGTTCGGGGATTCCTGCTGCAGAACTTCCTGAGGGAAGTGTAATCGGAACAGGAAGTCTTCGGCGGGAGGTGCAGATCAAGAAAATCAATCCGGGAGTGGAGGTTCGGCTTCTTCGGGGGAATGTGCCTACCCGCCTGCAAAAGCTTCGGAATGGCCTCTATGACGGAATCATTCTGGCAGCAGCGGGCCTGCATCGTTTGGGCCTGGGGGAGGATGACCTGTCTTATGAGTATCTGGATCCCAGAGAGTTTCTTCCGGCGGCAGGGCAGGGAATCCTGGCGCTGGAGATCAGGAAGGGCGACCTTGGGCCTGTCATGGAGACTCTGAATCGGCCAGAGGTGGAATTGATCCTACAGGCAGAGCGGGAATTTCTGCTGGCTCTGGGAGGAAGCTGCAATGCCCCCTGCGGCATTTTATGCCGGAAGCAATCTACGGGATATACTGTCGCGGGAATGTATGCAGGGGAAAATAAGGCGCCCAGATACCTTTCTATGAGTACAGGAGAAGAGAACCCGGAAGAATTGCTTTCCCTGATACGGAGACTGGCCTGCAGGCTGAAGGCAGGCCGTGTTTCCCTGGTGGGCGCCGGGGCCGGCGGACGGGAAATGATCAGTCTGAGGGGACTGGAATGTCTAAAAAAAGCTGAGGTGGTAGTATACGATGATCTTCTTGCCCCATCCCTGCTTAATGAAGCACCATTGGAAGCGCAGCTTTGCTACGTGGGAAAGCGCGCCGGTTCTCATGCAATGGGTCAGGAGGAGATCAACCGACTGCTGGTGGACAAGGCCCGGGAGGGCTATTATGTAGTCCGCCTGAAGGGCGGAGATCCTTTTGTCTTTGGACGGGGGGCAGAGGAGCTGCTGTCCATGGAGGAGGAAGGGATTGCCTGGGAGATAGTGCCGGGGATTTCTTCGGCTTATAGTATCCCGGCTTTGGCCGGGATACCGGTGACACATCGGGCTATGGCTTCTTCCTTTCATGTTATTACCGGGCACGAAAGTCCGGATAAAGAAGGGCGCCGGTTGGATTATGATGTGTTGGCCAGAGAGGAAGGAACCCTGGTCTTTCTGATGGGACTGGGGCATATTGGCCGGATTGCAGGAAAGCTTCTTGCCGGAGGGAGACCGGGGGATACCCCGGCGGCCGTTATCAGTCAAGGGGGTACGGGCCGGGAAAAGGTCTTGATAGATACCCTGGCAGGAATGCAAGAACGTGTCCGGAAAGACAATCCGGAGACTCCTGCCATCATTGTGGTAGGCGAGACGGTCAGTGTCCGGGAAAGACTGCAGTCCTCTTATTTGCAGGGAGGAGAGGGACAAAAGCTTCCCTTGCAGGGAAAACGTATTCTCTTAACAGGAACGCGGAAGGGAAACCGGGAGCTGGTACGGCAATTACAGGGCCTGGGAGGAGAGGCGATAGAAGTCAGTCTCATAGAGACAAGAACATATGTCAACGAGACAGAGGATGAGAAGCTGAAACTGCTGCTCTCTCAGAAATACCAATGGCTAGTCTTTGTCAGCGCAGCAGGAGTGGAGGCTTTTTTTCAGAGCCTTGACAGACTGAAGATCGATAGAAGATGTCTGGCGCAGGTTCGATTTGCCGTGGTGGGAAAGAGTACGGCAGATGTTTTGGCGGGGTATGGATATTACTGTGATTTTCTTCCTACAGAATATTGTTCCCAGGCGCTGGCGAAAGAATGGATTCCCTCTCTGGAAGGGGCAGAGCAGATACTTCTGGTACGGGGCAGGAGAGGATCAGAATATTTGGAACAGGCGCTGGAAGAGGCGGGGATCCGGAGAGAGACCGCTTGTCTTTATGAGACCATACAGGATAAAAGGCGCAGCGGAGAGATCCAACGGCTGTACCAGGCAATGGACTATGTGATCCTGACTAGCGGATCTGCCGGCCAGGCCTTTGCTGAAATGGTAAAGGACATGAAAGCGGCAGAAGCCAGGCTGGTCTCCATTGGCCCTCATACCACTGCGGTATGCACAGAGTCAGGGCTTATAATAGATCTGGAAGCCAGAGAACATACTGGACAGGGAATCTGTCAGATGTTGGTGCAGGATGTGACAGGACAGGATGAGAAAAAGGGAGGTGGCAGGGATGAAAACCGATAAGTCCAGGGAATTGTTTTGCCGTTCCAGGCAGGTGATCCCAGGCGGCGTCAACAGCCCGGTAAGAGCCTTTCAGGCTGTGGGAGGGGACCCGTTATTCATACAGAGGGCCCAGGGAAGCCATATTACGGATGTGGATGGCAATACGTATCTGGATTATGTATGTTCCTGGGGACCGGCTATCTTGGGACACGCCCATCCCAGGGTAGTAGAGGCGGTGCAGAAGGCTTGTGCCGATGGGCTCAGCTTTGGCGCGCCTACCCGGCGGGAAATGATATTGGCAGAGCTGATAAAGGAGGCTATGCCTTCCATAGAAAAACTGCGGCTGGTCAATTCCGGAACAGAGGCAGTTATGAGCGCTATCCGTGTGGCGCGGGGGTATACGAAACGGGATCGGATCATCAAATTCAAAGGGAATTATCATGGCCATTCCGATGGGCTGTTGGTGAAGGCTGGTTCTGCCGCTCTGACAACTGCAGTCCCTGACAGTGCAGGAGTCCCCCGGTCCTATACAGAAAATACATTGGTGGCATTGTATAATGACAGGGCGTCCGTACAGGAGCTGATGGAGAAATATGGACATACTGTGGCGGCGATCATTGTAGAGCCGGTAGCAGCCAATATGGGAGTAGTCTTGCCTCAGCCTGGATTTCTGGGATTTCTCCGGGATATCACCAGGGAATACGGTGCTTTGCTGATCTTTGATGAGGTTATTACTGGCTTCCGGCTGGGCTATGGAGGGGCTCAGGAGCAGTATGGCATTAGCCCGGATCTGACTACGCTGGGAAAGATCATAGGAGGCGGGATGCCCCTGGCGGCATATGGAGGAAAAGAAGAGATCATGAACCAGGTCTCCCCCATGGGACATGTATACCAGGCTGGGACTTTGTCGGGCAATCCGGCGGCTACCGCAGCAGGTATCGCTACTCTTGAAATTCTGCGGGACCATCCTGGTTATTATCAGGAGCTGGAGGAGAAAGGACAGCAGTTAGCCCAGGCATTCCGCCAGAGAGGGGAAGAGCGGGGAGAAAGACTGCAGGTCAATCAGGCCGGTTCCCTGTTGTGTGCTTTTCACACAGACCGGCCGGTACTGGATTATGACAGTGCAGTCTCTTCGGATACGCAAGAGTATGCTGCCTTTTTCCGGTATATGCTGGAGGCAGGGATTTATATGGCGCCCTCCCAGTATGAGGCTATGTTTGTGTCTGTGGCCCATACTCCGCAGGAGATCCAGCAAACCTGCCAGGCAATCAGGGAATATCCGAAATATAGAAGATAAACTGGAGCAAGCAAGGTAATGGAGCGGATCAGAGATGGATTTACAATTACTAAGTATTAGCCACAGGACGGCGTCTTCCCGGATCCGGGAGCGCTTTGCATTTGATGACGATAAGAAACTCTGGGTACTACGGCGCTTAATGGCGGGAGGAGAGATTCAAGAGGCGGTACTGTTGTCTACCTGCAACCGTACAGAGATTTATTGCAGCGGTCTGGAAAAGCGGGAGGTATACCGCCAGATGCAGGATGTACTTTTGGAGGCCGGGGATGCCCGGGATATTCCCGGGATCAGGGACTGCCTCCGGCGCTATCAGGGGCGCAATGCGGTGCATCATCTATTCCAGGTGGCGGCAGGACTGGACTCTGTAGTGCTGGGAGAAGACCAGATATTAGGACAGGTGAAGCAGGCTTATTTCCTGTCCCGGGAACAGGGGTATTGCCAATCTTCCTTTCACTCTCTGTTCCGGTTGGCATTTACCGGAGCAAAACGTGTAAAGACCCATACGCCCCTATCCAGGATCCCTGTCTCCACCGCCAGCCTGGCTCTGAAAAAGGCAGAGGAATTCCATGGGACACTGGAGGGGAAAAGGCTGATGATCCTGGGAGCTTCCGGAGGGATTGGAAGTACGCTGCTGAAGGATGCCCTGGAGATTCCAGGGCTGGAGATCCTTCTGCCTCTCCGCAAGAACATGCCTCAGGGATTACATCATCAAAAAGGAAATTATAAGATATCAGATTATGGGGAGCGGTACCTGCAGATGGATGAGATGGATGTCATTATCAGCGCTACTGCCAGTCCCCACTATACGGTTACCAGAGAACATTTCCTGGAACACAGGAGAACAGAGAAGAAACGTATCTTTTTTGATCTGGCGGTGCCTTCCGATATTGAGGAGAGTATTGGAGGACTGCCAGATACCTGCTATTGCTCCATGGAGGATATGGAAGAGCTGGCGGCCGGCAATAATGAGAAAAAGCAGGGATATGTAGAGGCGGCGCAGATGATACTGAACCACTATGAGGAGGAGTTTCTCAAAGAAGAGCTTTACCGTGAGAACCGGGAACTGCTGGAGAACCTGCGGATAAGGATGGGGCAGGAGGCGCAGGACACTTCCGTGGACCGGGCGCTGGCTCACCTGGTATATGGGATCAAGGAAAAGGGAAATGTGGAGGAATTTGAACAGTTTATCCATGTGGCTGCTAAGCTGATGAAATAGATCTGCCAGAGGGGAAACTATTCTGCCAAAAGAGATTGAGAGGAGAGTATTATGGAAATCAGGCCAAGAAGATTGCGTCAGACTCCGGCGTTGCGCCGGATGGTTAGAGAAACCCGGATGGATAAGGCTTCCCTTATCTATCCTATATTTGTACGGGAGGGCATCGGGATCGTAGAAGAAATCCCCTCTATGGAAGGACAATTTCGCTACAGCATCGACCGGCTCCCTCAGGCGCTGGAGGAACTGCAGAGGGTGGGAGTGGGCAGCATAATGCTTTTCGGGATTCCGGAAGAGAGCGCCAAGGACGAGGCAGGCAGCTGCGCCTATGCCAGAGACGGGATTATTCAAAGAGCGGTTCAGGATATCAAAAGCCGCTATCCGGAGCTGTATGTAATTACCGATGTGTGTCTGTGTGAATATACCTCCCATGGACATTGCGGCCTGCTGAAGGGGCAGGAGATAGACAATGACAGCACGCTGGAAATTCTGGCTCAGACTGCATTATCTCATGTACAGGCGGGAGCGGATATGGTGGCCCCTTCCGATATGATGGATGGAAGGGTTATGGCTATCCGAAGCCTTCTGGATGCCCAGGGGTATGTGACTACTCCTATTATGTCCTATGCCGTCAAATATGCCTCTTCTTTCTATGCCCCTTTTCGGGATGCAGCGGGGTCGGCTCCCTCTTTTGGAGACCGGAAATCCTATCAGATGGATTATCACAATCGGAGGGAGGCCTTGAAAGAAGCCGCTTTGGATATCAAAGAAGGAGCAGATATTATTATGGTAAAGCCCGCTCTTTCCTATCTGGATATTGTCCGGGAGGTGGCAGATCAGGTTCAGGTTCCTGTGGCTGCTTACAGTGTCAGTGGAGAATATGCGATGATAAAAGCAGGAGCCAGGTTGGGATATGTGGAAGAAAGTCAGATGATCTGTGAGATTGCCGCCGGCGTGTATCGGGCCGGGGCATCTGTATATCTAACTTATTTTGCCCCTCAGATCGCTAAATATATGGATGAGGGACGGATCGGATAAATTATTTCCTACAAAATAAGTATGAAAAATATGAATTTTTTTTAAAAAGTATTGACAACAGAATTAGATTAGGGTAATATCATACAAAACATATATAAATTGTAGGTAAAAGAAAAGAGGAAGAGTATGGAGGCAAAGGAGATCCAAACAGATATACTGATCATCGGTGGCGGCACAGCTGGCTGCTTTGCCGGTATTACCCTTGGAGAGTACAGAGATATTGATGTACTGATTGTAGAAAAGGCGAATGTGAAGCGCAGCGGATGCCTGGCCGCCGGTGTTAATGCGATCAACGCATACATAACAGAAGGGAAAACTCCTCAGGATTATGTGAATTATGCCAAAAGGGATGCAGAGGGCATAGTCAGAGAGGATCTGCTGCTGACAATGTCGGAACGGCTGAACCGTGTTACAGAGCATATGGAGAAATTAGGACTGGTCATTTTGAAGGATGATCAGGGGAAATATGTGGCCCGGGGAGACCGGAATATCAAGATTAATGGGGAGAATATCAAACCCATCCTGGCAAAAGCGGCAGCCAGACAGAAAAATGTAAAAATATTAAATCATGTCAATATCACGGATTTTATTGTAGAAAATAACCGCATTAAAGGGGCGTATGGCTTTCATGTAGATCAACCCATCTGCTATACGATCTATGCCAATGCTGTAATCTGTGGGACCGGCGGAGCGGCGGGATTATACCGTCCCAACAATCCCGGATTTTCCCGGCATAAGATCTGGTATCCTCCCTTCAATACCGGAGCCGGCTATTCTATGGGGATCCGGGCCGGAGCAGAGATGACTACCTTCGAGATGCGTTTTATCGCCCTCCGCTGCAAAGATACCATTGCGCCTACGGGAACTATTGCACAGGGAGTATCGGCCGAGCAGATTAATGGACAGGGAGAGAATTATGAGGACAAATATGGACTTACAACATCCCAGCGTGTCTATGGGACGGTGGAGGAGAACAGAAAAGGCAGAGGCCCCTGCTATCTAAAGACAAAGGGGATCACGAAGGAACAGGAGGAGGACCTGTACAAAGCCTATCTGAATATGGCGCCCAGCCAGACCTTAAAATGGATTGAGACAGGGAAAGGGCCTTCTCAGGAGAATGTGGAGGTTGAAGGGAGCGAACCCTATATTGTAGGAGGGCATACGGCCAGCGGATATTGGGTAGACACTAAGAGGCAGACAACGATCCAGGGGTTATTTGCTGCAGGAGATGTAGCGGGAGGCTGCCCTCAGAAATATGTGACAGGCGCCCTGGCAGAGGGAGAGATTGCTGCGGAAGCTGCAGCGGAGTTCCACCGGGCCAATCCTTATGAACCGGTGAAAAAGGATACAAGAAAGAAGAAACAGAAAGAGTATGAGGCATATCTGAAAAATGACAGGGCTGTGTTGACTACAGGGCAGCTGGAAGAGACGATGCAGAAGGTCATGGACCAATATGCTGGCGGCATCAGTACCAACTATCAGTATAGTGAAGGCAAGCTTCGCATGGCAGATGAAAAAATAATGCTGCTGCTGGAATTAAGCCGCCATCTGGCCGCCAGGGATATGGATGGGCTTTTACGGATTTACGAACTACGGGAACGCCTTGTGGTCTGCCAGGTACTGATCGCCCATCTGCTGGGCCGCAAAGAAACGCGGTGGCATAGCTTTGCAGAAAACACAACCTATCCGGAGAAAAGTGAAGATGGAATGGTCTATGTCAATTCTAAGCTAAAGAATGGGAAGATAGAAATTCTATATAGAGAGCTTGTGACGGGAGGAAAAGTATATGAGCATACAGATACAGCAGAATAAATGTACTGGGTGCGGACAGTGTATCGAAGCCTGCCCGGGAAACCTGATCAAGAGGGGGGAGGGCGGTAAGGCATGGATCCGCCATATCAGAGATTGCTGGGGATGTACTTCCTGTCTGAAAGAGTGCAGATTCGGCGCCATCTGCTTCTATCTGGGGGCAGATATCGGAGGCAGGGGGAGTACACTGACCGTCCGAAAGGAAGGCGATGTCAATATCTGGAGTATTACAGACCGGGAGGGCAGGCTGCAGCAGATCCGTGTGGATCAAAAGAAGGCAAATCAATATTAACAGACAAGGAGGACAATACGATGAGTAACAATTTATCTCATCTGGACGAATTAGAGGCAGAAGCGATTTATATTATCCGGGAGGTGGCAGCCGAGTGCGAAAAGCCGGTAATGCTGTATTCCATAGGAAAAGACAGTTCCGTTATGCTGCACCTGGCAAGAAAGGCATTTTATCCCGAGAAGCCCCCTTTCCCTTTTCTTCATATAGATACTACATGGAAGTTCCGGGAAATGATTGAATTTCGGGACAGAATGGCAGAACAATATGGATTGGAGATGCTGGTCTATACCAATGAAGAGGGGGTCAAACAAGGGATCAACCCCTTTGACCACGGCTCTGCTTATACCGATATTATGAAGACACAGGCATTAAAGCAGGCATTGGATAAATATCAGTTTACCGCAGCTTTTGGCGGCGGGCGGCGGGATGAGGAGAAGTCCAGGGCCAAGGAAAGAATCTTTTCCTTCCGGAATTCTGCCCATGCCTGGGATCCCAAAAACCAGCGTCCGGAAATGTGGAAACTGTTTAATACTAAGCTTTTTAAGGGAGAAGAGGTCCGGGTATTTCCTCTCTCCAACTGGACAGAAAAGGATATCTGGCAATACATACGCAGAGAGAATATTGAAATCCCATCCCTCTATTTTGCTAAAGAACGTCCGGTGGTCTATCGGGACGGCAATATTATCATGGTAGATGACGACCGGATGCGTCTGGAGCCGGGAGAGCAGCCGGTAATGCGCAAAGTAAGATTCCGCACATTGGGCTGCTATCCGCTGACAGGCGGTGTAGAATCTGAGGCGGAGACACTGGATGAAATCATTGAAGAGACCTTGAGTGCGGTATCTTCTGAGAGAACAAGCCGTGTGATCGACAATGAAGCTGCCGGCAGTATGGAGAGAAGAAAAAGAGAGGGGTATTTCTAAAATGCAGAGCTTATTGAAATTTATTACATGTGGGAGTGTGGATGACGGAAAGTCCACATTGATCGGACATATTCTTTACGATTCTAAGCTTCTTTATGCGGATCAGGAGAAGGCCCTGGAATTGGACTCCAAGGTGGGAAGCCGGGAAGGCAAGATTGACTATTCCCTTTTGCTGGATGGACTGATGGCAGAGAGAGAGCAAGGCATTACCATAGATGTCGCCTACCGGTATTTTACCACGGATAACCGGAGTTTTATCGTAGCGGATACACCGGGGCATGAAGAGTATACCAGAAATATGGCAGTGGGAGCCTCCTTTGCTGACCTGGCAGTAATCCTGATCGATGCCAAACAGGGCGTGCTGGTGCAGACCAGGCGTCATGCCCGGATCTGTTCCCTGATGGGGATTAAGTATTTTGTATTTGCAGTAAATAAAATGGACCTGGTGGATTATAGCGAAGAGGTATTCCACCGGATAGAAGAGCAGATTGGCCGGCTGACTCAGGAACTGTCTCTGGACAATGTAGTGATCATTCCTGTATCGGCTACAGAAGGAGATAATGTAACAAAGAAATCACCCAATATCAGCTGGTATCAGGGAGAGGCTTTGCTGCCCTATCTGGAAAAGGTGAACATAACAGAGGCAGACAGTGAGAAAGGGTTCTATATGCCGGTACAGCGTGTGTGCCGTCCCAGCCATGAGTTCCGCGGTTTCCAGGGGCAGATCGAGATGGGGAGCATTCAGGTGGGAGATGAGGTCACCAGCCTGCCCAGCAACGAGAAAGCCCATGTAAAAAGCATTTATCTGGCTGATCAGAAGGTACGGGAAGGGCAAAAGGGGCAGCCGGTGACGATCCAGCTGGATCGGGAGGTGGATGTCTCCAGAGGCTGTGTTTTATCTGTGGATTCTGATGCCAAGATAGCCTTTGGTGTTACAGCCACTCTTCTTTGGATGGATGACGCTGAACTGTTCCATGGGAAAAATTTCTTTGTAAAGATAGGAACGAAGATGATTCCCGGCGTTGTGACCAGGATCCTTTATTCCATTGATGTCAATACCGGCGAAGAGCAGATGAAGGATAAACTCAGTAAGAATGAAATTGCTGTGTGCCAGATTTCCTTTGCGGATCAGATCGTAGTGGATGAGTTCCAAAAGCATAAGACATTAGGAGAGCTGATACTGATCGACCGCATCACCAATATGACGTCTGCCTGCGGTGTTGTTACAGGGGTGGATACGGAAGAAGAAGGTTTCTATAATGGACGGGTGAACCGGGAGGCGCGTTCCGCCCTGAAGGGACAGACGGCAGTAACAGTAGAATTTCCCCTGGGCCGGCAGGGGATCACATGGGAGCTGGTGGAAGAGATAGAAAAGCAGTTAAGCCGGGAAGGGAAGCATACCTACCTGTATAAACCAAAGTCCGGGGAAGCTGTCTCAGAAGTAGTAAAGCATTTGAACCGGGCTGGACTGGTAGTGCTGCTGGCTTTGGACGAGACAATCGCCGCCCATGGCCCTTATAGCGGATCAAGGAGCTATTATCGTTATTCGGATTGGCAGCCGAAGACGGATGCATCGGTGGAGGGGATTGTTACGTATATTCGGAAGATCTCTGCATTTACATCCGGCATTTCCTTCCATGGGGATTATATTTAAAAAGGAGCCTTGCTATGGAATTCAATACAAGATTACTGCATGGGGATGGGAGGAAACGCTACCAGGATGGGGCTACCGTACCGCCGATTGCCCAGGTGAGCGCTTTCGCATACGATCAGGCGGAAGATCTGGAAAAGATTTTTAATAATCGGGCGCCAGGGTTTGCGTATACCAGGATCAGCAATCCTACTGTAGATGCTTTTGAGCGGAGGATCGCTGGATTGGAGCAGGGAAAAGGAGCAATAGCCTGTTCTTCCGGAATGTCTGCGATTACTCTGTCTCTGCTGAATATTCTCCGTGCAGGGGATGAGATTATTGCCGGCAGCGGCCTGTTCGGCGGGACGATCGACCTGTTTAGTGATATGGAAGAATTTGGGATTACCACTCGTTTTGTACATCATGTAACGGCAGAAGAGGTGGAACCGCTGATCAACGACAAGACAAAAGTAATATTTGGAGAGATTATTGGAAATCCCGGTCTGGATATCATGGATATCCGGTCGGTATCAAATCTGGCTCACAGCCATGGGATCCCGCTGATTGTAGACGGCACGACAGCTACGCCCTATCTGCTCCGGCCCTTTGAATACGGGGCGGATATTGTGATCCACTCCAGTTCTAAATATATCAATGGCGGAGGCAATTCTGTCAGTGGGATCATAATCGACAGTGGAAAGTTTCCATGGGATTATGACAAGTATGAGCAGCTGAAGCCTTATCAGAAATACGGAGAATTTGCGTATCTGGCAAAGCTGCGCAACGGGATATGGAGAAATATGGGCGTCTGCCTTTCGCCAATGAATGCGTTTATGAATCTGGTAGGCCTGGAATCTCTGGGGCTGCGTATGGAGCGCATCTGTAGCAACGCCCGGCAGCTGGCAGCTGCGCTGGAAGCCCTGGAAGGAATCTCTGTTAATTATCCTGGCCTTCCCGGAAATCCCTATGCCAGGCTGGTGCAGAGCCAGCTGGGAGGCAAAGCAGGCGGTATCCTTACATTACGGGCAGGGAGCAGAGAAAGAGCGTATCGTTTGATGAACCATTTAAAATATGCCTGTAACGCTACTAATATCGGAGACATCAGGACGTTGGTCATTCATCCGGCGTCTACCATATATATCCACAATACAGAGGAGCAGAAGGAGGCGGCCGGTGTCTATGAGGATACGATCCGCGTCAGTGTAGGGATTGAAGATATACAAGATCTGATACAGGATTTTACAGAAGCAGTCCAGGCGCTGTAAGGATTCAGTAAGGAAAGGAGAAAAGATGGCAGTAGATTATGGAACATTAAAAAAGGGCGGTTTCATGCGGCAGAAGCAAAAAAATAACTTTTCTCTCCGTCTGCGCGTAGTGGGAGGAAAGCTTACCGCCAGGCAGCTGGCAAAGATTGCTCAGGTATCGGAGGAATATGGAGACGGCTATGTTCATCTGACTTCCCGCCAGAGTGTAGAGATCCCATTTATTAAGCTGGATCAGATCGACCAGGTGAAGGAGGCGCTGGCAGAAGGGGATGTAGAGCCCGGAGTATGCGGGCCGAGAGTACGGACGGTCACCGCTTGCCAGGGCGGTGCGATCTGTCCCAGTGGCTGTATTGATACCTATGCTTTGGCGAAGGAACTGGATGAACGGTATTTTGCCAGAGAATTGCCCCACAAGTTTAAATTTGGCGTCACCGGCTGCCAGAATAATTGTCTGAAGGCCGAAGAAAATGATGTGGGAGTGAAAGGCGGAATTAAAGTAAAATGGCGGCCGGAGCAGTGCATCCAATGCGGCGTGTGTGTCAAAGCCTGCCGTGCCCAGGCGATCACAATGGAGGACGGACAGATCAAAATTGACGGATCCAGGTGTAATTATTGTGGAAGGTGTACCAAGGCCTGTCCTGCTGATGCATACGAAGAGACCCATGGATATATCGTATCCTTTGGAGGTTTGTTTGGCAATAGCATCAGTAAGGGAGAGGAGATCATCCCATTTATCGAAGACCATGATAAGCTGCTAAAGGTATGCGATGCAGCGATCCGTTTTTTTGAAAAAAACGCCTTGGCAGGAGAGCGGTTTAAATTCACCCTTGACCGGGTGGGCCGGGAAGAATTGGAAAAAGCTGTAAAGGAGGTCTGTGAGAATGGATGATATTAAAATTAATGATACCGTTGATATTACAGATGTAGTATGTCCGGTAACTTTCGTAAAGGCCAAAGTGGCTCTGGAGGAGCTGGAAGACGGGGAGATACTTTCTGTTCATATGAATGATGGGGAACCGGTACAGAATGTTCCCCGCAGCATTAAGGAAGAGGGCCATCAGATCTTAAAACTGATCGATAATGAGGATGGCACCTACGACCTTCTGGTCAGGAAGGTAGAAGAATAGGAGGAAGATATGGCAGAAAGACTGAATCGGGAAGATTTTGACAATAAGATCCTTCAGCCTGGGAAACTGGTATTGATTGATTTCTATTCCGACAGCTGTGTTCCCTGTAAAAGAATGTCTCCCCTGCTGGCAGAACTGGAGGAACATTATGCTGACAGCCTGTACGTGGGGAAAGTAAATGTGGCCTACGAGACAGAGCTGGTAGAGCGGTATGAGGTGGGGACAGCGCCTACACTCATTTTTTTTAAAGACGGGAAACAGCTGGAAAGGCTGACTGGAATGCAGAAAAAGGCAAACTTGGAAAAGATTATTGAAGAGAATAGGGAGGTATAAGAGAATGAAGCTGACAGTAGCAGGAGAAGTAAAAGAGGTGCAGGATGGAATTACCATTGCAGAGTTGATCGTTCAGGAAAAGGTGGAGACACCGGAGTATGTCACCGTGTCGGTCAATGATGAATTTGCCAAGAGCGAGAACTTTCAGACACAGGTGCTGCAGGACGGAGATACCGTTGAATTCCTTTATTTCATGGGAGGTGGACAGTAGTGGCATTTTCAAACGAACAGTTGGAGAGGTATTCCAGGCACATTATCCTGAAAGAGGTAGGAGCCAAAGGGCAGAAGAAGCTGCTGAATTCCAGTGTCCTGATCATTGGCGCCGGCGGGCTGGGAGCTCCGGCGGCTATGTATTTGGCTGCTGCCGGTATCGGAAGGATTGGGATCGCTGATGCGGATGAAGTAGATCTGTCCAATCTGCAGAGACAGATCATCCATGCAACGGAAGACCTGGGAAAGGCGAAAGTCCAAAGCGCCAAGGAGACCATGAACCGGATGAATCCAGATGTAACGGTGGATACCTACCGGACCTTTGTGGATTCAGAAAATATCACAGATCTTATAAAGGATTATGACTTTATTATTGACGGTACAGATAATTTTCCGGCTAAGTTCCTGATCAACGATGCCTGCGTAATGGCCGGAAAGCCGTTTTCCCATGCGGGCATTATCCGATTTAAGGGACAGTTGATGACGTATGTGCCGGGACAGGGCCCCTGTTATCGCTGTGTATTCAAGAATCCCCCGCCAAAGGATGCAGTGCCTACCTGCAAGCAGGCCGGCGTCATCGGCGCCATGGGCGGTGTGATCGGAAGCCTGCAGGCGATGGAGGCGATCAAATATCTTTTAGGAGTAGGTGACCTGCTGACAGGGTATCTGCTGACCTATGATGCCCTTAAGATGGAATTCCGCAAGATAAAGCTTCCTAAAGATACTTCTGGCTGTGCTGTGTGTGGAGATCATCCTACGATTACTGAACTGATCGATTATGAGCAGGCAGAATGCGACATGCATTAGTTTGGAGGAGATTATTATGATCAAAATGGCAAAAAGGGATTACGAGAAGATTTTGGAACATGCCCGTGCCGTGCTGCCGGAAGAAGCCTGTGGCCTGATTGCCGGAGAAACTGCCGGAGAGGATAAGATCATACATAAGGTATATTGCCTGACCAATATTGATCACTCCAATGAGCATTTTACTCTGGATCCCAGGGAGCAGCTGGCTGCGGTGAAAGACATGCGGGCAAACGGTTGGAGACCTTTGGGCAATTGGCATTCTCATCCGGAGTCGCCTTCCCGCCCTTCCGAGGAGGATAAACGTCTGGCCTATGACAGCAGCGCAAGTTATATGATCTTGTCTTTAATGGATCCGGAGCGGCCGGTTCTGAACTCTTTCCATGTCCAGGGCGAGGAGGTTGAAAAAGAAGAACTGGCGCTGGAACCCTAGAGAAGATCACTGCCTTAGCAGCTGTATTTGCATAAGGCGCAGGCAGAGAGGAAGATAGAATATGTTAGATGTGATCATTATCGGCAGCGGGCCTGCAGGGCTCAGCGCTGCCATATATGCTGTGAGGGCCAATTTACAGGTTCTGGTAGTAGAAAAAGAGTATATGGGCACAGGGCAGGTCGCGGAGAGCGGCCGGGTAGACAATTATCTGGGCCTGAATGGGCTGGAAGGATATGATTTGGGAGAGCGTTTCCGCAAACATGCTGAAGAACTGGGAGTGGAGTTCCAGGAAGGAGAGGCAGTTTTTTTTGAAAAATACGGTCAGAACTGGAAGATCCAGCTTGATACTGGAGAAATAATAGAAGCAAGGGCCGTGATTTATGCGGCAGGAGCTTTCCACCGCCGCTTAGGCCTGCCAGAGGAAACTGCTTTTGCCGGAAAAGGAATCTCTTATTGTGCGGTTTGTGACGGTGCCCTTTACCAGGATAAGACTGTTGCCGTGATCGGAGGCGGCGACACAGCGCTGGATGATGCTTCATATCTGTCAGGAATCTGCCAGAAAGTATACCTGATCCACCGCCGCCGGGAATTTCGCGGTTCTGCAGGAACTCTCCAGAAGCTGCAGGCAACAGAGAATGTGGAAATTATTACAGAGGCGCAGGCCATAGGGATCGCAGGGGCCAAAAGGGTAGAGGAACTGCGGCTGGACAACGGCCGCCGGCTTGAGGTACAAGGTATTTTTATTGCAGTTGGAATGATCCCCTCTACCGATAAGATAAAGGATTTAGTTGAACTGGACGGCCAGGGGTATGTAGTGGCCGATGAAAGCGGGAAAACCTGCGCAGAGGGATTTTTTGCGGCAGGGGATATCCGCACCAAACCCCTAAGGCAGATAGTGACTGCGGCAGCAGACGGCGCTAATGCCGCCATGTCAGCCAGGGAATATGTAAGCCATATGGAATGATACTGGAAAAATTATGGAAGAAATATGGAAATAGATAAAAGGGATTGCCAGAGAGCAGTCCCTTTTTTGGATAAAAATATATATTTTTTTGGATGTTTTCCGTTTTTTTCTGTTGGCTTTTTTGTTTTGTTTTGCTATTATATTGTTATAAGGTTGTGTTTGGTGGACCGCTGGGGATATTTTGGCAGCGGGAAGGGAAAGGAGCGGCTTATGACAGTAGAACAGATGCGGAGACGAAAGAAGGAGCTGGGTTATTCTTATGCGCTGATCGCAGAGCTTTCCGGGGTTCCGGTCAGTACGGTCCAGAAGGTGTTTTCCAGGGAAACAAAAGCGCCCCGGTATGAGACATTGCAGGCGCTGGAAAAGGTGTTTTCGGAACCAGAGAGCCGGGAAGATTCCCTGAAGGAGGCTGCTTTTTATGAAAGTAAGCGTCAGGGGGAGTATACGCTGGAGGATTATTATGCGATACCGGAGGAGCATCGTGCGGAGCTGATCGATGGCGTCATTTATGATATGACGGCTCCCAGGCCGATACACCAGAGGATCGCCGGAGAGATCTATCGGCAGGCGGCCAATTATATCATGGATATGGAGGGGGGCTGCCTTCCATTGGTAGCGCCGGTAGACGTGAAGCTGGACCGGGATAACAGGACGATGGTGCAGCCGGATATGGTCATTCTCTGTGAAGAGGACAGACTGAAGGAATGGGGGATAGAAGGGGCTCCGGATTTTGTGCTGGAAGTATTATCTCCTGCCACGCGGCGGAAGGACTGCACCAAGAAGCTGCAGAAATATGCGGATGCGGGGGTGCGGGAATTCTGGATCTTTGATCCGGAGCAGCGGACGGTGCTGGCATATTTTTTTGAAGGGGATGTATGGCCGGTGATCTATGGCCTGGATAACCCCATCCCTGTAGGGATTTACAACGGCAGGCTGAAGATCGATATGAGTAATATTGCCCGCTGGCTGGATGCATCTGAGGGAGGGGAAGTTTTTTAACCTTCTCTTGTAAACCGCTCCCAAAATAAGTATAATAAAAAAATAGAAATACATATTGCATCGCTGGAGAAGGAACGGCGGATCGGTCAGCGGGGCAAGAGCGTGAAAAATAAAAAGAAAGGGTAAAGAAGGTATGAAAGAAAAGAAAAAGAAACAACCAACCCAGAGAAAAAGCAGGATATCCATGAAAATGAAGCTGATCAGCGCTGTCCTGCCCATACTCTGCATTGTGCTGGCGGTATTGGTAATGTTTTCCTATAGCATTTCCAGTAACATTATTGAGAGAGAATCTTCCGAACTTCTGGAGTCTTCCGTATCCGGCCAGTCAGCGAGCATCGAGGCGTGGCTGGATAAGAATCTGACAGCCTTCAGTGCGATCAAGCAGACTATTGAGAAGACTGCCCCCTCCCAGGAGGAGCTGCAGGCGATCATTGATGCCTCGGCCGGATATGATTCCAATTATCCGGAAGGGGTATATATAGGGGATGGCTCAGGGAAGCTGTGGAAATCAGCGGATTCTGCGAAGACAGCAGAAGGCCTTACCGAATCTACCTGGTATAAGGAGGGCCTTACCCGGGTCAATATGAAGTATGGGACGGCATACCAGAATGCAGAGGGTAAGAATCTGGTCAGCGCCTCTGCAATCTTAAACGATGGGTCAGATCCCCTCAGGGTGATCTCTGCCGATGTGTCTCTGGAGCGGATTACAGTGATTGTCAATTCCTTTGTACAGATGAGCGATGCGGAAGCATTTTTGATTGATTCCGGAGATAATACGATCCTGGCCAACCGGGATGCCTCCCTGATCTCTACTAAGCTGGATGCTGCGGAGGATCCCTATCTGCAGAAGGTTGCCAAACGATTTGAAGATAGGGATTATACCAGGGGTACCTTAGATGGCAACCTTACGGTATTTCAGGAGATTGCTGGGACAGACTGGGTATTGGTATCCTTTGTCCCTAAAGAGATCATTTTTAGTGATATCAATAATCTGCGGATGAAGATGATACTGATCAGTGTCATTGCGATCCTGCTGCTGGTTGTGATCACAGAGCGCTGCATACATATAGTTATCAGGCCGGTAAGAGGATTGACAAAGAGCATTTCCGCTATGTCCGAGGGTGATTTTACTGTATCGGTAAAGACGAACGGGAATGATGAGATCGGCCGGATGAGCAGCAGTGTATCGGACTTTATGGTAGCTATCCGAGGTATGCTGCGGGAGATTCAGACGATCGCCGGCAGAGTTGCCAAACAATCCTCCAATACCAATCAGGTATCCGATGGAATGTATAATGTGGCGGAGGTTCAGGCTGATTCCATGCGGGAATTGACGGGAACTGTGGATGAACTGGCGCAGTCCATTAATGAGATCGCTGACAGCGCTACCAGACTGGCCCAGGTGGTAGCCGACACCAAGGTCACCAGCGATCAGGTAGAAGACTATATGACCAGGACAGTGCAGGTATCTGAAAAAGGAAAACAGGATATCCAGCAGGTAAGCGTGGCAATGGACAACATCAGCCAGTCTATTCACAGTCTGGATCAGGCCATTGGTAAAGTAGGCAAAGCATCGGAAGAAATTACTAATATTGTATCTGTGATCGGAAATATCGCTGAGGAAACGAACCTGTTGTCCCTGAATGCATCTATTGAAGCGGCAAGAGCCGGGGAGGCAGGAAAAGGGTTTGCTGTAGTGGCATCTGAGATTGGGAAGCTGGCGCAGACCAGTACCGAGTCTGTAGAAGATATTGTAAACCTGATCGGAGATATTACCCGGCTGGTTAATGAGACTGTGGACCAGGCGCAGGTCAGCATGGAAAGTATTGATGAGAGCAGCCAATTGATCCAGACCGCTCTTGGAACCTTTGATATGATTTTTAATGACATTCATAGTACCAGTGATATGATCCAGGAAATGATGGTCAAAGTGAATGAGGTGGATGAGGTTGCCACGAATGTGGCTGCGATCTCAGAAGAACAGGCGGCCAGCACGGATGAGATCCATGCAGCCTCTGAGAATATGGTGGAACAGGCTCAAAACATTGCTGCCAGCAGCAAGGAAGTATTGTCAGATTCCAGGGAGCTTTCCGATGAAGCGGCACAGCTGTCCCAGCATTTAGAGAAATTCAGGATATAAGATTAAGGAGGAGCATATGAAGAAAAGACTTTGTTTAGGAATGATAATGCTGCTTTCTCTTGTGTTCATGGCAGCATGTGGAAAAGGGTCGTCCGAGGAATCGGCGAAGGGGATCAAAATGTATATGACAGTATCCAGTGGAGATACTTTTCGGAATGCGCTGATGGATACGGCCAAAAAGAAAGCTGAGGAAATGGGGGCCACACTGGATACCCATGATGCCGAGGGATCTCTGGAGGTGCAGCTGGAGCAGATCCGGGAGGCCGTGAAAGGTGGTTATGACGTTATCCTGTGCAATCCTGTGGATGTGGATACTACTCTGCAGCTGCAGGTAGAGGCTGGCGATATTCCTATGGTATTTTGGAACGCATGTCCGGACGAAAGCCGCCTGGAGCCCAATAAATACGTGTTTGTAGGTTCTAATGAAGAGGATGCAGGGAAATACCAGGCAGAATATATTTTAAAGAGATTTGAAAAGGAAAAAAGCATTGATGTTGCTATAATCCGCGGACAGGCGCAGCATCCCTCCACTTTGGCCAGGTCTAATGCCCTGGTCTACAACTTGAAGAAATCCGGCAAAGAGATTAATTATGTCTTTGACGATGCAGCAGATTGGGATCAGGCCAAAGCGCAGAGCGTGTATGAGATTTTCCTCAAGACCGGCCAGCAGCCGGATGTGGTGGCATGCAATAATGATGCAATGGCTCTGGGCGTGATCCAGGCCTGCAAAGATAATAATGTAGACTTAAAGGAAGTAGAGGTATTGGGAGTAGATGCCACAGCAGACGGCTGCGCGGCTATCGAGGCAGACGAAATGAAGTTTACTGTTCTGCAGTCTGCTACCGGGCAGGGAGAATATGCGGTAAAAGCGGCAGCCCGCCTGGCCAAGGGAAAGTCGCTGGAAGGCCTGGATTATCTTTCAAAGGATCAGAAATATGTATGGGTGCCATTTGAGCCGGTAGACGCATCTAATGTAGCTGATTATGAATAATTGTTTGACGGAAATAAGAGGAACCTATGAAACTGATATCGTGGAATGTAAATGGGCTGCGGGCCTGTGTGAACAAAGGATTTCTGGAGTATTTTCAAGAGGCGGATGCCGATATTTTCTGCATTCAGGAAAGTAAGCTGCAGGAGGGGCAGATCCAGTTGGATACACCGGGATACTTCCAGTATTGGAACTATGCGCAGAAGAAAGGGTATTCCGGAACTGCTGTCTTTGCCAAGCAGGAACCAGATTCTGTCGCATACGGGATCGGACGGCCGGAGCATGACACAGAGGGCAGGGTCATCACCCTGGGATATCCGGATTTTTATTTGGTGAATGTGTATACCCCTAATTCCCAGCAGGAGTTAGCGCGCCTTGCCTACAGAATGGAGTGGGAGGACGCCTTTCGGGAATATCTCCAGGAACTGGAAAAGGAGAAGCCTGTAATCGTCTGTGGGGATATGAATGTGGCCCACCAGGAGATCGATCTGAAGAATCCTAAGACCAACCGCAAAAATGCCGGATTCACAGAGGAAGAAAGGGCAAAAATGGGAGAACTGTTGGAACATGGATTTATCGATACCTTTCGGTATTTTTATCCTGACCTGGAGGGTGTGTACTCCTGGTGGTCCTATCGTTTTTCTGCCAGAGCCAAAAATGCCGGATGGCGTATTGATTACTTTTTAGTTTCCGCATCGTTAGAAGACAGGCTGCGGGACGGGAAGATCCACACTCAGGTAATGGGATCGGACCATTGTCCGGTGGAGCTGGATATTGAATTTTGATCTACATTTTCCTCCTCCTTCAATAAGGCCGCGACATTTTTGGCGTTGTCAGTGGGGGTGGAAATTGCCGGGGTGGGAATATCGCTGATAGCCATAGCGCTCATAGCCACCGCAGCGGCAAAGCAGCTTTCTTTCTTGTCCATGAGGAACCTCCTTCCAAAGATTTTTTATGCTTCTGCCCTTAGTATGGAAGGAAAATAAAAAAATATAAGTGGAAGGAAAAGGGATAAAATTTGATTTTTAGTTGCATTTTCTGTAAAAATAAGGTAATCTAAAGATAGGAAAGAAGGATGCAGGGATAAGGAAAGGAGTGATCGTATGGCTACCTCAGCAATTTCATTTGAGAACAGCTATTCCGGCTATTCCTATACACCGGCTGCTTCTGCTGCCAGCGGTAATCCGGCGGATCTGGCGATCTCCCAAGGCATGGAAAGCCAGGTGAGAGGCTATGACCAGGGAACACGCAATGCGCAGGCCGGCCAGGATGTATTGCAGACTGCAGACGGCGCATTGTCTAATATCAGTGACAGCCTACAGCGGATGCGCGAACTGGCAGTAAAGGCTTCCAGTTCAGCTATATACAGTGATAGTGACCGGGCGATGTTCCAGGAAGAGATTGATCAACTGAAGGAACATATTACAGGAATTGCGCGGAATACCCAGTTTAACCAGAAGAACTTGTTAGATGGAAGTATGGCGGATATGTATCTGGCCGTGAATCCTTCCGGAGGCGGAATGTCCATCCGGACTACAGACGCCACCTTGGATGCACTGGGGATCCGGGATTTTGATGTGTCAGGCGGTGTGTTTGATATTGAGGATCTGGATCAGGCGATCCAGCGGGTAAGTGATGCAAGATCTTCTCTGGGAGCCCAGAGCAGTGCGCTGAACCATACCATGTCAGCGAACCGGGTAGCTTCCTACAACAATACCAATAGCATGAGTAAGCTGGAGGATACAGATATTCCCGGCTGGGTGAATGAACAGAAAAAGGGTCAGATCATGCAGCAGTACCAATATTTTGTGCAGAACCAGATCAGCTTCCAGCAGGAAAATATGGTGAATATGTTACTGCGGTAAGCAGCTGCTTAAGGATGATTATGAATGAAGGGACAGTTTCCAATGGATCTTTGGAAGCTGTCCCTTTTCAAGTGTTATTTTAGGTGTTATTTCAGTTGTTATTTCAATGACAGCACCTGCGCCTTCTGTCCCTTATCGCCCCGCTTGCGGCAGCGGATTTTCTTTAAATTATATTTTTTGCCATTGAATTCTGCGGTAGTCTTTTCCGGGGTAATAATGCCGCCGAAGACGGCAAGATCGTCTTCCGCCAGAGAGATCCCCTTAACCCCTCGGCTGGTCTTCTTGTATTCATTGACCTGAGACAGGGGAAAGCTCAGGGAAAGCCCTTTTTGGGTAATGATAAATACCCGGCATTCTGGGGCGATCACATCTTCCACAGTAAGGGCTTCCACACACACCAGCAGGTCGTCCCCGTCCAGTTTTGAGGAACTGATCACGGAGCGATTGGTCTCAAACTCAATCCCGGACACCTGTTTGATATAGCCCTTTTGCGTCAGGAAGAGCAGCTGAGACTCGAATAATTCCTCAAAGGGAATATACAGCAGAATCTCTTCGTTATCCAGCTTGCATAGCGACTGGATCAGGGTTCCCTTATCCTTCACCTTCCCTTTAGGGATATTCATAGCCCTCAGCTGATGCATATTGCCATTGGCGGTAAAAAGGCAGAGCCGGTCCGTATTCTTAATCTGGATAATATGAGTAAACTCCTGCAGAGTCTCAGGGGCAATGCGGGAGTAGCTGGAGGCGTCTACGGACTTTGTATAACCGAAGCGGTCAATCAGCACATAGATGTCCTCCTCCTTAATCTCCTCCACATAATTCTGGTTGGTCAGGTTGCACAGCTCGGTCCGTCTCGGTCTCCCAAATAATTTTTTATATTTGCGGAGACGTTCCTTGATCTTCTTATGCAACTGTTTCTGGTCGCCAAGGATCAACTGATATTCCTGGATATTATTTTGCAGCGTCTCCCCCTCCTGATGGAGCTTAAGGAGTTCCAGACCGATCAGACGGCTCAGAGGCATAGTAAGGATAGCCTCGGCCTGTTGCTCTGTAAAGGAGAGCGTGGCGGCCGCCCGTTGGGAAGCCTTAGACTTAAATTGGATGTCATTCGTATCACCATGGATCAGGCAGGCTTTTGCCTGCTTGACAGACTGGCTTCCCCGGAGAATTTCGATGATCAGGTCGATCACATCCGTAGCCTTGATCAGGCCTTCTACAATTTCCAGCCGCTGCCTGGTCTTCTTCAGCAGATGCTCATATTCCTTAGTATAGAGTTCCTCCTGGAAGGTGATAAATTCCTGGATGATCTGTTTCAGAGTAAAGGTAAACGGCTGCTTATCCTTTACTGCCAGAAAATTGACACTGTAGGTATCCTCCATGGCAGTTTTCTTATACAGGCCGTTTAGCAGATTTTCAATGTTCCGGTCTTTCTTCACTTCAATCACGATACGGATCCCCTCCTTAGAGGATTCGTCCCGCACATCGTAAATCTCATCAAAGACCTTATCCTTGGCCAGCGCCGCCAGGCTTTCCAGAAGCTTCTGCTTATTGCCGGCAAGGGTATAGGGGATTTCCGTGATCACAATGTTTTTCCGGCCATAATCACTATTTTCGATCGTTGTCTTTGCCCGGACCTTAATACGCCCCTCTCCGGTCTCGTAGATTGCGGAGATATCGTCTGCATTAGTAATAACCGCTCCAGTGGGGAAATCCGGGCCCGGAATGTATTTCATCAGCTGTTCTGTGGACAGATCAGGGCGGTCCATATAGGCAATGATTCCGTCAATGACCTCTGTGGGATTATGGGGAGGGATATTGGTAGCCATCCCTACTGCGATGCCGGTAGTACCGTTCAGAAGGAGATTAGGAAGGGTAGCAGGCAGAACTAAAGGTTCCTTTTCGCTCTCATCAAAGTTGGGGCCGAAGGGAACCAGGCCCTTGTCCAGATTTTCCAGCATCGTCATAGCGCCCTGAGAGAGACGGGCCTCTGTATAACGCATAGCAGCGGCGCTGTCTCCGTCAATGGAGCCAAAATTCCCATGTCCATCCACGAGAGGCACCGACAGAGAGAAGTCCTCCGTCATATGCACCAGGGCATCATAGATGGAGCTATCACCGTGGGGATGGTATTTACCCATCGTATCGCCAACGATACGGGCGCTTTTGCGGTGGGGCTTATCCGGCGCCAGATTCAGCTCATTCATCGCATACAGGATCCGCCGCTGCACTGGCTTTAGCCCATCGCGGATGTCGGGAAGGGCCCGGGATATAATCACGCTTACCGCATAGTCCCGGTAAGAATTCTTCATTTCTTCAGAAAAATCCAACTGGATAATGGAACGGTCATCCATCGTTTTCATGATTGCTACACCTCATTTTCTTTCTTAGATATCCAAAGTGGCATATTTTGCTTCTTCCATAATAAACTGTCTCCGGGGAGGGACATTGCTGCTCATCAGCGTGGAAGTGATATCGTCCGCCTCCACTGTGTCGCTGATGGAGATCTGGGCCAGAATGCGGGTCTCTGGATTCAGAGTAGTCTCCCAGAGCTGGTTGGCGTCCATTTCGCCTAATCCCTTGTACCGCTGCAATCCCAGGATCTTATAGTCCTTATTCTTCCGGAACTTCTCCAGCTCAAAATCATTAAACAGATAACGGGACTGTTTCTTTTTGCCCGCCTGGTAATCCACCTTGTAAAGAGGGGGGAGTCCGCGGTATATTTTGCCGGAATAGATCAGCTCCGGCATGAAACGGTAGAAGAAGGTCAGCAGCAAGGTACTGATATGGGCGCCGTCTACATCGGCATCCGTCAGGATGATAATCTTATCATAGCGCAGCTTGCTGATATCAAAGTCATCCCCGATGCCGCAGCCAAAGGAGGCGATCATAGATTTAATCTCATTGTTAAGAAGGATTTTCTCCAGAGAAGCCTTCTCCACGTTTAAGATCTTACCCCGGAGGGGAAGTACAGCCTGAGTCTTGCGGTTGCGGGCAGTCTTTACCGTACCGCCGGCAGAATCTCCCTCCACGATATACACCTCGCACTCCTCCGGTTTTCTCGAAGTGCAGGCGGCCAGCTTGCTTTTGGTATCCGTATCGTTCAGCTGCTTTAGGACTGCTGTCCTGGCCTTATCGCCGGCCTTCCGGGCGTTGTAAGATTTCATCGCATTATCCAGGATCTTCTTCAGGAGCTCTACATTCTTGTCCAGATACCGTTGCACCTCTGTGGAAAACACCTCGTCCACAGCTGTCTTAGCATCGGTATTTCCCAGCTTAGTCTTCGTCTGCCCTTCAAACTGGGGATCCGGATGCTTAATAGAAATGATAGCGACCAGGCCGTTTCGGATGTCTTTTCCGTCAAAATTCTCATCTTTATCTTTCAGAAAACCAAGTTCTCTGGCATATTGGTTCATCACCCGGGTCAGCGCCATTTTGAAGCCGGTGACCAGGGTGCCGCCGTCTACCACATTGATCCGGTTACAGTAAGGATTGATCTGCTCTGCAAAGTTATTGGTATACTGCAGGGCGATCTCTACTTCAATATCGCCGGATCTGCCCTCCACATAGATCGGAGTATCGTGGAGCGTCACGGCGTCTCGGTTAATATAGGAAACAAAGCTCTGGATTCCCAGCGCTTCCTGGTAAGTGATGCTTTCTCCGTCCGCTTCGTTTTTATAATTGAGTTTCAGATTTTTATTGAGATAAGCAATCTCTTTCAGCTTCTTTTTGATAATCTCCGGCTTGAATACTGTAGTCTCGAAAATCTCCGGGTCAGGATAAAAAGTAACCTTTGTTCCTGTTTCCCCCCGCCTGCATTTGCCGACTGCGGGAAGCTGTCCCTTCTCCAGAGGCGTTACCGGATGGCCGCCGTCTTTGTATTCATCCCGATAGACCAGGCCATTCCGCCGCACTTCTACGATCATATGGGAAGACAGGGCGTTTACTACCGAGGATCCCACACCGTGCAGTCCGCCGGATACCTTATATACCGTATTGTCGAACTTCCCTCCTGCATGAAGGATCGTATATACTACCCGGAGAGTGGGGATCTTCTTGGTAGGATGGATGTCAACGGGAACCCCGCGCCCGTTATCCTCAATGCATATCCCGCCATCCTGCAGGAGAGTGACATTGATCTCATCGCAATAGCCTGCCAGCTGCTCGTCGATACTATTGTCCAGGATCTCCCATACCAGATGATGGAGTCCCCGGGAACCAGTGGAACCAATATACATGCCCGGACGTTTTCGGACGGCTTCCAGTCCCTCCAGTACAACAATTTCCTTTCCGGTGTATTCACTCATAATGAACTTTATCCTTTCCATAATCATGCAATTCAGGAGCAAACAGTTGAAGTATACCATAAAGGAAAATAGAAATGCAATAATTTCAGATCCTGGAGTTTCTGTATCGGCCTCCCTTGAAACTCCCTGAAGTTTCTGCTAATATGAACGCATAAATGGGCAAAGTGAGAGAAGAGACACAACAGAGCCATGAGAAAGAGACAGAAAGGAAGAGTTGAATCATGAAGAAAATACCGTTTGTAACAAAGGAACAGATCACAGCAATCGCAGAAAAATATCCTACTCCCTTTTACATTTATGATGAGAAGGGGATCCGCGAGAATGTCCGGCGGCTGAAAAAGGCCTTTGCATGGAACAAAGGCTTCCGGGAGTATTTTGCGGTAAAGGCTACCCCCAATCCCTTCATATTAAAGGTGCTGCAGGAGGAAGGCTGCGGAGTAGACTGTTCTTCCCTGACAGAACTGATGATGTCTCAGGCATGTGGATTCCATGGCTCCGACATCATGTTTTCCTCCAATGTAACGCCGGCCCGGGAATATAAGAAAGCCAGAGAACTGGACGCTTTTATCAACTTAGATGATATTACTCATGTTGATTTCCTGGAAGAATGCGCTGGGATCCCGGAGACCATTTGCTGCCGCTACAATCCTGGCGGAGTGTTCCAGCTGGGGACGGATATTATGGACAATCCTGGAGATGCTAAATACGGCATGACGAAAGAACAGCTGATCCAGGCCTTCCGCCGCCTGAAAGAAATGGGGGCAAAGCGTTTCGGGATTCATTCCTTTCTGGCGAGCAATACCGTATCTAACGATTATTATCCCACTCTGGCCGGCATTTTGTTCCGCCTGGCTGTGGAAGTAAAGGAGGCAACGGGCGTTGAGATCGCTTTCATTAATCTCTCCGGCGGCGTGGGGATTCCCTATACGCCCGATAAAGAGCCGAACGACATTGCAGTGATCGGCGAGGGTGTGAGGAAGCAGTTTGAAGAGATCATGGAGCCCGCCGGGATGGGCGATGCGGCCATCTTTACAGAGCTGGGCCGTTTTATGCTGGGACCTTACGGCGGCTTGGTCACTCAGGCGATTCATGAGAAGCATACCTATAAAGAATATATTGGAGTAGACGCCTGCGCTGTGAATCTGATGCGGCCTGCGATGTATGGGGCATATCACCATATTACTGTGCTGGGCAAGGAAGATGCGCCCTGCGACCATAAATATGATGTGACAGGTTCCCTGTGCGAAAATAACGATAAATTTGCTATTGACCGCATGCTTCCGGAGATTGAAAAAGGAGATTACCTTTTTATCCATGATGCGGGAGCCCATGGCTTTGCAATGGGATACAATTATAACGGCAAGCTGAGATCCGCAGAGCTTTTGTTAAAAGAGGATGGAAGTGTAGAAATGATCCGCCGGGCGGAGACGCCGGCAGATTACTTTGCGACTTTTGATTTTTGCGATATTTTAAAAAATTGCTAAAGTTTTTCTTGTTCTTTCCGATACATTATATGAGAATGCTAATGAATAAAAGTAAGAATTAGGTGGTGATGATCATGAGAATTGAAGCATACAGTCAGGTAAATCAGCTTTATCAGACGACCAAACCAAAGAAGATCACCAGACAGGGGGAGCAGCAGAGTACAGACCAGTATCAGATTTCTCAGAGCGCCCGGGATTATCAGATCGCAAAAAATGCGATCAGTGAGAGCCCCGATGTCAGGGAAGAGAAAGTGGCCAGGCTGAAGGAAGCGATCCGTTCCGGCTCCTATAATGTATCGGCTCAGGAAGTGGCAGATGCTATGGTAAGTAAATTCTTTGATGAGATAGGGTAGCTGGCAGTTGCAGGCAAGAGATATAAGAGAAGAGAGAAATGAGGTTCGATCTTGGCAAGCTTAATGGAAGAACTGATCGTAGCCCTGCGCGAGGAGCGGGATCTGTATCAGAAGCTCCTTCCGGTATCGGAGAAAAAGACCAGCGCTTTGGTGAAGGCAGATCTGCAGGAACTGCAGGAGATCACAGAGCAGGAGCAGAGTATTCTGGATCATGCCTATGCCGTAGGAAAGAGAAGGGAAGAAATCTTTTCCAATATCGGTGTTGTGCTGAACCGTAAACCGGAGGAGTTGGAATTGTCCACTCTGGCGGAATTGCTGACAAAGCAGCCGGAGGAGCGAAGGCAGCTAAGCGAAGTCCATGATTCTTTGAAGAAGATCATGAAACGGCTGGTAGCTGTGAATGAAAGAAATAAAGAATTGATTGAAAATTCCCTTGAAATGATAGAATTCAATATGAATTTTATTCAGAGTACACGGATGTCACCAGGGAACAATAATTACAACCGCAATGCGTCCACCAGTTATGGTCCGGAGCCCGGTACCGGGGCTTTTGATGCGCGGCAGTAATTATTATATGCCAGCCGTATGGCTGGCATATAGCCGGGTGGGATCCGTGTTTTCTTTTGTCAGAATATAACTACAGGCTGTATCACATTTTGTGAGGCAGGGAATGGAGGCAATATGAGTCTATTTACCAGTTTTAATACAGGGGTGTCGGGGATCCGCCAGGCGCAGTCCGGCCTGAATACAACGGCGCACAACCTGTCCAATGCGGATACGAAGGGATATACCCGTCAGCAGAATATTAATACAGACCTGTATTACCGCACGATACAGATTAATGTCAACGGCGCCATGCGGGTTGGATATGGCACTACCGTCTCTCAGATCCGTCAGGTCCGTGATATGTTTCTGGATAAGGAATATCGTGTGGAATTCGGCAGACAGTCCTTCTATGAGAAGCTGGCGGATACGGAAATGGAGATCGAGGATCTGTTGGGAGAGATGGAAGGAGTGGAATTCCGCAACAACATTCAGGAGCTGTGGAACACTCTGCAGACATTTTCCACCAATCCCCAGGAGATCGTGGACAGCGAGCTGTTTATCTCCAAGGCAGGAGCTTTTCTGGCCGCTGCCCAGGATTTGTATAACGGCCTGATCACCTATCAGACCAGTTTGAATGAGGAGATCTCCGATCAGGTAGACACCGTAAACCAACTGGCGGATAAGATTGCTGAGTGCAATTTGATCATTGCCAAGTCAGAGGCAAACCATGTTGAGAATGCCAATGATTACCGGGATCTGCGGAATCAGTTGATGGACGAACTCAGCAAATATGTAAAATATACATATGCGGAAGATGTAAATGGCGTTGTACAGATTTATGTGAACAATGCGCCGCTGGTCCTGGAAGGGCGGGGCTACCATATGCGGTGTGAGAAAATCCAGTTCACAGAATATAATGAAGACACAGGGAAGGATGAAGTAGTAGAAGGCTCCCCTATGTATAAGATCGTATGGGAGGGGAACGGCTATGGCGATGTTTATGATCTGGACCGGCCCTATTCCACCGATGAAGTAAATAGTACGGATATCGGTTCCCTCTTTGGCATTCTTACGGCCAGAGGGAATAAGGTTGCGAAGTATTCCGATATACCGGTAGCTCCTGATCAGGAGGATTTCACAGTAGACGGCGTGCTGGACGAGACTGCTTACAAAGTAGCGATGAACAAGTTCCGGGACGAACTGAAGGATTATAACAATTCCACAGGCAATTCTGTGATAACAAAGATCCAGGCGCAATTCGACCGTCTGATCAATGGCATCGTTACAATGATCAATGATGTGTTCTGTCCCAACCTGGATGTACAGTTGGATCATGCGATCACGGGAGTAGATTCTGAAGGAAATAATGTGACCTTAAGCGGAGGCTGTAAAGTTCTTGACGTCTGGAATTGCAATGTGGGCACCGATGATAATGAAACGATCGGCACCGAGGTATTCTCCAGGAACCAAAGGACACGTTATAATGTGATCACTCTGGGACAGCAGGTATATGGAACAGATGAAAATGGAAATCAGGTTCCGCTGGCCCAGGAGATCACCAATCCAGACGGCACAGTCACCTATAAGCTGTATGTATATAACGAAGAGGATGCCAGTGATATGGATACCATGTATACCTTGATGAACATGAAGATCAATCCTAAGCTGGAGGCAGATTATTCTTTCCTTCCGGTAAAATGGAATCCGGCCACCGGCAATTATGGCAGCTATAACTGGGATACCTTCAAAGAAATGTTCTCCCGCTGGGAGTCAGAATTTGCAGTGTTAGATCCCAATACACTGACGACATACAACTTTAACGATTATTATAAGACCATGGTGGAGGAACTTAGTATCCAGGGAGAAGTATGGATCGGAATGGTAGAGCGCCAGACATCTATGGTGGAAAATATAGAAGATCAGCGGCAGCAGGTAGCTGGCGTATCCACAGAGGAGGAGCTGACCAGCATGCTCATGTATCAACATGCCTACAATGCCTCCTCCCGTTATATCAGTACGATTAACGACATGCTGGAGCATTTGATCGAGAGACTGGGATAAAGAAAAGGGGGAAGAGATATGCCATCAACATTTTTTGGGATTTCCATTGCGGCATCCGGCATGAACGCCTATCAGGCAGGACTTAGGACAACCGCCCACAATGTTGCCAATACCAACACCAAAGGATATACCCGGCAGAGTGTCATACGTCAGGCAAAAGATGCCATTTCTCTGCGGACTGCCTATGGAATGATGGGAGCCGGCGTCAATGTAATGGATATTGTCAGCAGCCGGGATCAGTATTACGACTTCAAATACCGTGCCAGCAATGCCGTGTACGGCAGGTACGCTACCTTATCCCATTACATGTCAGGAATAGAAGATGAGCTTTACGTAGCTGATCCGGATACGGGAGAGCTGAATAATGCCCTCAATGACTTTTTTGCCACACTCAGTTCTTTGTCCAGGGATGTGTCAGACGTCACCGTGCGGGCGGAAACTACCGGTTATGCCGAAAGCATAGCAAAATATATTAATGCGCTGGGCAAGAACCTGCAATCCATGCAGCAGGAGATCAATGAAGAGATTAAGAATGGAGTAGACAGGATCAATTCTTATGCCCGCCAGATCGCATCCCTGACAAAGCAGATCAATACTTTGGAGACTTACGGAAGTACCGCGAATGATCTTCGGGACCAGAGGGCAGTGCTTTTGGATGAACTGTCAGAATGGGTAGACATTGCTATTGTTGAGGAACCGCCGGCAGACGGTAACGGCGTGAATCAGTTTATTGTCTCTATCTCCGGCGGCGGGATTCTGGTGGACACTAATGTGGCCAATCAGATTTTAGTGGAAGACAGTGCCACGAAAGACAATCAGAATGACGCCAGCGGATTGTATGATCTGGTATGGAACACAGGCCAGGCATTTAGCAGCCACAATCCTATATTAGGAGGGAATCTCCAGGCGCTCTTTGAATTGAGGGATGGCAATAACGGAGAGAATTTCCGGGCGGCCATGACTCAATATACCGAGAATGACGCTAAATATGGCGGCAAATCCACAATTACACTGAAGTCGGACAGCAAAAGCAGCGAGAATGCCCATGATCTGTCTAAGCTGAATATTCCAGAGACAAACGGGAAGCTGGATGTAGCCAATTATGAGTTTGAATATGAATCCTTTAGCGTAACCGTTGGGGCAGACGGGACCTATACCTATACCTTTGTATTGAAAGATGAGCTGACTACGGGAACAATGAATCATCTTCAGGGGGCGTTGGACAGCGGTAATAATCAGGCAAATGTTGGAGATGCCATTTCGTACCGGGGCATTCCCTACTATATGGCTCAGATCAACGAGTTTGCCCGGACATTGTCGGCCAGCTTCAACCAGATCCAAAATAATGGATACGATCTGTATGGCAATCTGGGAAGGGATTTATTTATCGCTACCGGTAACCTTTCCGGAGAAGAGTTTGATATGACAGAATTCATTTACAACAAACAGGATGATTACTATTATCTAAACGGCTGTAAGGTTATGGATAGTTCCCGGCAGGCAGAGATGCTGGCGGCAGGCTATACCTTCCAGGAGATTGACGGAGAGCCTGGATACAGCCAGATGTTGGATGCAGAAGGGAATGTGGTGGAAAAGGTATACATCCCGAACAATGACACAGAGATCTTTACTTTCGATTCCCTGGCGAAGACAGGGATCCCCACTTCCTATTACAGCATTACAGCGTTGAACTTCAGCGCTGCAGACGAAATGATACGGGACGGCAGCCTGCTGGCCTTAGCTTCCCAGAACCCCACTACAGTAACCGGGCCATCGGAACACTATAACCTGGATAAGATGCTGACGCTGCGGGAAGATGAAACGATGTTCAAGCAGGGGAATCCTGGTTCCTTTTTATCAGTCATGGTGGCAACGGTAGGCGTGGACGGAGACAAAGCCGGCAACTATGCCGATAATGCAGAAAATATTTTGCTTGCAACGGAGCAGAGGAGAATGTCCAAATCTGGTGTAGATGAAGACGAAGAGGGACAGAATATGATTATCTTCCAGAACCTGTTGCATTATCAGTATCGAGTACTGTCTATCATGAATGAAGTGCTGAATAAGCTGATCAACGAGACTGCGATTTAGAAAGGAGTATAAGCCATGCGAGTAACGAATTCCATGCTTTCCAACAACACGAGAAGCCATATCATGGGAGCCAAGAGCAAGCTGCTTCAATACGAAGAGCAGTATACCTCAGAGAAAAAGATACAGAGGCCCTCGGATGATCCTACAATAGCGGTGCGTTCCTTGAAATACCGCAGTACCATGGCACAGATTACCCAGTATCTTGAGAAGAATGTTGAGGATGCCCTGTCCTGGATGGATATTACCGAATCTGCCCTGGATAATGTGAATGGGATTTTGAAAGATATGAAAGGATATCTGGACCAGGGCGCTAATGGACCTCTGGATATTGACGAGAGGCAGTCTGTATTGTCTGCGCTGCAGAAGTTTGTATCTGGTATCATTGAAGACCAGGCCAATTCCGATTTTGCCGGCAGATATGTATTTACCGGTTTCCGCACAGACACCTCGATGATATTCCCGCAGAAGACCACTAACCTGGCATACAATATTACAGAGCAGTTTGTATATACGGATATTGATATCTGTTCTATAGTCAGCGGCGGGGCTTCTTATGATGCAGCGATCACGGATCCCCAGACTTATGTGGATATGGCGGCGGAGGTTAGCAACGTATACCGGATGCAGCTTGCCTATAAGAATTGTTCCAATTCCGGCCTGCAGGCCGATGGAAGCACGCCGTCCGGCAATAAGGAGAATTATGTGAGCTTCACCACCAGTTATCAGGGTGCCGATGGGAAGACAGTGACTCAGACCCGGCAGGCAGTGACCAAAGCTTCGACAGAAGAAGGAGCTTATGATGTAGGGGATGACCAGGTAGTATATCTGTATGATACCGGCGAGATCTTACTGGGGGCAAATGTCTATGCGGATATCCAGAAGAATTCTTCTGACATTTCCATTAATTACTGCAAGACGGATTTTGACAAGAGCGATATCCGTCCGGAAATGTATTTTGCCTGCAGCAGTTATAATTCTGTATCTGGCCGTACGATCAATTATGCGGCGCCGGAGAATCAGGATATTGAGTATGAGGTAAACTTTAACCAGCTGATGAAGGTAAATGTACAGGGAAGAGATGCGATCAGCACAGATATCTACCGTACCATCGATTATATTGCGGAAACTGTGTCGGCAGTAGACGCCGTAGATAATAAGCTGAATGAAGTGAAGGCCATGTTAGAGAAATCTACAGACGCTGATGAGATTGAGACTCTGACTGCCTTGAAGAACACCCTGGAGACAGAAAAGTCCCTCCGGATCACAGTGATGAATGAAGCTTTTGGTAAGGGGCTTACCATGGTGGATGAGACCCAGCAGGTGCTGAATGTGGCTACTTCAGAGCTGGGTTCCAAGTACAATCGTCTGCTTATGACCAGGGATAAGCTGGAAGAGCAGTATACCGATATTGAGGAGCAGATGTCAAAGAACGAGGATATAGACATCGCAGATGCGTATATCAATCTGACCCAGGCAGACAATCTGTATATGTATTCACTCTCTGCCACATCAAAAATACTGGGAAATACATTGTTAGATTACATTTAAATTCTATAGAGCGGGAGGTAAGAAGCATGTTGGTAGACACCAGATATTTCGGTGAGATAGACCTGAGCGAGGAAAAAATCATCCATTTTGAGCAGGGTCTGTTTGGATTTGAAGAGTATAAGGATTTTACCATACTATTTGATGGCGAGGCAGAGGAGAAGCCCTTTTTCTCCTGGCTTCAGTGTATCACAGAGAAAATGTTATCCTTTCCGGTAGTAAATCCTCAGAATGTCCGGGAAGATTACGACCCGATTCTGGAGGACGCCCTTCTGGAGCCGTTGGGAGAATGTGATATAGAGGATATGGTCGTCCTTTTGCTGGCTACGATTCCCCGGGACGTAAAAGAAGCTTCTGTGAATATGAAGGCGCCTCTGATCATTAATGCCAGGACCCGGCAGGGAATCCAGGTAGTGGCAGAGAATTCGGATTATGAGGTTAAGCATAAAATATTATCGAAAGGGGAGGTGTAGACAGATATTATGTTAGCGCTTGCACGAAAAATTAACGAATCCATTATGATCGGCAGTGACATTGAGGTGACATTGCTGGAAATCAAAGGGGATCAGGTCAAGATTGGTATCTGCGCTCCCAAATCCATCCCGGTATACCGGAAGGAAATATACCTCCAGATCCAGGAGGAAAATAAGAAAGCGGTGCAGACAGAAGTAGACATGGCTTCCTTAAAGGATGTTTTTGAAAGGAAAAAGTAATGTTTTCTGCATTTTTGCCGATATACTACTTAGAATGGAAGCGAAAGTTCTGAATACACATGGAGGTGTTAAGTATGCAGTTGGATATGGTAAAGAATGTTGCAGAGATGCCGAAGGATACATCTTCTGTAGATGTAAGGCCTGCACCTGTCCGAAAGGCTCCGTCCGGAAAGGAAGAGGAGACGCAGGATGCCGCAGGGGCATTGGGAGGGAAGGATCCCACCAAGGCCACCATTGACTCGGTAATGTCCGAGGCAAATCAGAAAATGAAAATGACGAAGACTCGTTGTGAGTACTCTTATGATGAGCCTACCAAGAGAGTCTCCATCAAGGTATTTGATGAAGAGTCTGGCGAGGTGATCCGGGAAGTGCCGCCGGAAAAATCTCTGGAGATGCTCCAGAAGATGTGGGAGTTGGCCGGGATCATTGTAGATGAAAAGAGATAGGAGGAATTATTATGCCGATCAGAATGACTGGCCTGGTATCAGGTCTGGATACGGAAGCGATCATTGGTGCATTGATGTCTGCCCAGAGAACGAAGCAGACCAAGGTGGAGAATAAGAAGACAAAGCTGGAGTGGAAGCAGAGTGTATGGTCCTCTTTGAATACCAAATTATATAATTTCTATAAAGATTATGCAGGTAAGATGCGTCTTCAGGGAAGTTATATGACCAAAAAGGCATCTTCTACCGATACAGCTAAATTAACGGCGACTGCCAGTTCCAGTGCGGCAAATGGAGCATATTCCGTTAAGGTAAAGCAGCTGGCATCTGCCCAGTATGTGACCAGCGGCAAGCTGGGGCTGGATCTGGAAGGGAAAAATGTCACCACATCCACCAAGCTGTCAGATCTGGGAATTGCCGCTGACGGCAGCACACAGATCAATATCGCCGCAGGGAGCAAGAAAGTTACTTTAAATATTACAGAAGATACGACAGTAGGGGATTTTGTCAGTTCCCTGCAGAACGCCGGGCTGAATGCTACTTTTGATTCCACCCAGGGACGTTTCTTCATCAGCAGCCAGGAAAGCGGCGCCGATGGTAAATTTACGATCACAACGGCTACTTTAAGCCAGGATCAGCAGGCGGCCGCCTCTGCCTTAAAGACTTTGGTAAGCTATGATACCCTTAGCGCTGCAGATAAGAAGAAGGCTGATTCCGTTCTGAATAACCTGCAGAACAATGTACCGGCTAAGAATGACAAAGAGAGCAATGAGGACTATGAAGAGAGATTAGAGAAATGGAAATCCCAACAGATCGACACTTTGATAGGATTGTCGGACACCAAGGTGAAAGCCGATGCCACCAAGCATTACACGGATCTGTTGACAGAGGATTATAAGTCTAAGTATCTGGATGTAGATGGAAAGGTAACAGAGGAAGGCAAGCAGGCATATCTGGATGCCAAGAATAAGATAAATGATACCTGGACAGACGAAGATCTGGCCAAGGCAGTAACGGACTGGATCGGCAAAAAGGTAGCAGCAGATATTAAGACTAGCGAATACCAGGACAAGATTAAGGATGCCGCACTGACCGGCGAGGTTACCGACCTGGAGGGGAATAATCCAAGCAGTATCGCTCCTAATGTGGCAGACAGGAAAAGCGCCATTATGAATGGAGTTGATGAATATATTGACCAGATATCTGCCGGGGTAACTCCTGCAGGCAAGAGTGCCCTGACTGCCCTGGGAATGGGAGAGATAGATGGCGGCGAGGTAGCAGAGGGAAGCGATGGAAGCGGCATGGTGGTTATATCAGCCAAGGATTCTATTGTACAATTTAACGGCGCAACCTTGACCTCCAGCAACTCCACTATAGAAGTAAACGGCCTGACCCTCGACCTGAAGGGCGTGACCGGAGACGAGGCGGTTACCCTTACCGTTACTAACGATAACAGTGCAGTATATGATTCGATCAAAGAATTTATCACTCAGTATAATTCTATCCTGGCAGAAATGAATAAGTATTACAATGCCGATTCTGCCAGAGATTATGAGGTGCTGACCGATGAGCAGAAGGAAGCAATGACCGATGAAGAGGTCGAGAAGTGGGAAGGCAAGATCAAAGATTCCCTGCTCCGCCGGGATACAACGCTGGGCGGATTGATTGATGCAATGCGCAACTCTATGATGGGAAGCGTTACGGCTTCTAATGGAAAGACCTATTCCCTGGCTAACCTGGGAATTGTCACTTCTACAGATTATACAGAGAGGGGCATCCTTCATATTAAGGGGGATGAGGACGATACGGAGTACTCCGATGACACTAATGTTTTGATGAATCTTTTAAATGAGGATCCGGACACCTTGACAGAAGTTCTGTCAAAGGTGACGTCCAATCTGTATAATACCTTGTTTGATAAGATGGGCAAGACCCGCCTCAGCAGTGCGCTGACCTTCTATAACAACCTGGAAATGAACTCCCAGCTTTCTGATTATAAGGAAGAGATTGCAAAGTGGGAATCCAAACTGAACGATATGGAGGACAGATATTATCGGAAATTCTCCCAGATGGAGACTGCCCTGTCAAAGATGCAGTCCCAGCAGAACTACCTGGGGAATCTGATGGGTTAAATGAATTACAAAATAATGGAGGCTGAATATGGCAGTGTATCGGAACGCAGCACAGATTTATCAGAAGAATGCGGTGGAGACCGCTTCCCCTGCCAAATTAACGCTGATGCTGTATGACGGAGCAGTAAAGTTTTGTAATCTGGCGATTGAGGCTTTAGAATCAGGAGAAATTGCGGAAGCCAATACGTATTTGCTCAAGACGCAGAAGATCATAGTAGAATTCCGCGCAACGCTGGATATGAAATATCCTGTGGCGAAGGATTTTGATACGGTATATGATTATATCTATCGCCGCCTTGTAGAGGCAAATATGAGGAAAGATGTGGAGATTGCCAGGGAAGCTTTAAAGCATATCAAGACGATGCGGAATACCTGGAAGGAAGTTATGAAGGCGAACCATGTAAGCTAAGAGTCTGAATTTCGGAGGGAGAGCAGAAATGGAAAATGAAAAGGTATATGTGACAGTTCTTCATGATTCGCTGCAGAGAAAAGTAGGGCTGCTGAAGCAGATCCTGACTCTGGCGACACACCAGAAGGAGTTGCTGGAGGAAAAGAGAGTAGATATGGACCGGTTTGACGCCAGTGTGGAGCAGGAAATGAATCTGCTCCAGGGAATGCAGGAACTGGATCAGGGCTTTGAGAATCTCTACGGGCAGATTGGCACTGCTCTGAAGGATAAGAAATATCAGTATCAGTCCCAGATCCTGGAAATGCAGGAGGCAATCCGGGAAATCTCCCGGCTGGGCATGGAGATACAAGGACTGGAGCAGCAGAATAAACAGCGCTTCCAGAAGTATCTGTTGGAACAGCGCCAGGAGATTAAGCGGTTTAAGATGAACAATAAGACGGCTAATACCTATCATCAGAATATGTCAGATCAGCACCGTCAATGGCAGAGTTATTTCCTGGATGAAAAAAAGTAAATTTTTTTCAAAAAACTATTAAGTATATTGTCGGCTTGCCGATATATATAACAAGTAAATAATACTTATCATTCTCCAACTTTGATACGTACGGGTTGAAGGGGAGGAGAGCAGCTATTCATTAATCACCAATGGCATGGATGCCATTGTAATTTCAAGGAGGAATTATTATGATAGTACAGCACAACATGTCCGCACTGAATACCAACAGACAGTTAGGTATTACCAACACCAATCTTTCTAAGAGTACAGAGAAGTTATCTTCTGGTTACAGAGTAAACCGTGCAGCAGATGATGCAGCAGGTCTTTCCATCAGTGAGAAGATGAGAGGACAGATCAGAGGTCTTGAGCAGGCTTCCGCTAACGCTCAGGATGGTCAGTCCCTGATTCAGACAGCTGAGGGTGCTCTGGGCGAGATCCATTCCGTACTTCAGAGAATGAGAGAGCTGACCGTTCAGGTTGCCAATGATACAAACGTATCTGCAGACCGTAGAGCAATCGCATATGAGATTGCAGCACTGGCATCTGAGATCGACCGTATCGCAAGCCAGACAGAGTTCAATACCATGAAGCTTCTGGATGGCAGCTTCACAAGCAAGGCTCTTCAGGTTGGTGCAAACAGCAGCCAGTTGATCGTCTTCTCTATCAAGCAGATGACATCTAACGCTTTGTCTGTAGATGTATCCAATATTGCTAATAAGATCGCTACATCTACTCAAGCTACACAGAACGGTAAGAATCTTACCAGCTTGATCAATATCGTAAATTCTGCTATTACTCAGGTATCTCTGCAGAGATCTAAACTGGGTGCATTGCAGAACCGTCTGGATCATACGATCTCCAATGCAGATAACATGGCAGAGAACCTGCAGTCTGCAGAGAGCAAGATCCGTGACGTAGACATGGCTGATGAAATGGTATCCTATTCATCCCTGTCTATCATTCAGCAGGCTGGACAGTCCATGCTGGCTCAGGCTAATCAGGCTACACAGGGTGTACTTTCTCTACTTAGATAATAGGATAGTATACTTCAAACGGATGGGGTTGACCTCTGGTCAGCCCCATTTTTCCTTTTGATCCTATTGTACGGTGTACAGAAGGAAAGAAATATGGTACAATAATATAGATTTTATAAAAAGATGGGGAGGCAGATATGAGTGGAGAAAAGGAAAAGATGCAGCAGACGATCCAGGCCATTGACGAGGTGGTGGATCTGTTTTACCAGCAGAGACTGAAGCAGGCGTTGGATCAGCTGGACGGAGTGATCCAGGATATCATGGGAACGGTAGATGGCCTGTTTCAATATCGGGAAGCGCATCAGGAATTTGCCCTGGATGAGCAGCGTTTGACCGGTACCCTGACGGAGGCTATGCAGGCGTTGGAGGATCAGGATCTGGTCATGCTGGCGGATGTGTTGCAGTATGAATTTAAAGAGTATCTGGAAGAACTGGAAGGCCAGATGGAATAGGAGCTAATCTACAATGGATATGTTGGAACGGAATATGGAGACCTTTAGGAAGAATAGAGGTCTGTTATACTTACAACTGCTAAAATACAGGCAGGAGCTGGAGAAAAGCCAGGAGGCGGGGCCTTCTGAAGAGGATGCTGCAGAGTCTGACGAGGCTCCCGGCGGAACGGCAGATTTCCCTGTAGATGGCTTAAGAGCCGGAGAGGATGGCCTGGCAGAGCAGAAGCCTGTCCTGGACCGAATCGAGACGTCCATTGCCAGGGATGGCAGCCCGGTGCTGACCGTGGAGAAGGGCGGGACAACCTACCGCCTGAACAGCATGTACCGTCCCCAGGCAGAGGCAGAGAAATGGTGCGACCAGTATGCCTTTCAGAATCTCCGGATGAATATTCTGATGTTTGGGATGGGGAATGGGATCTTTGTCCGCAGCATGTTGAAGCGGGTAGGGACAGATTCCAAGATCTTTCTCTATGAACCCAGTATGGAAATATTCTTCCATGTGCTCTCGGAACTGGATTTGTCGGAGTACATCACCAACCCCAATATCCTTTTTTATTTTGAGGGTGTGAATGAAAAGGATTTCTATGTGGATCTCCGGGGAAGAACCCACTGGAGTAATCTCTCCACGCAGATAGATTGTAACCATCCGGGCTATGATAAGCTTTTCCCCAAGGAATACAAGAAGTTCCGGGATTGGATCACAGAGTGTGACGTGACGGAGGTAGTTAATCGCAACACCGGCGTATTCTTTGCCCAGTCCCTTACCAGCAATGCGCTGAAAAATCTGGCATATGTACCCCAGGCCCGCCAGGTTGATGATTATATTAATGCGTTCCCTCATGATATGCCGGCTATTGTGGTGTCGGCAGGACCCTCCCTGGATAAGAATATTGAGGAGCTGAGGAGGGCAGAGGGTAAGGCGTTTATCATGGCTACAGATACGGCAGTGCGGCATCTTCTGGAGAAGGGGATCGCCTTTGATTGTATGGTGACTGTGGATCCTAAGAAGCCGGCTTACTATATGAATCTGCCGGAATGCAGGCAGATCCCTTTGATCTGCGGCCTGGAGGCGAATAATGAGATCTTGGATTACCACCAGGGACAGAAGATCTGGTTCCGGGATTCCGGTAACTATCTCTTTAACTTGTATGAAAAGTATAAAAAGGTATTTCAGATGCCTTCTACCGGGGGAAGCGTGGCAACTTCGGCGCTGTCCATCTGCGTTGCCCTTCATTTCCATAAGGTGGTGCTGATCGGCCAGGACCTGGCTTATGGAGGGGAATTTACCCATGCCGGCGGTAAGGTCTCCCATATTAAAAATGAGGCTACGACTGCGTGTATGCTGGAGGGGATCGATGGCAAGCCGGTAAAGTCCCGGGGAGACTGGAAGATGTATCTGGACTGGTTTGAGAAATACATAGAGCGTTTGCCGGAGGGCTATGAGGTGATCGATGCTACCGAGGGAGGCGCATTGATCCACGGCAGTACGCTGATGACATTGCGGGAGGTCATTGACACCTACTGCAAGGAGTCTGTGGATATTGCCGGGATATTTGCCGGGACGGAGCCTTCTTTCTCGGCCTATCAGAAGGAAATCAAGGCGGATCTGTTCCATCTGGAGAAGGAATTCCGCAATATCTCTTATAAAGCGGGTCAGGCGGCAGAAACCGTGAAAAAAGCGCTGGCATTGATGGACCGGGAGCCGGACAGCTTAAAATTAAACGACTACACGCGGGAGATTACAAAGGCCAATCAATTTATTGAAAAGCAGAATGCTTATCAATTACTGGATCAATATATTGAAAGCCGTTCCATAGATATTGTGGGAGAGATCAATGTGCTTTCCGGGGACGAGATCCAGGACCGAAGAGATACGATGGATCGGGCCGGCAGGCTTTACCAGGTGATCATTGATGCTGTAGAGGAGCTGGAGCCGGAGGTAAAGAAGGCGATGGACCGGATCCGGCAGGCAGGATAAATACAAGATTTGGAGGAGGTAACCTATGTTAAATGATAAGACGATACTGATTACAGGAGGGACGGGGTCCTTTGGCAAGAAATTTCTGGAAATGATCTTTGCCAGCTACCAGCCGAAGAAGGTGGTTGTTTATTCCAGAGACGAATTTAAGCAGAGTGTGATCCAGTCTGATTATAAGGATAAGATTGACATGAGCCGGGTGCGTTTCTTTATTGGCGATGTACGGGACCGAGAGAGACTGTACCGGGCTTTTTCCGGGATAGATTATGTGATCCATGCGGCGGCGATGAAGCAGGTGCCTACCTGTGAATATAATCCCTTTGAAGCGATCAAGACGAATATCCACGGCGCCCAGAATGTGATCGATGCGGCTCTGGACTGTGGAGTGAAGAAGGTGGTGGCCCTTTCTACGGACAAGGCGGTGAACCCTATCAATCTGTATGGCGGAACCAAATTAGTATCCGATAAGCTGTTTATTGCTGCGAATGCATACCGGGGAGAGAAGGGGACGATCTTTTCCGTGGTCCGTTACGGCAATGTGGCAGGAAGCCGGGGTTCGGTCATTCCCATCTGGAAGAATATTATTGACCAGGGCGGCAAGACCTTAGGCGTCACTGACATGAGGATGACCCGCTTCTGGATCACGCTGGAACAGGGAGTGGAGCTGGTATTTAAGGCGTTGGCAGAATCTAAGGGAGGAGAGACGTATATCTCTAAGATCCCTTCCTTTTACATATCTGATCTGGCGAAAGCCATGCTGCCGGATTGCCAGATCGAGGAGATTGGGATACGGGAGGGAGAGAAGCTGCACGAGGTCATGGTGACCAAGGATGACTCCCGTACCACTTATGAATATGATAAGCACTATATCATCTACCCGCATTATTCCTGGGTCAAGCAGTCGGATTACCAGATTGACGGCAAGCTGGTGGAAGAGGGGTTTGAATACAGTTCCGGCACGAACAGCCAGTGGCTGAGTGTGGAACAGCTGAGGGAAGCGTTGAAAAAATTGTAAGAGTGTGGAGACGGTTATGGCAATTCAGTCAATATTATTATTAAAAGGGAAGTCTACCTATGACTCCACCCTGCGGTTCCTCAATGAGATGCACCGGGAGTGGGAGGCTATGGGAATCGAAGTGACGGAGCTTAATTCCTATAATGAATTACAGTACCGCAGGGTGCGCCAGGAGATCCTGGAGGGAAAGAAGCATTTCGATGCAGTGTTTTCCCTGAATGGGATGATGCTGGAGAATGGGCTGATACAGAATCTCCTGAGAGGACAGCAGAATGGGCAGCTGCCTTTGTACTGTACGATGCTTATGGATCACCCTATGTATCATCACGAGAGACTTTGCGAAAGAAGCTCCAGATTGCTTGTCCTGTCGCCAGACCAGCGCCATGTGGAATATCTGGACCGCTGTTATCCCCATATCTGGGCAGAAGCCTTTTTGCCTCACGGGGGCTGTGAAGCCCGTAAGCTCCGGCCCTGGAGGGAGAGGGAGATTCTGCTCTCTTTTGTTGGAAGTTATTTTCATGCAGAGAAGAGGAGGGAAGGCTTTAGGGAGCTGGGGCAGAACACAGAAGCGGTACTGAATGCCCTGGCAGAGTATCTGATCCATAATACCGGCGCCACGATAGAAGAAGCGTTATCTGTTATTCTGGAAAGCCAGGGGATCACACCCTCCCCCAAGGATTTTGCGGTTACGCTGTTCCATTTAAGACAGGCAGATTCCTATGTGAGGGCTTATTTCCGGGAAAGGGTGATCCGGCAGCTGTTGGAGGCCGGGATCCCGGTGGACGTATATGGCAAAGGCTGGGATCAGTTTTCCTGTGATCATAAGGAGTATCTGCATATCCATCCGCCCTGTGATTTTATGAAGTCTCTGGAGATCACTGCCAATTCTAAGTTCTCTCTGAATATCATGCCGTGGTTCAAGGCGGGTTCCCATGACCGTGTCTTTACCGCTATGGGCTGCGGGACCATTCCTGTATCAGACCGCAGTGAATACCTGGACAGCCTGGAGGGAGACGGCGGGCTGGTATTGTATTCTCTCGGGGAACTGGACCGCTTGCCGGAGAAGCTTCATTATCTGATGGAGCATGAGGAGGAGGCGGAGCAGATAGCCGTCCGGGCAAGGGAAGTCTTTCTGGAGAAGCATACCTGGGCCCACCGCGCCCGGGAAGTCATCCAATATCTGGAGGAACTGCTTACAGACAGCGAGGCGGGGCTGCAACAGGGGGAAGATCTCCTAAAGTATCTGGATCAGCTCTCCTCCCAGAAGACTATGCAGGATATACGAAAATGGGGAGCACAGGCATGGGGCTATTGGGAAGAGCTGAGGGAACGCCTGGAGAAGCAGCCTCCCCAGGTAAGGCTCAGGATCTGCCAGGAATTGTTTCGGCAGTCCGGCCAGATGGAGGATATCTTTGCCCGGATCTGTATCCAGGACTGCCTGTACCAGGTTCTGGGCAGTGCAGAGTATACGAATGCTTATCTGGAGCTGATCCGACAGTCTCCGGAGCTTTCTGTGGATACTAAATACTATTTATACTGGCAGGTAAACCATACCTTGTTCTCACGGCAGAAAAGCGAGGATAAAGACGAGGAGACTTCCTATCTGTTCCGGACTCTGTACCGCCAGATGTACCAGGCCTTATCTCAGAGGCAGGAAGAGGCAATGAGGATTCCTGTCGGGGAGAGGGATGGGGATGTGGTGGTCGTGACTACCGGGCAGCTGCAGAATCTTTTACATGCCCCTACTAAGACGGCACTGGACCGCTGCCATACATTAATGGAACACCATCACAAGAAGGTATTCCTGATCGATACGGCGGAGGTGTGTTCCCAGTCTGAAGCGCCGCTGCTCTTAAATTATGTGGTATCGGAACATTATTTTCCTAAGAATACCTGGAATGAGATAGAGTATATGGGGAGCCGGATCCCGGTATATACCATGGATCGGGAGGAGCCGCTGGCCCAGAGGCTGGAGTGGCTGCGGAATCTGGTTGAGGAGAAAAAGCCGCTGTTCTTATTAAATATTGGAGGCAACAGCCTGATCACAGATTGCTGCAACAGCCTGGTACCGGAACTGTCCGTAGCTACGGTATTCTCTTCTCTGGCTACTACAGAGGGAGACTTTCAAATGATCGGCCATCCCCTGACCCAAAGGGAACGGCTGTGGCTCCATCGCTTCGGCCAGTCGGAGGAACAGGTGGTGGAGGGGACGTTTACCTTTTCCCTGGTGGAAAAGACCCATACCTATACCCGGGAGAAGATGCGCCTGCCGGAAGGCCGCTTTGTCATTGCGATGATCGGCGCCCGGCTGACGGGAGAGGTGAAAAGGGAATTTATAGAAAGCCTGCTTCCTTATACCCGTCTGGGGGCTTGGTTTGTTTTTATGGGCAGGATGGATCAGTACCGGGAATTCTGCAGGACCATACCTGGTTTTAAGGAGAACAGTACATACCTGGGGACTGTTAGGGATGTTCTGGCGGTTCTGGAGCTGTGCGACCTGTATATCAATCCTCCCAGGCAGGGGGGAGGCAGCAGTGTGGTGGAGGCTATGTATATGGGCCTTCCGGCATTGTCGTATAATTATGGGGACGTTTTTGTCAATGCCGGACCTGATTTCTGTGTGGAGACACAGGAAGAAATGCTGGAGGTGTTGGAACGGTATATGACAGACAAGGAATTTTATCAGGAACGCTCGGATATGGCAAGGGAACGGGCGGCTGTGCTGATGGACTCCAAACGCAGTTTTGGAGAGGCGTTGGAAGAATTTTACCATCGGGCCGGCATTCCCGCACGAAGGCTTTGATTCCTGTCCATTATACAGGACAGACCTGCCAGATGGAGGAATATGTAATAGAGTGTGTGAAGAGACACGTGTCAGAATAGAAAAAGGAGGCGGCTATGACACCAGAAGAGGAGAAGCTGATCAGACAGAATAGTTTTATTATCGGTGAGGCAGCTCTGACTGTAGAATATTGCAGAAGGCAGCAGTATTACTATGCCATGAAGCATTCCGGCAGAGCGGTTAAGGGCTTGATGGATGAAATGGAGCTGTTGCTGGGGCTGCTGCCTGGATTGAATGGAGAGGCTCCTTTTGCCAGCCCGGAATCTATTCTGGGAATGCTTCAGATGATCTCCCAGGCCCAGGAAGAAGAGGACTATGTTTTGATGGCAGATCTGCTGGAGGCAAGCCTGCTTCCGGTATTTACTACCTGCCAGCAGAGATTGGTGGAGCAGGAACTGATCTATGTAGACGAAGAAATATTGCGGAAAAATGTGCTGGCAATGGAGGAACGGATACCAGGCAGTGTCCAGATGCTGTTCCGCTACGATGTGTACGGGGAATACCGAAAGGCAGAGAAGTTGAGCCAGGAAGGGTTCCAGGCGGTATTACAGGCAGTACAGAGGTCATTGGACCGGGGGTATTCGGTAGAGTTTACCTCAGGCGGAGAATATACAATAGCCGTGCCGGACCAGGGAAGTGGGCAGCAGGGCAGGCGGGTTTATCTGCATACCAATAACGTGATTGCCAGAGAAAGCTTTTTGCTGGCTTCCGAGTGGGCAGCCCAGAACAGAGAGGCTTATCTGTTCTATGGCCTGGGATTTGGCTATCCCTATGCGCAGCTGTTTCAGCTGGATGAGAATTGCAGGATCACTGTGGTGGAAAGCAATCTGGATGTCCTGATGCTGGCGGCGGTCTTTGCGCCGATTGCTTCCCTGCTGCAGCAGGAACGCTTCCGGCTTGAGATTGATATCACCCATCGCCGTTTTTCCGAGCTGGCGCGCCAGCTCGGGCCGGAAGAAGGCTGTTATATCCATTATCCCTCTGTTAAGGGAATCCGTAATCAAAAGCATCGCCAGAGCCTGGAGGAATTCTTTGTACGGGAAAGCTCCGTTCGCACCCAGCAGAACAGGCTGGACAGCAATTTCCGCAGGAACCAGAAGGAGAAGGCGGGGAATGTATGCCAGCTCAGGGAAAGATTTGCAGGCAGAGATCTGTATATTATTGCAGGGGGGCCTTCCCTGGATAAAAACATGGGACAGCTGCATGACCTGAAGGACAGAGAGGATGCTGTGATCCTGTCGACCGGTACCGTATTGAAGAAGCTGCTTTCTGCCGGGATCCGGCCGGATTATGTTATCATTACTGATGCAGGGGCCGGCGTCTGCAGGCAGGTGGAAGGCGTAACAGGCTGTGGCGTGCCTCTTCTATTTCTTTCTACTGTGAACAGCAATATGCTGGCCCGGTATGAAGGAGAGAAATATCGGATTTACCAGGCGGGATATCCCCTGGCGCAGGAGGCTGCTGAAAAGGAGCAGGCAGAATGCTTTGATACAGGAGGTTCTGTCACAACGACCGGGATGGAACTGGGAATTCGGCTGGGAAGCCGCCGGCTTATTTTTGTAGGGCTGGATCTGGCATATACCGGAGGGACTAATCATGCTGCAGGGACGCAGAGTGTCCAGAATGTCGAGGGAATGGGGGCTCTTCAGGTGGAGGCAGCGGACGGCTCTCTGGTAGAGACTGGGCGCAACCTGAATATCTATCGGGAATGGATCCAGGGAAGGCTGGAGAGAATGCGGGTCCAGGGAGATACCAGGCCGGTGATCGATGCTACCGAGGGAGGCGCTAAGAAAAAAGGAATGGAGATTATGTCTCTAAAGGCTGCGATCCATTCTAAGGCATGAGAGGACAGAAAGGGATGAGGGGACGGATGGAGAAGCTGATCAGTATTATCATTCCATGCTATAATGTGAAGAAAGAAATTGACCGCTGTATCAATTCTCTGGTGCGCCAGACCATTGGTATAGACAATCTGGAGCTGATCCTGGTGGATGATGCATCTACGGATGGGACGCTGGATCGTCTTTACCAGTGGGAAAAACGGTTTCCGGATTCGATACTGGTGGTGGGCTGTGACAAAAATGGAAGGCAGGGGACAGCCAGAAATATAGGGCTGCAGTATGCCAGCGCGCCATGGATCGGCTATATGGACGCTGATGATTGGGCAGAGAGGGACATGTATCAGACTTTGTATGACAATGCTGTAACCCATGGCGTCCAGGTCAGCGCCTGCCAGATGGGGCGGGACTGGGGAGACGGAAATCTTTGCGATGTTAAGGAATATTGCGGGATAGCAGAGGAACCGATAGTGATCCGCAACGTCTCCCAGCGTCATGATTTTTTAAGGCATGGACTCCCCGGCAGTATCAATACCAAGATTTATGAGAAAAAGTTTCTTTTGGACCATGACATATCCTTTCCTGAGGGGCTGGCTTATGAAGATAACTATTTTGGGGCGCTGGTAGTGTATTCTGTAGAGCGGGCCTATGTGAGCCGGAAGGTTGCTTATCATTATTATTATAATCCGCAGTCTACTGTCTCCGGAAGGAATTCCGCCCATCAATTGGACCGGCTGCTGATCGAGAAGGAAAAGCTTAAAGAATTGAAACGGAGGGGCTTTGCCGATGAGTTCCGGGAAGAGATGCTGGGAAGCTTTTTGCGGCTGTATTATATCAATACCCTGCACTTGATCTTTACCCGGTTTGACCAGCTTCCCTATGAGACACTGGAACAAATGAAGGAAGAGGTATTGCTGCAGTTTCCGGACTACCGCCAGAGCGCCACATATCAGAAACTGTCTGAATTGGAAAAGGGGTTTTGCCAGTCCCTGGAACATACAATGACGCGGGAACGCTGGGAAAGGCTGGCTGAGAATTACCGCTATCTGATAAAACATAAGAAATGAGCCTTGCAGTGGAGGAAAACTCTTTGTATAATTATGCATTGCACTAGAAAGGGAGTGGGAGAATGAAATTAAAGGCAGGCAGGAGCAGTATCCGGGGCAAGAGAGCCTATATACCATACGGAAGGCAGCAGATTGATGAGGAGGATATCCGGGAGGTGGTTCGTGTCCTGCTGTCAGATTACCTGACTACCGGACCGAAGATCCAGGAATTTGAGGAGGCAGTGGCGCAGTATACCGGAGCCAGGTATGCCGTGGCAGTGTCCAGTGGGACGGCGGCGCTGCATATTGCCTGCCTGGCGGCAGGGATCGGAGAGGGGGATGAGATCATTACCACTCCTATCACGTTTGCTGCTTCTGCCAACTGCGCTCTTTATTGCGGAGGCAGGCCAGTCTTTGCCGATATCTGCCCGGATACCTATAATATTGATCCGGCAGACATCCAAAGGAAGATCACCTCCCGCACGAAGGCTTTGATTCCTGTCCATTATACGGGACAGCCCTGCCAGATGGATGAGATCCACGGCATTGCCAGAGAACATGGCCTTGTGGTGATCGAGGATGGAGCCCATGCGCTGGGAGCGCGTTACCGGGGGCAGAGAATCGGAGGGCTGTCAGATATGACCTGTTTTAGTTTCCATCCGGTTAAGCACATTACTACCGCAGAGGGAGGGATGGTGCTCACCAATGATGAAAAGCTATATGAACGGCTGCGTTTATACCGCTCCCATGGAATTACCCGGGAGGAAAAGCTGCTTCAGGAGGATCAGGGCCCCTGGTATTATGAACAGCTGGATCTGGGTTACAATTATCGGATTTCAGACGTACAGTGCGCCCTGGGGATCAGCCAGCTGAAAAAGCTTCCCCATTTTTTACAGCGGCGCAGGGAGATTGCCCGGGTATACGACCAGGCATTTGAAGGACAGCAGGATATTATTACCCCCTATCAAAGGGAAGAATGCGAGAATAGTTATCATCTGTATGTGATCCAGGTGCCGGCGCAGAAACGGAGGGATATCTTCCAGAAGCTGCGTGAGGACGGCATTGGTGTAAATGTGCATTATATTCCTGTATATCACCATCCCTATTACCAGCAGATCGGTTATGATGGTGTCAGCTGCCCCCAGGCAGAGCAATTGTACCGGGGGCTGATCAGCCTTCCCATTCATCCGGGATTGAGCAGGGAGGAACAGGAATATGTAATAGAGTGTGTGAAGAGACACGTGTCAGAAACTGTCTGAATTGGAAAAGGCTGGCTGAAAATTACCGCTATCTGATAAAGCATAAGAAATGAGCCTTGCAGAGGGAAAAAACTCTTTGTATAATTAGATTGTGGCTTTATGCATTGCACTAGAAAGGGAGTGGGAGAATGAAATTAAAGGTACGCAGGATCAGTATACGGGGCAAGATTTTAATTCCGGTGGGATTGCTGGTCCTGGCGATTTGTTTTGCACTAGGTTATACTTCTTATCAGCATGTTTCCGAAGGAATGGTGGAAATGGGGATTGAAGAAGCGGATATGGCGGCAAGCATAGCAGTGGCAAGCGTTGATGGTAATATGGCAGCCGGCCTGGAACCGGGGGATGAGGAGAGTGAGGAATACCAGACGCTTCTGAAGGCAATGCGGGATATTCAGGAACGCTGTGGCATTGCGTTTCTGTACACATTGTACAGGGATGGGGAGAAGGTCTGCTATGGAGTGGATACGGATAATACAGACAGACAGAATCCGATCGGCGCAGAATTCCAGATATCTTATAAGGAATTAGCTGATGTCTTCCAGGGAGAGGATTACGTCCAGGGTTATATTGATTCTACGGAGGATGGGGATCTGATCTCAGTATATAAGCCTATTTTGGACGATGGGGGAGAAGTGATCGGTGTGCTGGGATGCGACTATGACGCCTCTTCTGTGGTATCCAGGCAGCAGGTGATTTTAAGACAGGTAATAGGGATGGCGATTCTTTGCCTGGTAGTGGCTACAGTGATTTTGGGAATTGTGGTACGGCGGATTATGAAGGGCCTTCGGGCGGTAGACCGCAAGATTTATGACCTGGTGAACAGCGAGGGGGATTTAACCCAAAAGTTGGACATTCTCACCGGGGATGAACTGGAGCTGATCGCTGATAATGTAAATGCCTTGTTGGAATATATTTGCGGGATTATGCGGAGCATTGCTGATAATTCCACGCATTTGACAAATTCCTCTGAGAATGTGGTGGAAAGCCTTTCAAAAGCAGAGATTGCCATTACAGATGTCTCTGCTACGATGGAAGAAATGAGCGCCGCCATGGAGGAGACGAATGCTTCTCTGAATCAGATCAATGAGGCGGCGGGAGAGGTTTCTCAAACGATGGAAATGATCGCTACCAGCGCTACGGCAGGCAAGGATGCTTCAGCGGATACGATGAAAAGGGCCGCCCAGATCTATGGGGAGGCGGAGGAGAGCCAGAGGCATGCCAGGGAGCTGGCCCAGGAAATGGCAGCTTCCGTAAATGAGAAGATTGAGAAGTCCAGAAAGGTAGAGGAGATCAGTGAACTTACGGAGAATATCATAAGGATCACAGAGCAGACCAATCTGCTGGCGCTGAACGCCAGCATTGAGGCAGCCAGGGCCGGGGAATCTGGCCGGGGATTTGCCGTGGTAGCAGATGAGATCGGAAAATTGGCTACGGATTCTGGCGGTGCGGCCGCTCAGATCCAGCAGGTCAGCGCCGAGGTGATCGAGACTGTAAACGAGTTGGCGCAGAGAGCTGAAGCTATGCTGAAATTTATGGATGAGACTGCCATGAACGGCTATGCCAAGCTTTTGGAGACCAGTGACAGCTATCGCAATGATGTGGGTAATATGAAGGAAATGATGCAGAAGTTTGCAGAGGAAAGCCAGGGGCTGAGGGAGCATATGAACCGCATAAAGGACACAATTGCGGCAGTGAATGTTGCTGTTGAGGAGAGTACGCAGGGAATTGCCAATGTGACAGCGATGTCTGTGAGCCTGACAGAGCAAGTAGGGGATATCGGGAAGGAAGCAAATTCCAATATGGATATCGCCAATCAGCTTAGCGGCCAGGTTAATAAGTTTAAGTTGGAGTAGAATTTTTAACGAATCAATGCTATAATGGAAAGGCAACTGATAGTATTATTTACATACTGGCGGTTGGGCGCAGGAGGGGAATTTTGCTGAAGGAGCCGTACCTTTGGAGGTGGAAGGAGACTCCGGCGCACAGGCGCCAGATTCCAGAAAGTAAACTTCCAGAAAGGTTACTTTCTGGAAACATTGGGAAAGAGAGGGGCTTGCTCCTCTTTTTTCCGATATATTAAGTGATATAGCAAAGGAATGAGGATTGTTATGACAAATATGGAAAAATACAGGAATGCATTTGTAAAAGGCCTGGAATTGCCTCTGGAGGAAGTGAAGTCCGGACTGACTTATCAGGGGATTGAAAATTGGGATTCTGTGGGCCATATGGGACTGATCGCAGAGCTGGAGGAAGCCTTTGACATTATGTTTGAGACAGAGGATATTATTGATTTCTCTTCCTTTGAGAAAGGCATAGAAATCTTAAAGAAGTATGATATTGCTGTGGAAGGATAGGGAGAAGCAGAGAGAGGCGGGATGGAATGGATTTCTACAGAGACATTGACCAATATGCAGACAGGACGGCTGTGATCACTGAACAGGGGGAGCGATTGACCTATCGTCAGTTTCTGGAAGATGGGGACAAGCTGTTGCAGGAGATTCCCGCCAGAAGCGTCCTGTTTCTGATCTGCCGCAATTGCCTGGAATCTGTATGCGCTTATATCGGGGCGCTGCGAAAAGGAGTCGTCCCCGTAATGGTCAATAGCGGCATCGATGCCCAGCTGTACCAACAGCTGTATGAAGCCTATCACCCTTCCTTTGTCTATGCCCCCAGGGACTGGTCCCAGCATGAAGATCTGCCGGTCCTGGGTGGATACCGGGGGTTTGTGCTGCGTTCTACAGAATGGGAACAGGACTATGAGTTGAATCCGGAACTGGCGCTGTTGCTGACTACCTCGGGGAGTACCGGAAGCCCCAAGCTGGTCCGCCAGTCTTATACGAATATTACGGCTAATGCCTGTTCGATTGCGGAATATCTGGGAATCCTGCCGGAGGATCGGGCCATCACAACGATGCCTATGAGTTACACCTATTGTCTGTCTATCATCAATAGCCATTTGCTCCGGGGAGCCTCTGTCATTATGAATGAGTATTCTGTGATACAGAGACAGTTCTGGGAAATCTTCCGGAAGCTGGAGCCTACCACCTTTGGAGGCGTTCCTTTTATCTATGAGCAGCTGAAGGCGCTGCGTTTTGGCAGGATGCAGCTTCCCAGCCTGCGTTATATTACTCAGGCGGGAGGAAAGCTTTCCAAAGAAATGGCGGAGGAATTTAATGGAATCTGCCAGGAAAAGGGAATCAAGCTGATCGTAATGTACGGACAGACTGAGGCAACGGCAAGGATGTCTTATCTGCCCTGGGAACGGGCACAGGAAAAGGCCGGAAGTATGGGGATCGCTATTCCGGGAGGCAGTTTTTCCTTAATAGATGTGGATGGAAAGGAAATCACCCGGCCCGATACGGTGGGAGAGCTGATCTATACGGGACAGAACGTGACTCTGGGCTATGCCCAGGGGTATCAGGATCTGAGTAAGGGAGACGAGAACCACGGGGTCCTTCACACTGGAGATATGGCAAAACGGGATGAAGACGGCTTTTACTATATTGTGGGGAGGAAGAAGCGTTTTCTCAAAATGTACGGTAACCGGGTGAACCTGGACGAGGTGGAAGGGATCTTAAAGAAGCAGGGATATTCCTGCGTGTGCGCCGGGGAAGATGACCGGATGCGCCTGTATACTACAGAGAAGGAGGAGAGCAGGCAGCAGGAGATGAAAGAATTTATCAGCCGCGCCCTGAACTTTACCTCCCGAAGCTTTGAGGTAATCTATATCGAAGAAATTCCCCGGAATGAGGCGGGAAAAGTTCTGTATTCGGCTTTGGGATCGGAGAGGAAGACAATCCCGGCAAAATAAATCATAGGAACGGAGAAGCAGGAATATGGAAAAACGGAAAGAATTATTTGGCCAGAGCCCCTATGGGCTGTCCAGCCAGGAAAAGAGGGAGTATTACCGGCAGATCATGCAGGAGTTGACCAGGAAGCATGACAGGGGGTGTGCTCCCTACCATAATTTATTGCGGAATATAGGATTCGACCCGGCAATTTCTCATGAGGTGGAGGAGTATCCTTTCCTTCCCGTGCGTCTGTTTAAAGAGTACGAGCTTCTCAGCGTCCCCAGGGAGGACATTATCAAGACCATGACCTCTTCAGGGACAACGGGGCAGAGGGTATCGAAAATCTTTTTGGATAAGGAGACGGCGGTAAACCAGTCGGCGGCCCTGGTGCGGATCGCCATGGATATGCTGGGGGGAAAGCGTTTTCCAATGATGATCATTGATTCTAAAAGCGTAATTAAGGATCGGAAGATGTTTTCTGCGCGGGGAGCAGGGATCCTGGGGTTCGCCATGTTGGGCAGGGATACTGTCTATGCGTTGGATGAGAATATGAATCTGGATCTGGAAGGGGTAGAAGCCTTTTTACAGCGGCATCAGGGAGAGAATATCCTGCTTTTTGGATTTACCTTTATGATCTGGGAACATTTTTATAAGATACTGCGGGACAGCGGGAAGAAGCTGGACCTGTCTCAGGCAGTCCTGCTTCATGGAGGCGGTTTTAAGAAGCTGGCCCAGGAGGCTGTTGATAATGAGACGTATAAAGAAAAGTTAAATGAGGTGTGCGGCATCCAGAGAGTGTGCAATTATTATGGCATGGTGGAGCAGACAGGGTCAATTTTCATGGAATGTGAGTGTGGGCGCCTTCACGCTTCGAATTATTCGGATATCATCCTGCGCAATCCCCGGGATTTCTCTGTCTGCCGGGAGGGAGAGACTGGGCTGATCCAGCTGCTGTCTGTTTTGCCAGACAGCTATCCGGGGCATAGTATACTGTCAGAGGATCTGGGAGAACTGATCGGCGAGGATGATTGTCCCTGTGGCAGGAAAGGAAAGACGTTCCGGATCCTGGGAAGGATCCAGAATGCAGAGGTAAGGGGGTGCAGCGATACGTATGAGAAGCGATAAGACAGAATGGCTCATCGGCCAGGAAGAGGTGGCGGTACGTCCGTTGCCGCTGTACAGTGACATTGTGGTCGATTTTTTGGATCAATTGTCCGGAGTCCTTCGGCAGAAGGCGGGGAAGGAACGGTATGCCGATGTATTGTCCCTGGCCTTCTGGTGCCGCAGGGGGAATATTCTTCGGAAAAAGGAGGCAGCCGCGGAGACAGACTGCCGACTGGGGCGGGGGCTGCTCTTTCATATTACGCCCTCTAATGTACCTGTCAATTTTGCCTTTTCTTATTTTTTCGGACTGTTGTCCGGTAATGCCAATATTGTCCGGGTTCCGTCCAGGGACTTTCCACAGATAGACTTAATCTGTGAGGCTGTCAGGGAGGTGTTGGAGAAGCCGGAGTATCAGGAGCTGAAGCAGGGGACGGCATTTGTCCGCTATGGCCGCGATAAGGAGCTGACAGACCGGCTGTCGGCGAAAGCAGACGGACGGATTATCTGGGGAGGAGACGAGGCTATTAGAACGATCCGCCAGTCTCCCATGAAACCTAAGAGTGTGGAAATTGTATTTGCCGACCGTTATTCCCTGGGAATTTTAGATTGTGAAGCGGTACTCCGGGCTACCGAGGAGGAATGTATCCAACTGGCAAGGCATTTTTACAATGATACGTATCTAATGGATCAGAATGCCTGCTCCACACCCCATCTTTTATTGTGGATGGGACAGGGCCAGCAGGAGGCCAGACGCCGTTTTTGGCGGGCTGTCTGGCAGGAGGCGCAGCGGTACGACCTGGCTCCCATTAAGGCCGTAGATAAATATACAGATCTGTGTATGGCGGGCATGAGGGAGGATATCCGGCTGGAACAGGTGAAGTCTTATGAGACATATGGAAATCTGTTATATACTTTGGAACTGGCCCGGCTGCCGGAAGATATTAATATTCTTCGGGGGAAATTTGGTATGTTCTATCAGTATACGCTGGAGCAGCTTTCTGACCTGGCGCCCTATATCGATCAACGGGTTCAGACGCTGGTGTATTATGGGATAGACAGGCAGGAATTGCTGGAATTTGTGATAAAGAACCGGCTGTTGGGGATTGACCGGATTGTTCCCTTTGGCAGTTCTTTGGAAATGGATGTATACTGGGATGGTTATGATATCCTGGGTCAGCTGAGCCGGAGGCTGGAGGCCTATTAGAGGTGTTGCAGGACGGAAAAAAGGAAGCTGTTATATGACAGCTTCCTTTTTTAGGATTTCTTTTTTATTTGTAATTATTTTACTTCCATGATGAAGGACTGTTTTCCGATGGTAACCTTATAGAAGCCAGCTTCTACATGTGCCTTTACATAATCACCCTTGATCGTATAGGTATAGGACTGGGCATCATCATCAGCTGCATAGGTACCAAAGTCTACTACCCTATGAGTGGAATCAGGCTTTGAGTTGGGAACCAGGTTCAACAGAGTAACCTTCTGGCTGTCTGCAGGCTTTGTAGGCTCATCTTTGCTCATAGTCAGTGAAGGCTTCTTTGCAAAAGTGTAAGCCTTGTCAGCTACACCAGCTGATACGGTAACATCACCTTGCCCTGTCTTCAGCATTATATTCTTGGAAGTAGGGCTGAAAGGAGTAGATGCATAAGCAGCAGGAGTGGATTCTGTCAGGGTATAAGTTGCCTTTACGCTGGGAGCAGTTGCCTTTGTCCAAAGATCAGCGTAGATAGAAGCAGTACCGCCGAACTTGAATGCTACAGTATCCCAAGTTCCCTTTGCGTTTGCTTTGTAGATTACCTTATCCTGCTCCTTATCGTAAGTTGGGGTATAAGGACCAGCGTTAAACATAAAGTCTACTGTAGTTGCGAGTGTTGTGCCTGCTTTTCCGGTTGTCAAGGAAATCGGTGCAGTAGAAGCTTTGGAGAGCTTTACACCGCTTGCAGCAGCATCTGTACGTAAAGAAGTTGCCGCGTCCCCTTTCTCTGCAGGTGCAGCAGGGAGGGTCTGGGAAGCATTTGCAGCGGTAGTGATCAGATCCAGAGAGAACTTAGCTGCAGTAGGCTTCGTTTCTGCTGCGTTGTCCTTTTCAACATCTGCAGCAGTACCAAAAGCGACTGTCTTGCCATCCGCAGATACAGTGAAGGCGGCAGAGATATTAACAGGTACCGTGCTTCTGTTCTGGATTGCATAAGTTCCGGAAAGAACCTGTGTTGAGCCGTTGAAATCATCATTTTTGACAGCTACCTCCAACGGGTTGAAGGCAATCTTAAAATCCGTTGGAACTACTACATCAATGATGTCCTGAGGGCTGTATACAGTTCCTGTTCCGTTACTGGATACAGTGGGGGCTGCAGCAGCCGATGCATAAGGCGCAGAGCCGGCAATAACTAATGCGCTTGCCAATAATGCAGAAAATAATTGTTTTTTCATTTCTTATTCCTCCTTGAATGATGATATTCAGTTGGTGTACTTAGTGAAGTACCTGAATAGTTACAGTAAAGCCAACAGTGCTGACTTCTTTTTTGTCATCATCTACCAGGTGGTAGATGACAGTGGCGGGATATTTTCCGGCATCCAGCGGGTGGTCCAATTTCAATCCATTGAGTTCTGAACCTACCGGCAGATACGGGGAAGTATAGACAATCTCTTTGGTACTGTCAATCTGCACTTCAAAATAGACAGTATAGTGATTGTAATCAGTGTTGGCAACATATGCATCCTTTGATTCTGCTTTTCCGTCTTCAAAGGTCCAGGAGGTAGACATACGGCAATTGTACATCTTATCCATGCTGTCTTCTTCCAGATCTCCAATGACGCCATCGGCATTATCCTCGTCTACCACCAAGGACTTCCCCGTACCTTGCTTCTGCACATTGCCCGATGGCCGCTGCTTCCATAGATACAAGACAGTTGCAGAAAGTCCCAGAATGATCAAGACCAGGATAACAATCAAAAGGATGAACTTTTTATTGCTTTTTCCAGTTTTCCCACCTTTTGCACTCATTGTTTCACCTCAGTTACTATATCGACATTTCTAATAACATATATTAGTGAATATTTCCAAAAATGTCAAGTTTTCTATCTTGTTTGCTATAATAAGGGAAGTATGGTATATTTTATAGGAAAGAAACAGTAGGTTTATATCTATGCGTTCCGACTGCCGGGAAGTTGGTTTCTTGTGCGGCAGGGCGTGTGGGAATGGGGGAAATTATGAAAAAAACATGCTTCCGTCTGCTATCTGTCAGCACTGCTCTTGTATTGTTGGCCTGCTCTGTTGGTGGCAGGCTGGGGGAAGAGGGGCTTCTTGTTCAAGAGGCGTCTGCAGAAATGGAATATCAGGGAGTGTTGGAATTAGGGGTTTTGCAGGAGGTGTCGCTGCATCCGGAAAAGCTTCGGATGGGGATCTTTCAATTTATTCCTGAGGAGACAGATTCTTATGTGTTTTATTCTCTGTCAGATATCTCTACCTCGGCATTTCTGTTTAACCGCTCGGGAACGATCGTTGACAGCGACCTGACCAGCAAGGGAAATAGAAATAATTTTGCGCTGGAATGCCAACTGACAGCAGGGGAGACATACTATTTCGGGGCGCAGTATTCCGAATCTTCCAGCCAGATTGGCTCTTTCCGGGTAGGGATCAGGAAAACTATGCGCCTGAGTATGTTTGAGAATGTGCAGAATATCACCGGTGTGATGGCAGGGACCGGAAAAGAGATCCCCAGGGAGGGAGATGCAGTCTATGCTTGTTTCCAGCCACAGGGGGATGGTTACTATAATATTTATTCCAAAGATTTCTGTGGGTGCCAGGGAAATTGCCAGGCTGGCTGCAGCTGCTGGAGCGGGGACCATTGCGGCTGCCTGAATTATCTGAAGGCCACAGTGTATGTTCAGGATGAAGAGGGAAAATTACAGGCGTTGTATTGCAATACGGCTTCCGATACGGGGAATGGGTTCCTGATCCGGGACTATTTCCAGAAGGGACAGAGTTATTATCTGGTGATCATGGCAGCAGATGAAACTCAGACAGGAAAGTTCCAGCTGGCAGTTGGAAAGGATCTGTCGGAAGTCTCTCTGGAACAGCTGGCATGGGAACAGCAACTCAATCTGGTGATTGAGAATAAACAGGAAAATCTGTTTTATAAAGTGATCCCTGAGAAGGACGGTACCTATCATTTTACCTCCGAGGGCGGCCAGAACTTATATGGGACTTTGTATGATAAGAATATGACGGCGCTGATGGAAACTGACAGCCTGGAAGACAATATCAATCAGGATGTGGCGCTCTATGGCGGACAGGAATATTATCTGAAGCTGAGTACACTTTCTGAGCAGACATTCTGGTTCTATCTGACGGCCTCTTATGTCTCTCCCGATATGCCCCTTCCTGATGATGGAACGGGAAATATTGCTGCGGGAGGAGATGGAAATGGGGGAGCAGGATCGGAACAGGATAACAGGATCCCCATTGGGGAATTGAAGATGGCCAAAATCCCGGATAAGGCCTATACCGGAAAGAAGATCAGGCCTGCAGTATCTATCAAATATCAAGGTTCCCTGCTGGTGAAGGGGATGGATTACCGGCTGAGCTATAAGAATAATAAGAAGATCGGGAATGCTACGGTAACGATCGAGGGGATTGGGAATTACCGCGGGACACGCAAGGCCCAGTTCCATATTGTGCCTAAAAAGGCGAAGCTTAAGTCGGCAAAGCGCTCAGGGACGCAGGTCTCCCTGAAATGGAAAAAGGTGGCGGGAGTAACAGGATATGAAGTATCCTATTCCTATGCAAAGAAATTTAAGGCTGTGGCCAAGAAAAAGACAAAGAAGGCCAGCCTGTCACTGAGCCTGAAAAAGAATAAGACCTGCTATGTCAGGGTCAGAGCCTATAAAATGGTGAAGAAAAAGACTTTTTATGGGATACCGAGCAAGGTGAAAAAGCTTTAGTGATATACAGGAATGTAAGGAGGAGACAATATGAGTGAAAAGAGATTATACCGTTCTAATGATAATAAGATGCTTTGCGGAGTATGTGGCGGAATTGCAGAATATTTAAATGTAGATCCTACCCTGATCCGTTTAATCTGGGCGATCTTGACTTTTGCCTTTGGGCTGAGCATAATTGTTTACATAATTGCTGCGTTTATTATTCCTGCGAGGCCGGAGGGTTATTAAGGCAGACTCCCTTGAGGGAGTAGGATCTCATTTATATCGTTGTAGAAAGGAAATGGACAGATAAACACCTCCTGTGGGCGGGAGTGGGTTTGTCTGCAGTATAGATTGGTACGGGACATGGTAATAGATTTAGCAGAGAGCAGAAAGAAGATTGACGAGATCGACCAACAGATGGCAAAGCTTTTTGAAGAGCGTATGGAAGTGGCTAATGATGTGGCTGTTTATAAAAGAAGTACCGGCAAGAAGGTGTTTGATCCGGAACGGGAGAATCAAAAGCTACAGGCCCTGCGGAAGCTGGCGGCAAATGAATTTAATAAGACAGCGATTGAGGACCTGTTTCGGCAGATCATGTCTATCAGCCGGAAATACCAGTATCAGATGCTGGGACCTTCCGTGAATCATATTCCTTTTCGCCAGACGGAGCATTTGAAAGTGGATAAAGCTACTCCTATTGTGTATTTTGGAGAAAAGGGCGCTTTTTCCGAGCAGGCTATGCTGGAATTTTTTGGCGACCAGATCACTTCTTTTAACAAGACAACCTTTCGTGAGGTGATGCAGGCTGTAGCCGACAAAGAGGCGGCGTTTGGCGTGCTTCCTATTGAGAATACTTCAACCGGGGGGATAGCAGATATCTATGACCTGTTGCTGGAATACGATGTGGCTATTGTAGCGGAGCATGTAGTGAAGGTGGAACAGGCGTTGCTGGGCAGGCCGGGAACGAAGCTGGAGCAGATCCGGACTGTGTACTCCCATCCCCAGGGGCTGATGCAGTGCAAGAACTTTCTGGAGGATCATCCTCAGATGCAGGGAGAGGAATATGCCAGCACCGCAGCCGCAGCCAAAAAGGTATCTCAGGAGGAGGATAATACTCAGGCGGCCATTGCCAGCACCAGAGCGGCGCAGACCTTTGGGCTGGAAGTGCTGAAGGAAGCGATCAACTTTCAAAGCCAGAATTATACGCGGTTCATTATCATTTCCCATGAGAAGATCTATCTGAAGGACGCCAATAAGATCAGCCTGGCATTTGAGATTAAGCACCAGGCCGGCTCTCTTTATAATATGTTAGCTAATTTTTATTATAATGATCTGAATCTGACCAAGATAGAATCCCGTCCCATTGAAGGCAGAAGCTGGGAATACCGTTTCTTCGTAGATGTAGAGGGGAACCTGAAGGATTCTGGCGTAGGGAATGCTCTGGCCACGGTAGAAGAATTTGCTAATAAGCTGCATATTCTGGGAAATTTTGTTACAAAGTAGGCTCTGGGTCAGCGCCCTGGCAAACTGGCGGTAAGGAAAGGATAGAATGGAGAATTGTGAGCTTGAAAAAGGGACAGATTGTAGAAGGAATCGTGGAGAAGACCAGTTTTCCTAATAAAGGAATGGTATGTGTGGAGGAACAGGCAGAGGACGGATCGCTCCGCACCGTACCTGTTCAGGTAAAGGGGGTCCTGCCGGGACAGACAGTCCGCCTGTCTATTAAAAAGGCGCGCCAGGGAAGATGCCAGGGAATACTTCGGGAGGTGCTCCAACCGTCAGAGAGAGAGACTGCAACTCCATTGTGCCTTCATTTTGGCAAGTGCGGCGGGTGCAGCTATCAGACGCTCCCCTATGAAGAGCAGCTGCGCTTGAAAAAAGAGCAGGTACTGGAACTGATCGATCCGGTCTGCGAAGGAATCTCAGATTATGTGTATGACGGAATCCTCCCCAGCCCATCCCCCTGGGCCTACCGAAATAAAATGGAGTTCTCTTTTGGGGACGAGGTAAAGGATGGCCCGCTGACATTGGGGCTGCATAAAAAGGGAAGTTTTCATGACATTCTGTCGGTCTCCGGCTGCTGTATCGCAGATCATGACTTTACCCGTATCCTGGATTGTGTCCGTGATTACTGCGCTCAAAATAATCTAAAATATTACCATAAGATGACCCACAAAGGAATATTGCGCCATCTTTTAGTGCGCCGCTCTCATTCTTCCGGGGAACTGCTGGTGGCGCTGGTTACTTCCTCCCAGGAGCAGGAAAAAATGAACCGGCATATACCGGAATTGTCCCGGCGCTTGCAACAGCTGGAGCTTTCGGGAGGTCTTGCCGGCTTTTTGCATATTATCAATGACAGTCTGGCCGATGTGGTGCAAAGTGACAGAACTCAGATTGTTTATGGAAGGGATTGGTTTCTGGAGAAGGTTCTGGATCTCCAGTTCCGGATCACTCCGTTTTCTTTTTTTCAGACGAATACTGCCGGGGCTGAGACGCTGTACCGCCGTGTGCGGGAGTATGTTCTGGGAATAAACCTGGGAGAGGAAACAGCGGATGCTCCCGATGGAGCTCAATTCTCTGCTGCAGCTTGGAAGAATAAGGTGGTGTTTGATCTGTACAGCGGGACAGGTACTATCGCTCAGATCATTGCTCCGGTGGCAGGGAAGGTGATCGGTGTGGAGATTGTAGAGGAGGCTGTGCAAGCGGCCCGGGAGAATGCAGTCCGGAATGGCCTGGCAAACTGTGAATTTATCGCCGGTGATGTCTTGCAGGTGATCGATGAAATCGCAGAAAGACCGGATTATATTATACTGGATCCTCCCCGGGACGGAATCCATCCAAAGGCCCTGCAGAAGATCATTGATTTTGGCGTGTCGCAGATTGTGTATATCTCGTGTAAGCCTACTAGCCTTGCCAGGGATCTGCAGGTGTTCCAGGAGCGGGGATATAGGGTGGAGCGGATGAGTAATGTGGATTTGTTTGCGCAGACGGTGCATGTGGAGACGGTATGCTTGTTGTCCAAACTTCATTCAGACTAACATATCAAGGTTGAGCTGAAGATGGACGAGCTTGATTTGACGGCTGCGGAGAGCAAAGCCACCTATGAGGAGATCATGGAGTATGTACTGGAACATACTGGATTGAAAGTCAGCAGTTTATACATAGTACAGGTAAAAGAGAAATGCGGGATTATTGAGAAAGTGAATTATAATTTGCCAAAATCAGAAAATGCCAGACAACCGAAATGTCCGCCAGAGAAAGAAAAGGTTATAAGGGAAGCATTGGAACATTTTCGTATGATATGAGGGTAGAGCTTAGAAATGGCGGATACTTTTTCAGGGATTTGCACCTTGGAGTGTTGTCGTCAGTTTCTTGTATAATGAAGCCAGAAACTCAGATTATCGTTCATATTAAAAATGTTCTTGTCCCATTTTAATTGGATATCAGTGAAGTGTGGGAGATGTGATTGTGCCAAAAGAAGAAGAGAATCAATATTACAAAGACAACATACTATCCAGCACTATTATTGTCGGAGTCTGTTATAATCAATAAGGAAACATATGATGAAAAAGAAGATATAAGAAAGTCATAATTTGAAGATTCTTGCGTCAGTAGCTATGGTTTCGGGAATAGTATATAAATATAGAAAGCCACTTATAGAGGCTGGAAAGAAAATGATTACATAGTGGTAATTAATGTAGAAGTAAAGTTCGCCGGAAAGGTGTGATTTTTTGCAATTTGCACTCAAAAGTGAAAAATAGAAAACACTTTGTCACGTATGCGAATATTAATGCAAAATAAAGTTTCAACGTATATAGAAACAGCTGATTGGTGTTAAGTTTGATAGTGAGTAGAGTACGGAGGTAGTTGCGTTATGGCAGAAAGCCAGAATACAGAATGGAAAGAATCCTGGAGGGACGAATATCTGAAGTGGATATGCGGTTTTGCCAATGCACAGGGCGGAAAAATTTATATTGGAAAAAAAGACAATGGTATTGTTATTGGTGTCAGTAATGCCAAAAAATTGATGGAAGATATTCCAAACAAAATTCAGAATAAGCTGGGCATTGTTGCAGATGTCAACCTTTTGGAGGAAGATGGTATGGAATATATTGAAATAGTGGTATCGCCATGGGCATTTCCTGTTAATTATGATGGAGAATATCATTATCGCAGTGGCAGCACGAAGCAACAGCTTCGCGGTAATGCGCTGACCAATTTTTTGATGTCAAAGACTGGAATAAAATGGGATGCGGCGACAGTCAGTAATATTACAGTCGATGATTTGGATAAGGAAAGTTTTGATATTTTTCGACGTGAGGCTCTTCGCAGCGGACGTATGGCCAGAGAAGATCTGGATATACCTAATGAGGAGCTTCTGGACAAGCTTGATCTGTTGGTTGAAGGAAAGCTAAAAAGAGCCGGAGCACTCTGCTTCTATCGCAATGCTGAAAAGATCATCAGCGGCTGCTATGTAAAAATTGGAAAATTTGAAGGAAGCGAGCTTCTATATCAAGACGAGGTTCATGGTTCTCTGTTGTTAATAGCGGATCGAGTGATTGAACTGATTTATTTGAAATACTTGAAGGCAGCAGTTTCCTACCACAAAGAAACGAGAGTGGAGACATATCCATATGCTCGTGATGCGGTGAGAGAAGCAGTTTATAATGCACTGATTCATTGCAATTGGGCCGATAATAATCCAATTCAAATTCGTATTGATGAGGATGTGATGTACATCAGTAACAGCAGCCTGCTTCCCTTTGGTTGGACGGCTGAAACATTGCTGAGGACGCATACGTCAAAGCCTTTTAATCCAGATATAGCAAGAGTGTTTTATCGTGCAGGTTATATTGAAAGCTGGGGTCGTGGAATCCAAAAGATCTGCGATGCCTGTAAAAATCTTGGCGCTGATGAGCCGGAGTATATTGTCCATGGTGAAGATATCATGGTGAAGTTCTATGCGCTCCAAAGTGCCAAGATATCAGATTCTAAAGTTCCAAAGCATCAAAATGCGGCTTTAGGTGAAGCTTTAGATGAGGCTTTGAAAAATCAAATGATAAATATTTTGGAAGAAAATCCGAGTATTGCGCAAAGAGATCTTGCTAAAGTATTAGGGATTTCCAGAGCAAGTGTCCAAAGAATGATGTCGATATTGGCAAAGCAGGGGAAAATTGAGCGAGTCGGTGGAAAGCGTTATGGCCATTGGGAAGTGCACTGATGTTTTTAATGAATTTATGCATAAAAACAATGACATTGTGCCACATTCGTGGCACAAATGAGGAACGGAAAAGATAATAAAAGTGAAAACCAAAGTTTATACATACACGCGAGTATCTACGACTATGCAGATTGACGGCTATTCTCTGGATGCGCAAAAATCCCGAATGAAAGCCTATGCGGATTATAATGATTTTGAGATTGTCGGTGACTATGAGGATGCTGGCAAATCGGGGAAGTCTATTGAGGGCAGAGTAGAATTTAATCGTATGGTGGATGATATTAAGTCTGGAAAAGATGGTGTCTCATATGTTCTTGTTTTTAAATTATCCCGTTTTGGAAGAAATGCAGCGGTGTATTATCAATATTGCATGTTATGCAGGATTTTGGTGTTAATCTGATCTGTGTAGAGGATGGTATTGATTCATCGAAAGACACAGGTAAATTGATGATTTCCGTTTTGTCTGCGGTGGCGGAGATTGAACGTGAAAATATCCGTATTCAGACAATGGAAGGACGTATCGAAAAGGCGTGCGAAGGGAAATGGAACGGTAGCTTTGCCCTCTATGGTTATCAGCTTGTAAGAGGAAACTGCTTTCCAGTACGATACTTGGAAATTGCGGATTCACTGTAAATGGTCTTTTCAGATAACTCCTTTGCACTGATATTCTGTGTTTCCAGCAACTTGTTGAGATTTTCTGCAACGGTTGGTGCTAAGTCCTCGATTCTCTTAGCTTCGAAGTCCTTACTTGTGTTTGGGGTTACGGTTGAGTTGTTTTTTGCGTTCTTGTTCATAAGCCATTCCTCCTTTATGTTGTTTGTTACATTATAATTTCTAATTCGACACAATACAATATCATTGTTGTAAAATAATTTCTCTGTGGAAAATTTTTGACTTGATTGTTCGGAAAACGGGAAACTATTTTGTCAAGAATTCATGCAAAGGTATCATAGACGCTGTTTTGGCTAGAATTATTTCTCGTAGAGAAATAATGACGATTATTAGAGGTTATATAATAATCGATAAATCGACATTAAAAAGTAAATCCGAATGAGTTTCTTCTATAACGATTACATTCAGAATAACGACAAAATCCAGTATTCTTTACCGTATGGAAAGAAATTGTCAAATGTACAATTGAGTTTGATGTATAGTTCATTGCTTTACCTATTTATAGGGTTTAGGCTTATGGCAGAGCAAATGTTACATGGCTCAATAATTCACAGCCATTTTGCCTCGTTGTATTGATTTCACCCATAAAAACAATTATAATTTTACTGAAACCAAAAAGAGGTGGAGGCTGTCTATGAACATCAATAATATCAATTTTACTTCGTTCATCCATGTGGCGGAGACCGGCAGTTTCAATAAGGCTGCCGATGGGCTGTACATTACATCCACTGCCCTGATCAAGCAGATCAATCTTCTGGAAAACGATTTAGGCGTGTGCCTTTTTGAGCGGTCGCACAGAGGGCTGAAGCTGACCAAGGCGGGCGAGTCTCTGTATAAGGATGCGAAGTACATAACGGAATACTGCCGCGAAGCGGTTCTCCGTGCCAAAAGCGCCATGTCAGAGGAAAAGCAGGTGATCCGTATCGGGACGTCTCCGATCATGCCTGCCCAGATGCTGATGGGTTTGTGGCCTAAGATACATGAACATTGCGCAGATGTGAGCTTTCGGTTAGTTCCCTTTGAAAATACTTCGGATAATGCCAGGGAAATTTTAAAAAATCTCGGACAGAATATTGATGTTGTCACTGGCTTTGTAGATGAGCTTTTGATGAGCCAGCGGAACTGTGTGGGACTCGAGATCGAGAGAGAGCCTATCTGTTGTGCTGTTTCGATATACCATCCTCTGGCGGAAAAGGAAATGCTGACCGTGAAAGATCTGTACGGAAAAAAACTGATGATGATTCATCCGGGATGGTGCCAGCATATGGATGAGCTTCGCAGGAATCTTACAGAAAAACATTCCGAGATTCATCTTGTGGACTTTGACCTCTATGATGTGAGTATTTTTAATCAGTGCGAGCAGAGAAGGGATGTCCTGGTATCCATAAAGAGCTGGAGCATGGTTCATCCTCTGATGAAAGTGATTCCGGTAGAGTGGGATGATGATTATACCATGCCGGTAGGAATTTTGTATTCGCCACAGCCAACAGAGGTGGTAAAGCGGTTTTTGTCTGCATTGCAGGAGGTTCTGGATTCCTCCGGGCGGTTATAACCACAGGTTAGAACTGATGAACGAAAAGAGACTTCTTAGGAGGTTCTCTTTTTTTTATACTATAAGAAAACAATATAGAGCTAAGACAAAGTCCTGGCTCTGTATCAGGAAATGGAGAATGGGATGAAATACAAGATTGTAACAGGGTTGATTGTAACATTCCTTTTGACGGCCTTGTCTGCTTGTGCGGCAGATACTGATATTTCACGGGAAAAGGGCGGTCAGAAGACAGTTTCTCCGGAGAAAAAGGATTCCGGGGAGAGTGAGGGTGCATCCGGGGAGAATACAGATATGGAGATCCGTCAAACAGGTTGGACAAAGGCCGTGCCTGCGGCATATAAGGAAGACGCAGACAAAAAAGGAAATGTCGTACAGGTGGACTATGAATCGGAAGATTATGTGCGGGACGGCGAAGCGATCACAAAGACCGCGTATGTCTATACGCCTTATGGATATGATGAAAACGATACCGACATGAGGTATAATATCCTCTATCTGATGCACGGATGGGGCGGCCGTGCGGGAGAGTATTTTGATTACACGCCCACCAAAAATATGTTTGACCACCTGATTGAAAATGGGGATATTCCTCCGGTGATTATCGTGTCGGCTACCTTTTACAATGAGAACAGCAGCACGGATTTTAGCAGCTCGATCGAGGAGTTCCGCCAGTTTCACCGGGACTTTGAGGAGCATCTGATGCCAGCCGTAGAGGGGCAGTTTCATACTTATGCCGCCTCCACATCGCCGGAGGATTTGAAAGCGTCCCGCGACCACAGGGCATTTGGCGGCTTTTCTCTAGGCTCTGTGACTACATGGCTCCAGTTCTGCTATGATTACGATTACATCTGCTGGTTTCTGCCTATGAGCGGTTCGTGCTGGTATTACGGCACCTATGGGGATTTCCAGTTTGAAAAGAATGTGGATTTTATCGAGCAGCTCGTGAAAGATAACCGCTTGGATGAAAGGGGATATTTTATCTATCATGCCGTTGGGACCAAGGATGCGGTAAAGAGCCAGTCGATTGACATGTCGGAGGAAATGCTGTCGCGGGAAATTTTTACGCCGGATCACTATGTATTTTACCAGAAAGAGGGAGGCTACCACGATTTCGACTCCGTGCAGGAATATCTGTATAATGCGCTCCCTCTGTTCTTCCCGTCCGATGCAGCGCGCGCCGAGGACGATGCCTATACCGCGGATACAAGAATTTCTGATGTCATAGACGATCCTGTTTTTGGAAATTATGGGAGGCTGCTTTTCCCGGTGAATGAAGGCTATTACAGTGGGAACACGCTGGGAGAGCTGCGGATGACATGGTACAACAATATTGATCCGGACAAGACGGTGGAAATAGCTAATTACATGAAGAATCAGGCGGCGGCAGGAAATACACTCTTTTATGATATCTATACGGATGAGGAAAAGGCTGCTGATCCGGCCAAGGAGAATACGGGATTGTTCTTTTTCAAGGGGAAGCCCGGCGCGAGGTTCGCGGTCTGCAATGCGGGCGGAGGATTTGCCTATGTGGGAGCCATGCACGACAGCTTTCCCCATGCGCTGGAGCTTTCAAAGAAAGGGTATAATGCCTTTGCGCTGATTTACCGGCCCGGCGCGCAGACCGCGTGCGAGGATCTGGCGAGGGCAATTCGTTTTATTTTTGAACACGCGGAGGAATTGGAGGTGAATACCGACTGCTACTCGCTGTGGGGCGGCAGCGCCGGGGC